>NZ_JAYRST010000018.1:14837-49091 GCF_041920015.1 Phenylobacterium sp.
GAGCTAACCAATCAAGCTGCTTCGGCTAAGCTCCGCTCATATGGGCGAGGGATTGGCGAAGCCATGTCTATAACTGAGCTAACCAATCAAGCTGCTTCGGCTAAGCTCCGCTCATATGGGCGAGGGATTGGCGAAGCCATGTCTATAACTGAGCTAACCAATCAAGCTGCTTCGGCTAAGCTCCGCTCATATGGGCGAGGGACAGAAATGAACCACTTTTCGTTCGGCGAGTGTCCTTTGTGCAGGCAAGGCGAACTTTGGCCCGTTTCACGATGCGATACGGGGGCACTTCTTTTGATGTGTGACGAGTGCGAATCCCAGTGGGACTCGCCGAAAGCTCCTCTTGCTGGGAATGCCTTAAAGATCGAGCATAAGACGAAACCGGCGACCGATGTCGAAGTCCGATCCGCCAACTGGCGAGCCATATCGATTGCGGCTCATCTCGACCGTTTTCTGTCGGGTGAGGACTCCGGTATTCTTGCGGCGAACCGCCTTGAGAGCTTGCTCGATGCTGAGTTCCCGAACGACGCGCTCGTTCAAGAAGTGATCGATGCGTTGGCGCAATATAGACCGGGTGGCGGCGATCTATTATTTGATATTGAAGATATTAGGCATCGGATTGTGGCAGTCCGAACGCATATCTTAAGGGATTCACAGAACGCTTCAGGACGCTGAGGATCGAACTGCCGTCAGCTTGAACGTCGGAAACTCGACCAGCTTGATCGCCTCGGCCAACACCGCCAGATCGACACCCTTGCCGTAGCCGCGCCCGGCCCCGCCCACGCCTTTGTGGCCGGTGATCAGATCGCTGATCTCTTCGGTGATCTTGCCCCGGCAGGCGCGCTTGAACGTGTGCCGGAAGCTGTGGAAGTTGACGGTCGGATCGGGAAAGCCGTTCGCGTCCGACCATAGCCCCCACCACTTGGTGAACTGGCGGGTGGAGGCTTCCGGGTCATCCGCCTCACTGGTGTCATGGGGGAACTCGGGGAACAGATACACATCCCCGGCGGCGCGACGTTCGGCGACGTGATCGAGGAAGCCGAGGTCAATGAGCTTCGGATGGATCGGCAGGAGGCGGTTCGCTGTGCCGTTCTTCAGTGTGCGCTGCGTCAGGTCGAGATAGTCGATCTCGTCCTCGCGCTTGATGTCGGCGACCTTCGCCCCGCCCCATTCCTCCATCCGGTTGCCGTGGAACAGGTTGAGGATCGGCATCCAATACCGGCCATCCTTCAGGACGACGGCGCCGGGATCGGCGCGGTAGCCGTGCAGATCGCCCTTGCGGTTGTGCGTCTTCGCGCAGCCGGTGAACATCGGCTTGGCGAACAGGTCGGCGATCTCGTCGGGCGTGTAGGCCCGAACCTCCTTCGTCGGCTTTGGCTTGGACGGCATCACGGCGGCGACGGGGTTGAAGGGGATCAGCCGCATGGTCTGGGCGTAGCCGAACACCTGCCCGTAGCTCACAAAGTGCTTCCAGACGGTCGGCTCTGCGATGGGCGGGGCCACGTCGCCGTGCTTCGCCAAAATCTCGTCGAAGCCGAGCTTGGTGATGTCCAGTCGGCGGGTCTTCGGAAACCGGCGCAGGTCGATCAGGAAGGCTTCCAGCGCGTCGGGCGTGACGGCCTGAGCATCCACGTCGCCGACGCGCTCGACCAGCCGCCGCCAATGGTAGCGAAGATCATCTTCGCTCTTGGGTTTCTTGGCCGCGATATAGCGGTCTAGGAGGGCCTTCATGGTGACGGAGGCGGTTTGGCTGGGCGCCGGCGCCAAAGGCGGCTGTGGGGCCTCCCGCGCCCCTTCCTCTGGCCACTCCTTGAACACCCCCAGCCGGAACTGTTCGGTAAGGCGTTCGACGCTCGCCCACGCCTTGCCGAACCACGCCCGCGCCGCAGGTTGCTCAAGCAGCGGGTGACCGGCGGGCACGTCCACGCCCTCGCGGGCCAATGCGCCGCGCATCCGGTCTTCAAA
This sequence comes from Phenylobacterium sp., assembly GCF_041920015.1. Lineage (GTDB taxonomy): Bacteria > Pseudomonadota > Alphaproteobacteria > Caulobacterales > Caulobacteraceae > Phenylobacterium. Next base: position 16,803 of record NZ_JAYRST010000018.1, read on the forward strand.
GTCGGCGATCTGGTCGAAGGTGGTTTCGCTGGCCAGCTTGTGGCGCAAGTCGCTGATCGCCATAGCCTCGTCCCCGAACATGGGGATCACCGGCGCCGCGCCGCTGAAGTGGTCAGCTTCGGCGGCGTTGATTGCGGTCACGCGCCATCGCTCGATAGCGGCCTGAACCTCCGCAGGACGGTAGATCGCCGGAGCGGGCTGCACGACCGGCGAGGCAGTCGTTTGAAGGGCGGCGGCGATGCGCCGCTTGAGGTCGGCGATGATCGGCGGCGCCTTCAGGAACGCCACGGCCTCGTCGCGCGTCCCGAGGCTGACGGCGTAGTCCCCCGACGCTGGAAGGTCGGGGAAGGCATGGCGGGCCGCAGGCGGGATCACCATGCGGACGCGGTAGATTCCGCCCCTCTGATCGACGTGCTTCATCAGGCGCATTTTGTGACAGCCTTTTGTGACTGCGCGCCTAACGAAGGGCTGATTTTACGAGGTTTTCTGTCGATTCAAACGCTTAGAAGCGTTTGGCTGGGGAACTAGGACTCGAACCTAGAATGACGGTACCAAAAACCGCAGTGTTACCATTACACCATTCCCCAGCAGGAACGGCTCGGGAGAGCATGTCCCCCGCGGCGAGGGCGTGGAGATAGCTCAGCAGATCGCCGGATGCAACACCCCAAAAAAGGTGTCTCAGGCCCGCTTGCAGGGCCGTTCGGTTGCCTCTATAAGGCGCCCTCCCAAGTCGGAGTGTGGCTCAGTCTGGTAGAGCACCGCGTTCGGGACGCGGGGGTCGCAGGTTCAAATCCTGCCACTCCGACCATTCATTCCCCCGTCAAGGCGGGGTGAATTCCCTCCCCGCGAATACCCCTCAGAAGTCCGCGCCTTAGGCTAGCCCGATCGCGCACCTACGGCTCTCCGAGAGCCGCCCAGCTCCCAAGTCCTGACGTTCCAGAGGTGTGACTCTCGTCCTCGAGAACAGAGGAAATAACAAGGTGAGCGATGATCGCCGCCCAAACGCCAAGACTGCCGACGTCTTAAGCTTGGCGCGCCGCTGGCGCTCGCCCGCCGCCGATCCGCAGCTTGTTTCAGACTTTCAGGCGGAGCGGGCCTGGGACAAGTGGAGAGCATGGGCGCTGCGGGCCTGTGCATCCTGGGCCCGCCGCTCCTCGGCTTCAGCCATGCCGGTCCAGACAGCCGCGGCGCGGCGGCGCTGTTCCTGGACACGTGCAAGGCTCGTGGCCTCAGCCGAAGCCAAGGCGTCTTCGGCTCTGGTGCGGTATTCCTGCGCCTTGAGTTCGCCCTTGGTCATCCGTAGCTCCTGAGAGCGTTATCCGTTCCGATGGGATCGGATCACGCTCAAGACTGTTTGAATTTAGAGCATTTTCTGCGCCGAACCGGCGTCCACTTCGGCGGAAAATGCTCTGGGTTCGCCGCGCGCTACTTCCGCACCGCGAAGGTCTGGTTGTTTCTCAACCGGTCGATCCGCAAGGCGAGATGGTCCAAGGACATCGCCCGCAAGGCCGGATCGGATTGATGGAGTTGGTGAAGATCGGCGGCCGGATTTCTCGCGATAGCCTGCCGCAGGGGGGCGTCGCCCCCGTCTTGGTATCTGTAATTCATCTCGTCTAATGTCTACTTCCGCCAGGGTGCGGCCCTGCGCGGCCATGTTCACGGATCGCGGGCCTCGCTCCGGGTGATCAGCGTGTCGAAATCTTCGATCTGACGCTTGATCGTGGCGATTGCGCCCAGGCTCACGTTCTCATCGTTGGAATGCATCTGGAGCGCACCGCTTTCGAAGCGGCCAAGCTGTTCGATCAGCAGGTCCCGAAGGTAGCGCCAGCGTTCTCTGATCTCAGCCGGGGTTTCCATGGTTCTACGACGCCTCAGGATGCAGGCGCGGATATGGCGGCGCGCCACTGGCGCGCCGCCGCATCGCGCGTCAGGCGGCCTGCAGTTGGCCGGCCGAGGTCTTGCCGCTGCGGCTGTCGCGCTCCAGTTCGAAGGAGAGCTTCTGACCTTCGTGAAGCGAGGCCATGCCGGCGCGCTCCACCGCGGAGATATGGACGAACACGTCGCCGCCGCCTTGGTCAGGCTGGATGAAGCCGAAGCCTTTTTGGCCATTAAACCACTTAACTGTGCCGATTTGCATGATTGTCCCTTCCGGACATGAGTTCTCACGCCCAAAATAGGCGATGAGGTCAAATTTTCGGAGAGGGTCGAGTGCTAGTGCGCGGCCGAAATATTCAATTTCGACAAAAGCGCCAGGCGAGCCTAAGCGATATTTGATTTCTCCAAGATGACGCTTTGCCAGTCGATCCGCAAGAAGATTGTGAAAATACTTTTTGGGAACCCTGCGATTAAGGCCTGTTCTGCAGGACGAACCTAATCTCCCTTCAGGCCTTCGAAGATATCGCTCAAGAGGACGTCACGGCGGTGCTCTGCACCATCGGCCTGCCCGACGACACCGCGCCCCTACTCCGCTACGGTCCGCGGCGAACGCGACCACCCGCCCCCTTGGCCCCTTAGGCGGTTCTCTCGCCCCATCCGAGCGGCTGGGAGGCGCCGATGACGCCGCGATAGGGATCGTCGCCGGGCTGGTATCGCACCTTGCCCGCCTCCTCGATCGCGGTCGCGGTGACGAGCACTCGCGAGTCCAGAGCCTCTCCCGCGGCCAGCCGGGCGTCCCGCACCGCCTTCATTCTATCCAGGCCGAGCTCCAGCTGCTTGCCGAGCCAGAGGGTGAGATACGAGTGATCGACATAGTCGTCGCCGGTGATGGCGTGGACCAGCACTGAAAGCCCCTCCCGCTCACGCAGAATCCATTCCACGAAGGCCTGGAAATCGTCTTTCGGGAAGGCGAAGCGAAACATGGCCGTAGGGTGCAGGCCGTTGGTCTCGTCCAGCCAGCGATAGTCCCAGATTTTGAAGCGGTCCTGCAGTTCCTCGTTCAACCGGACTGCGATGTGACGGGTCTCGGGCTGGAAGTAGATATGGCAGTGATAGGCTGCGATTTCCCCAATGGGGCTTGGGATTTCCGACATTTTCATCTCCGGCTGAAACTTACGATCTGGCCAGAACCAACGCCCTGGCGACGCCCAAGCCAAGGCGAGAAAATCTAACTGGTTTCGTAGATATTCCATTATTCCTATCTGATTTATAGGATTTATAGCCAGCCTTCCTGTTTTCGAGATGAGAAGGCGGCCGCAACCGGCCGGGCTGCACGACCCCATGATCCCTACGCGCACCATGACCGCCCTAGGTGCGGGCGTATCGAGCTACGCCTTGGCGCTCGCCGCCCACGCCCAACCCGCCAGCGCCGCCGCAGCGGCGGTTCTGGCCGACGCGGCGGTCGAAGAACTGGTAGTGATCGGCAACAGCCGCGCCACCGCCGCCCTTGAAAGTCCCGTCCCGGTGGACGTCGTGGGAGCGGAGACCCTGGAGAAGACCGGCGGGGTGGTGCTGAACCAGGCGCTGCAGCGCACCCTGCCCTCGTTCAACTTCCCGCAGGGCCAGAACGCCTCCAAGGGCTCCAGCGGCATCCGTTCGGCCTCGCTGCGCGGCCTCTCGCCCAACCTGACGCTGGTGCTGGTGGACGGTAAGCGCCGCTACGCCTCGGCCCAGGTCAGCGGCGCCGACCCGTATCCGGGCGCGAACTATGTCGACATCAACACCCTCCCCGCCTCGGCGATCAGCCGGATCGAGGTGCTGAGGGACGGCGCCTCGGCGCAATACGGGTCGGACGCCATCGCCGGCGTGCTCAACCTGGTGCTTCGAGAGGACGCAGAGGGCGGACAAGTCACCGCCGAGCTCGGCCAGTATTCGGCGGGCGACGGCCTGACCCGCTCGATCAACGGCTGGTGGGGCGTCCGTCTTCCCCGCAACGGCTATCTGAACCTCAGCGGCGACTGGTCGAAGCGCGATGGAACCGACCGTTCAGGCGCCGACATCCGACGCCGTTACTGGCTGATCGACGCCGCGGGGCAGCCGGTGGCGCCGGCCAATGCGCCCGCCAACTACGATCCGACCGCGACCTTGCCGGCTGGAACCTTCTGGGATCCCCGCGAGGCGACCGCCGAGCGCGGCCACGTAGGCCGCTGGGGCAACAGCGACATCGAACACTCCGCGTTCCTGGCCAAGGGCGCCGTCGACCTCACCGACGCCCTGCGCGCCTACGGCTTCGCCAACTACGCGCGCACCCGGACCTATAACGGCGTCAATCCCCAAACCCCGTCGTCGGACTTCAACGTCCGGGCCTTCTATCCCGAAGGTTTCCAGCCGATCACCGACGTGCGGCTGCGCGACCGTTCGGCGACGGCCGGGCTTCAGTACGATGCTGGGAGCTACGGCCAGTTCGACCTGTCGGTCAGCTATGGCGACAATCGCGTCGAGAGCTATCTGCACAACAGCGTCTCGCCCAGCTTCGGCCTCGCCAGCAAGAAGGACTTCTACAACGGCGCCTTCGAGGCCTCGCAGACCAATATCGGCCTGGACTACCAGAAGAACCTGACGGTCGACGTCCTCGCCGAACCCATCGCCCTCAGCGCAGGGATCGCCTATCGGCGCGAGGATTGGACCGCCAAGACCCCGGGCGAACTGCAATCCTACGGCAACGGCGGCGTTGCGATCCTGGACGGCCCCAATGCCGGCAAGCCCACGCGCTGGGGCGCGACCGATATCGCCGGCCTGAATCCCGAGGATCTCGGCTCCTACGATCGGGACGTGTTCGGCGGCTACATCGCCGCCGACCTCGTGGTCACGCCGAAGCTGCGGTTCGGCGGCGCGGTGCGGTTCGAGGACTATTCGGACTTCGGCTCGACCACTACGGGCAAGCTTTCCGCACGCTACGACTTCACAGATCAGTTCGCCATCCGGGCCGCGGTCAGCAGCGGCTATCGCGCCCCCAGCCTGGGCCAACTCGGCCAACAGGTGACCACGTCGTCAGGCACCTTCAGCTTCTCGGGCTCGATCCTGCCGACCACCCGCACCCGCAGATACCAGCCGGAAAATCCCATCATCCCGCAACTGGGCGGCGGGCCGCTCGATGCGGAGACCTCTCAGAACCTGTCGGCTGGCCTCGTGTGGCGGCCCACGCCATCCACCTCGGTGACCCTCGACGCCTATCGGATCAAGATCGACGGACTGATCCTGCTGGCGGCGGGCGCCGCGGGCAACGGTCTGACCGGGGCCTATGTCAACGCCGCCACCGCCGCGGCCGGCACGCCGGAAATCACGGCGGTCAGCTTCTACACCAACGGGGTCGACGTCGAGACCAAGGGCGTCGACATCGTCGCGCGCCAGCATTTCGACCTGGGCGACGGGCGCCTCGACCTCTCGGCAGCCTATTCGACGTTCGACACCAAGGTCGCCAACATCAAGACCGGCATAGGCGGCGCGACCCTGTTCACCCGCGGCGCCATCAACGACCTGCAGGGCGGCGTTCCCGAGTACAAGGCCGTGCTGGGCGCCCGCTACGGCGCCGACAGGTGGAGCCTGGACGTCAACGCCATCCGCTACGGCGCCTACACCTATTTCCACCCGACCAATCCGGCCAACGACCAGACCTATTCCGCCCAATGGATCGTCCATGCCGAGGCGTCCTACGCCCTCTCGGAGCAGACGCGGGCCTACATCGGCGCGAACAATCTCTTCGACCAGTATCCCGAGGAGTTCATCACCGCCAACCGTGTGAACGGAATCAACCGTTTCGGCTTCATCGCGCCGGAGGGGGCCAGCGGGGCCTTCTACTACGTGCGCGTCAGCCACGAGTTCTGATCCATGGTCGAGGTCACCCTTGCCCCGGCCTCGCGGCTGCGAGCCCCCGGCCAGCCGGCCCGCGCCACCTCATTGGCGGCCCGCGCGGCGACAGGTTTCTCGAAGCTCGCCGGCGGAAACCTGTCGCCATTGCAGGCGCGGCGGGCCGGGCGGCTGTCGCCGCTGGTCCTGTTGCTCATCCTGCTGTTCGTCTGGCCGCTGGCCATGCTGGTGGCGGGCTCGTTCCGCAGCACCTCGCCCTTCCTGCCGGGCGTCTGGACCCTTGAGGCGTGGGCGCAGACCTTCCGCAATCCCGGCACGCTCACGGCTATCCTCAACTCGGTGAAGATCGCCCTGATCTCCACCGCCGCGGCCACGGCGTTGGCCGCCTCCCTGGCTTTCCTTTCCGAGCGTACCGATGCGCCGCTTCGCCGGCTGATCACTCCGGCCATGGCGCTGGTCGTGGTCACGCCGGCGGTATTCTACGCCATCGCCTTCACGGCCCTGGCCAATCCCTACAGCGGGCTGCTGAACGATGCGCTCCGTGCGGCCTTCGAGCTTGAGACGCCCTGGCTGGCGGCCGAAGGCTGGGCCGGCGTCTACACCGTGCTGATCCTGAAGAAGACAGCGATCACCTATCTCTTCCTGCTCGGCGCCTTCCGCGCGCTGGACGCAGCCCAGGACGAGGCGGCCTACATCGCCGGCGCCGGCCCGGTGCGGACCTTCTTTTCGATCAATCTCCCCAGCCTGGCGCCTGCGCTCACCAGCGCGATCCTGCTGGGCGTGGTCGCCGGCCTGCAGGTGTTCGACCCGGTGCTCATCCTCGGCGCGTCGCAACGGATCGTGGTGATCTCGACCCTGCTGATGAACATGGTGGGCGGCGCGGCCGAGCCGCAGTACGCCCAGGCCAGCGTGCTTTCGACGGTCTTCGTCGCAGCGGTGGCCAGCCTCTACCTCGTTCAGCAGAGCTATCTCGGCCGGCGCGGATTCGTCTCGGTGGCGGGCAAGGGCCGCAGCGCCCGCCCGTTCCGCCTGCGCCAGGCCGGGCCTACTCTCGGCCTATTCATCGCGGCCTATCTGCTGATCGCCCTGGTCCTGCCAGGCGCCGCCCTGATCGTGACGTCGCTTCAGCCGTTCCCAGGCGTCTATGACGGCTTTTCGCTTCGGCGCTATGCCGAGGTGCTGCAATGGCCGCGCGTGCTGGAAGCGGTGCGCGTCACCGCCATTCTCGCGCTGATCGTCGGCGGCGCGACCGCAACCTTCGCCTTCGCCACGGCCCATGTGGTCCAGGGCCTGGGACGCGGGGCCTCGGTGGCCGCGCGCTTCAGCCTGCTGATCCCGATGGCGATGCCCGGAGTGGTCACGGCGGTGGCCATCTCCTGGGCCTGGCTCAGCATCCCCGCCTTCCACCAGCTCTACGGCTCGATCTGGCTGGTGATCCTGGCGCTGATCGTGGTGGCGACGCCGCTCGCCAGCCAGATCGCTTCGGCGGCGCTTTCCCAGATCTCGCCGGCGCTGTTCGAGGCTGCGCGCATCGGCGGAGCTTCGCCCAGCCAGGGCTTCTTCGAGATCGTGCTGGTCCTGGCCGCACCCAGTTTCGTAGCAGCCTGGTTCCTGACCGCCCTGATGGTCGCCGGCAATCTGGAAGTGCCGCTGCTGCTGAAGTCTCCGGGCCTCAACACCGTGGCCGTGGTCGCCTACAACATGCAGGGCTCCGGCGACTTCGGCCAGGCGGCCGCCCTGCTCATCCTGCTGCTGCTCGCCGCCCTGGCGATCTGGGCCGCCGGCCAGGCCGTTCTGTGGCTGGCCCGCAGCCTGTCGCCCCGACTGGCGCGACCCCGCACAGCCTTCCAACCCAACCAGGAAAGCGCCTCATGAGCGAAGTCATCCTGCACGACGTCCGCAAGCGCTTCGGCCAGAGCGTGCGAGCGGTCAACAATCTCGACCTGCATATCGACGACGGCGAACTCTTCGTCCTGCTGGGACCGTCCGGTTGCGGCAAGACCACCACCCTTCGTTGCGTGGGCGGGCTGGAAGAGCCCGATGGAGGATCGATCGCCATCGGCGGCGATCTGGTGGCCGATGCGGCGCGCGGCCTCTTCGTTCCGCCGGAGCGGCGCGACGTCGGCATGGTCTTCCAGAGCTACGCCCTTTGGCCCCACATGGATGTGGCGCAGAACGTCGGCTACCCGCTCAAGGTCCGCGGCGCACGCGGAGACCATATCCGCCGCGGCGTCGGGGCGGCGCTCGAACTGGTCGGGCTGAGCGGCTACGAGCGGCGCTTTCCAGGCGAGCTTTCCGGCGGCCAGCAACAGCGTGTCGCCCTGGCCCGCGCCCTGGTGGCCAAACCGCGCCTGTTGCTGTTCGACGAACCGCTTTCCAACCTCGACGCTCAGCTTCGCGCACGCCTGCGTCAGGATCTTCGCGCCATCCACGGCGAAACCCGCTTCACCGCCGTCTACGTCACCCACGACCACGCCGAAGCCATGGCGCTGGCCGACCGCGTGGCGGTGATGAACGGGGGACACATCGAGCAGATCGGAACGGCGGCGGATATCTTCCTCAGCCCCCGCACGCCGTTCACCGCAGCCTTCGTCGGCTTCGAAAACATCCTGGACGGCCGCGTCGTTCGTCAGGCTGGCGACGAGGCGCTGATCTGGATCGAAGCGCTCGGAGTCGAGCTCCCTGCACGCACGCCTCAGCCACTGGCCGCCGGCCAGGCTGCGACCCTCGCGGTCCGCGCTCAGGGACTGAGCTTGCTGCCCGCCACGACCGAGGGAAACGGCCTTTCCGGCCGGCTCCAGTCTCTGACCTATGCCGGCGATCACTATGTGGGCGTCGTCGCCGTCGGCGGAACAAGCATCTCGGCGCAGGCGCCGCTGGGCGTATGGGGCCTGGGCCGCGAGCGCGACCGCGATCTGTTGGGCGCGACCGTCAAGATCGCCGCGCGGCCGGGACAGCTCGTGGCCATGCCGCGGACGGAGGTTCCCTCGGCGTCCGAACAGCGGGCGGCCTGATGCGGCTTCCCTACAGCCTTCGCATCGCCGCCGCCGCCCTGGCCGCCGGCGGCCTCGTCGCCTGGGGCGCGCATCAGGGCGAGGCGCTCTCGGCCGCGCCGGGCGCGCCGACCCGCGCGCTGAGCGGGACGGCCGCCGAGCAGACCGCGCTGCGCGACCTCTACGCCCAGGCGCTGGCCGCCGGGGAGCGGGACGTGGTCTTCTATCAGGCCGCGACCGACTCCGAATGGCAGCGGGTCTGGATCGCCTTCTCGCAGGCCTTCCCGGGCATACGCGTCACCTACATGCACGTCTCGCCTCAGGGCGTGACCGAGCGGCTCGATATCGAGAAGGCGACCGGCGCGCACTATGCCGACATCGTGTCCCAGCCGGTCAACGTCATCCAGGCGATCGCCGACAAGGGTTATCTCCAGGCCTATTCGCCGCCGACCGCAAGCGGCCTGCCCGAGCGGTTCAGAGACCCGCAGGCACGGGTCCACTACGCCTATTCCAAGGTGTTCGGCCTGGCCTACAACAGACGGCGGACAGCCGCCGCCGAGGCGCCGCGGACGCTGGACCAACTGCTCTCGCCCGGCCTGAAAAACCAGTTCGAATACGTCAGTCCGGGCGGCGGCGCCGGCACCACGGACGTCGCGATCGTCACCCTGCGCGAGCGGGGCCTGCTGTCGCGCGAGCAACTGCAGGCCCTGCGGGATCTCGGCCGCAGCGGCGGCGGACCAGAAAGCTCGATCACCGCCCTCGCCCAGGGCCGCATCGCCTACAACGCCTGGGCCTATCTGGCTCCGCTCGCCCGCCAACGCCAGCAGGGCGCGCCGGTGGATATCCGCTTCGACCCGGAACTGTCGCTGCTGGTCCCGTTTGGCCAGGGAATCGTCAAGGCCCCCGCACACCCGCACGCTGCACGCCTGCTGCTCGCCTGGCTTCTGACTCCCGACGCCCAGGCCTTGCTGGCCAAGGAGGCTTTCGCCTTGGGGACCATGCCTGGCGCCCCGTCGCCCGCCGGCTTCCCGACCGACCCCGAGCAGCGCCGGCTCTATGAACCACCGCCACCGCCGCGGGCCGCCGCCCTGCTCGCGCAGGCCACGCCTGAGTTGAAAGCCATCTGGCAATCCCCGCAGCGGCTCAAGCCCCAATCCTGAGAGCATCCATGTCCCAGATCATCGACCTGCATAGCCACTGGTTCTCCCCGCGCTCGGTCGAACGGCTCAAGGCGCGTGGCCATGCGCCCCGCATCGTCGACGAAAGCGGCGCGCCGAGCCTGCAACGCACCGGCCCTGGTGTCTCGGGACCGCCCTTCGCGCTGGGACCGCAATGGTTCGATATCGACCTGCGGCTGGCCCATCTGGACAAGGCAGGCGTCGCCCACCAGTTGATCTCCTGGCCCACCACGCTGGGGGTGGATCCAGCCCTGGAAGCCGAGGACTCCCTGCCGCTATGGCGCGCCTGGAATGACGACCTCAGCCAACTGGTCGCACGTCATCCGCGGCGTTTCAGCGGACTGGCGGCGCTCTCGACCTCGGATATCGCCTGGTCCGTTCGGGAACTGGCGCGCGGCCACGACGAACTCGGCCTCATCGGGGGAACCCTGCCCGTCAACGGCCTGGCGAGCCTGGCCGGCGCGCGGACTTTCGCGCCGCTCTTCGCAGAGGCGCAGCGGCGCAGGAGCCATATCTACCTGCACACCGGATATGCGCACGCCACCGTGCCGGGTCAGCCCGCCCCCAGCCTGCACGCCGACACCGCAGCGATCCGCGGAGCCCTGGACACCAGTTGGCATTTCGCCGCCGCCGTCATCACCCTCGCATTCACCGACTTCCTCGACGCCTACCCGGACGTGACCGTCCAGGTGGCCATGCTGGGCGGCTCGGGCGTCATCGGCCTCGTGGCCGAGCAGGTCGCAATGGCGGCCGAACGATATGGTGTGAGCGATCCTGCTTCGCGCTTCGAGCGCATCTGGCTCGACACCGGCGCCGCCGGCCGTGGCCCGCAGGCCATCGCCATGGCGGCGAACGTCCTTGGCGCAGATCGCATCGTCTTCGGCTCCGACTTCGCGCCGATGCCCAGCGTCCGTCCGACGATCGACAACGTCCTCGCCGCCCCGATCACCGCGGCGCAGAGGCAGGCCATCTTCACCGACAACGGCCGGAAGTTGCTGCATGCCAAGGGGGTGGACCTCGAACCAGCCGAACCGTTTCAGACGTGAGGCTCGAGAATGGCGCCAGATTCCTGAGCCGCTCAAAATCCCCGCTGATCTGCCGAATTTCCACCTGGTGCGCGCGCCGTCACCATTTGATCTCGTAGGCGAGCTTGAGCTTGAAGCCAGCGTTGAGGCGCGTGTCGAGGCGGTCGCGCCGAGGGCCTGCTCGTAGCCGACTTCTCCGCCAAGCTCCCAAGAAGACTTGGCTAATCCTACAACGCTCCTGAAAGTATTTTATCCAATCTCCAGTTTCGCCGAGCGATCAAGCTTCGCGGCTGTCCTCCACCACCATGGCCGCCCCACGCTCGGCGATCATGATGGTGGGAGTGTTGGTGTTGCCGGAGGTGATGGTCGGCATCACCGAGGCGTCGATCACGCGCAGGCGCTCCAGGCCGATCACCCGCAGGCGAGCGTCGACCACGGCGGCGGGGTCGGACGGCAAGCCCATCTTCGCCGTTCCCACCGGATGGAAGATCGTCGTGCCGATGTCGCCGGCGGCTTGCGCCAGGGCCGCCTCGTCGTCGCCGACCGCCGGGCCGGGCAAGTGTTCCTGCGGCGAGAAGCGGGCGAGCGCGGGCTGGGCCATCAGGCGGCGGGTCACGCGGATCGCATCGGCCGCGACCTGCCGGTCTTCCGGCGTGGCGAGATAGTTCGGCGCGATGCGCGGAGGCGCGGCCGGGTCCAGCGAGCGCAGGCGCACGCTTCCCCGCGAGGTGGGGCGCAGGTTGCAGGCCGAGACCGTCACCGCCGGAAACCGGTGCAGCGGCTCTCCGAACCGATCCAGCGACAGCGGCTGGCAATGGAACTGGATGTTCGCCCGCTCGTGCTCCGGCGAGGAGATCGTGAAGATGCCCAGTTGAGAAGGCGCCATGGTCAGCGGCCCGCGCCGGAGAAGCGCGTATTCCGCCCCCATCAGCCCGCGTCCCACCAGTGAGTGATAGGTCTCGTTCAGCGTCTTCACGCCGCGGACCTTGTAGATCGCCCGCTGCTGCAAGTGGTCTTGCAGGTTGCGGCCCACGCCCGGCCGATCGGCCAGGACCGGCGCGCCCGCTTCGGCGAGCCAATCGGCCGGGCCGACGCCGGAAAGCTGCAGGATCTGCGGCGAGCCGATCGCCCCGGCGGCCAGGATCACCTCGCCCTGCGACCGCGCCTCGAAGGCCTGGCCGCCCCGCCTGAACCGCACACCGACGGCGCGGGGGCCCTCGAACAGCACCTTCTCGACCAGCACCCCGGCTTCCAGGCGCAGGTTCGGCCGCGCCAGGGCCGGCTTCAGGAAGCCGCGCGCGGCCGACCAGCGCAGGCCGCGCTTCTGGTTGACGTGGAACAGGCCGACGCCGGTGTTGTCGCCGGTATTGAAATCGTTAGTCGGCGGAACGCCCATCTGCGAGGCGGCCTCGGCTATGGCGTCCAGCACCGCCCAGCGCACCCGCGGCGTCTCGACCCGCCATTCGCCGCCGACGCCGTGGTGTTCGCCCTCGCCCAGGAAGTGATCGTCGAGCCGGCGGAAGATGGGCCGCACGTCGTCCCAGCCCCAGCCGGTCAGGCCGAGTTGGCGCCAGTGATCGTAGTCGGCCGCCTGTCCGCGCATGGAGATCATGGCGTTGATCGCCGAACTGCCGCCGATCACCTTGCCGCGCGGATATTTGAGCGAGCGCCCGTTCAGCCCCGGCTCGGCCTCGGTCTCGAACATCCAGTCCGAGCGCGGATTGCCGATGGCGAACAGATAGCCGACCGGCACGTGGAACCACATCCAGTCATCGCGGCCCCCCGCCTCCAGCAGCAGCACCCGGTTCCGCGGGTCCCGCGACAGCCGGTTGGCCAGCACGCAGCCGGCCGAACCGGCCCCGACCACGATGTAGTCGTACGCGCCTTCGAACGGCGCTGCGTCCTCAGCCATGCTCTTCCATCGGAGAGGAGCGCTCCGGCCAAGCCTCGGCGCCTCGACGACGACCTCGACCTGCTTGGGCTTGCAGGCGGTCGAGACACCCTAAGCCGAGACGGCGAAGGTCGGCCAGAAGCCGGTGATCTTTTCCCCGTCGAACAGCGCGATGTCGCCGAACTGCAGGAACAGCGCCTCGCTCTGGAAAGGCCGCAGGAAGACGTAATCGTCGGCCTTCAGCGAAACCTTGTCCGATCCGGTCAGCAGTTCCTGGTTGCTGGAGCGGCCGAACAGGCTGTTGAACTCCAGCCCCGGCGGCGACAGCGGGCTGGCCAGCCAGTTGCCGCCATAGATGAAGAACGCCCGTTTGGTGTTCGGGTCCATGAAGTTGAGCGGCCCTGACAGCCACTCGTTGCCAGGCAGCCGCATCCGGTCCAGCGCCTTGATCACCGGGGTGGCGATGAAGGCGGCCGGGACGTGGCGCTCCAGGCCGGGCGTGTCGAAATGCTCGGGCTTGACGAAGGCCGACCCGACCGAGACCTCATTGGCGAGCGTGCCCTTGGCGTGGAACGTATAGGTCGGGCTGCCGGCGCCGTTCAGGGTCAGAGGCCGCTCGCCCACGGCCTTGCGCAACGCCTCGATGGCCGCGCGGTAGCGGTCCTGCGACTGGGCGTAGGCGGCCTGCGGGTCGCTCATGCTCGGCACATGCGGGTCATAGCCCATCAGGCCGTCGACCGAGACGCCAGGGAGGTCCCCGGCGAGGGCGAGCGCCTCGGCCAGGGCCTGGGCGTCGGGAAAGCCGCCGCGGTGCAGGCCGATGTCGATCTCGAAGTTGGTGCGCAACGGAACGCCCCGCGCCTTGGCGACCTCGCCATAGGCTTTCAGACGCTCGGGCGTGTCGATCAGCCACTGGATGCGGCCCATCGGCTCCGGACCGACCTTGGCCAGGATTTCCGCGAACTCGGCGGCCGGCAGCGGCTTGCCCAGCAGCAGGTCGGCGCCAGGGCGCGCGGCCATGGTCTCCAGCATCGCCCCGTTGAAGACCATGAAGCGTTCGGTCCCCATGCCCGTGGCCACATGGTCGATCAGCGCCTGACAGGGCAACGACTTGACGACCACGCGCAACGGCAGCGACTTCGGGGCCAAGGTCTCGCGCGCGACGGCGATATTCTGGTCCAGCCGGCGCTGGTCGATCACCAGGACCGGATGGGCGACCCCCGCCTGACGCAAGGCCTGCGAGAGGGCCAGGAAATAGGCGTCGTGCCCGCCGCCCTGGTCGCCCTTGCGCGCGGCCAGCACCGCCGCCCCGCCCAGCACGGCCGCCCCGCCGCCGATGAACGCCGCGCGCCGCGTCCAGCGGCCGCGACGGGTCTGGTCAGCCATCGAGGAAGATTCCCTTCAGATAGTCGTTCAGCATCCGGCCCTGCGGGTCGAGGGCGCGGCGGACCTCGCCGGCCTCGCGCCAGCGCGGATAGATCTGCGCCAGGTCGCGCGCCTTCAGCGAATGCAGCTTGCCCCAGTGCGGGCGGCCGCCATGACGCCGGAAGATCGGTTCGATGATGCTGAAGAAGAAGTCGTAGTCGTCCTTGTAATAGGCGTGGACCGCGACCGAGCCGCATTCGCGCTCGTAGAACGGCGAGAGCCAGGCGTCGTCCGCGGCGATGATCCGCGCCTCGATGGGGAAGAAGACATCGTTCCGCTGAGTCTCGATGGCCTTCAGCACCTCTCGCAGCGCCGGAATCTGGGCCTCGATCGGCAGGTGGTATTCCATCTCGTTGAAGCGCACGGGCCGCTCGTTGGAGAGCAGCTTCCAGCCCTCGTCGACCACCTCTTCCGGCGGAATCTTCCCGAACTCGCGCTCGGCGATGCTGCGGCGAAGCGACGGCGCGAACTCGAAGAGGTCGCGCAGTTGCTTCAGCGCCATCAAGGTCTCGGTGTCCTGATCGGGTCCGCGCGGCCGAACCGGCTGGTCGGTGACGTCATGGGTGACCAGCGCGGCGTAGCCGGTGAACGGCACGGCGAAGAACTCGGCGTTGCGATGGCGCCGGGTCAGGTCCGGCCACGCCTCCAGCACCTCGTCCAGCGGCCGCACCGCCGTCCGCTTCACCACCCGGCCCAGCGGCTGGTTCTGCAAGGTCACCTGGGTCACGACGCCGAACGCGCCCAGGCCCACGCGCGCGGCGTTGAACACCTCGGGCCTGGTCTGGGCGTCGCAGTCGATCAGTTCGCCGGTCGGGGTGGCCAGTTGCAGCGCCACAACCGAACCGTGGACCGCCTGGATGCCCCTGCCGGTGCCATGGGTGCCGGTGCCGATGGCCCCGCCAACCGACTGCTTGTTGATGTCGGGCAGGTTGATCATCTCCTGGCCGACAGCGGCCAGGGCCGGTCCCAGCTCGGCCAGGCGCGTCCCGGCCCGCACCACCGCGCGGTGGGTCGCCGCATCGTGCGAGACAAGGCCGGTCATGCCGTCGAGGGTCAGCAGGGTTCCATCGGTCGGGGCCAGGGCGGTGAAGGAGTGCCCCGCCCCCACCGGCCGGATCGGCCCAGGCGAGCTCTTCAGGATGTCGAGCAGTTCGCCTTCGCTCTTCGGCGCGGCGCGGCTGGCGGGATAGGCGTGCGCCACGCCCGACCAGTTGCGCCACAGCAGCCGGCCCTGGGCGTCCTGGGCCGGCAAGGCCGCCGGCTCGCGGTCGAGCCACATCCGCCGGCCCGCCAGGCCGCCGGCGCCGAGGACCGCTACGCCGGCCACGCCGGCGCCCGCCAGCATCGCCCGTCTGGAGACCTTGGACATCATTCCCTCCCAGCCATGAAGGCGATCAGCGCCTTGTAGTCGTCCGGCGAGCAGGCGAAGCACTGGCCGCCCGCAGGCATGCCGCCCAGCCCGTTGATCGCGCTGTTCACCAGTTCGGCCTCGCCCTTCTTCCAGCGCACGTCCCACTGGACGCGGTCGCCGGTCAGCGGCGCGCCGGTGTCGGCCACCGTATGACAGGACTTGCAGGCCTGTTCGTAGAGCCCCGCCAGCCGGGCGTCGGCCGGCTTCAGGGCCGCGCTCTCCTCCGGCGTGATCGGCTTGGCCGGCGGCTGGCCCTGGCAGGCGGCCAGGACGAGCGCCGACGACACTATGGCCAGGGTCCGCACGGTCAGGGTCCGCATGGTCAGTACGCCACCTTGAATTCGAGGCCGAACATCCGCGGCTCGCCGATGTTCTGCTCGATGAAGCCGAAGTCCGAGAGGTCTACAGCATAGTTCACATAGCGCTCGGCCGTCAGGTTGCGCCCGAACACCGCAGCTTCCCAGCGTCCGTCGTCCGACCGCAGGGCGATCCGCCCGCCGACCAGCCAGTAGCCGTCCTGCGACAGCAGCGGATCGTTGTCGGCCGAGAAGAACTGGCTGCTGCGATAGGAGACCGACGATTGCAGCACCACCGCCGCGCTGGTGTTCCGGAGCGGAATCTCGTAGCTGGCGACGCCGCTGAAGGTCACCTTCGGCGACAGCGCCAGGCGGTTGCCGGAGAAGTTCGCCCCGGCGCTGACGAAGTCCTCGATCTTGGTGTCGAGCAGGCCGAGGTTCATGGTCACGTCCAGGTGCTGGACCGGCTTGGCGACCAGCTCGACCTCGGCGCCGTAGATCGTGGCGTTGGCCGCGTTGTCGAGCAGTTGCAGCGGCAAGGCCCCGGTGTTGACCAGAGTATAAAGCTGCAGGTCCTTGTAATCGTAGTAGAAGGCCGCCGCGTTGAGCCGCACCCGGCCCTCCAGCAGCGTCGACTTCAAGCCGGCCTCGTAGGCGATCAGGGTCTCCTCGTCGAAGGGCTGGGCCTGGCGGGCCGCTTCCACCGGATCGAAGCTGAGGAAACCGCCGTTGAAGCCGCCGCTCTTGAAGCCGGTCGAGACGCTGCCATAGACCATCACCCGTTCGGCCAGGTCGTAGTCCAGGCCCAGCTTGAACGAGGCGTTCTCGAAGCGCGCGCTCTGGTCGAAGGCGTAGAGCGGCAGCACGCCGCCGGGGATCGCCACGCCGCCGATGACCGCGTCCTCGAACTGGCCGACGGCGCTGAACTGCTTCTTCTCGTAATTGTAGCGCGCGCCGACGGTGGCCCGCAGTTCGGGAAGGATCGCATATTCGATCTGGCCGAACAGGGCCGCGGCCTCGGTCTTCTGGTCGTTCAGCGCGCGGGAGAACAGCACCGGCGCCCCGCCGGTGAAGTCGCCGGCCGGATCGGCGCCCTCGCCCAGCGTGAGGAAGCGCAGTTCGCGGAACAGATCGACGGTCTGGTTCTGCTTCAGGTCCTCGTGCAGGTAATAGGCGCCGGCCACCCAGTCGGTCCGCTCGCCCTTGCCCGACAGCCGCACCTCCTGGGTGAAGGTCTCCGAGCGCACGCCGTAGTCGATGGCCATCAGCGCCAGGGGGCTGGCGTCGGTGTCTTCCCGGTGGATCTTGTCGTTGTAGTCGTAGGCGGTGATCGAGGTCAGGGTGATCTCGCCGAGAGTCCAGTTGAACCGCGCCGAGGCGCCCCAGTTCTCGACCTCCAGCCGCTCCCTGCGGTCATAGGACCCGGCGTAGAAGCTCGTCGGATTGACGTAGCCGAGGATGTTGCCGCAGACGCCGGCCCGGATCGCCGCAGCATCGCACGGCGCGCCGGTCGCCGGGTCGAGCACGCCCAGGCTGCGATATTGCGGCGCACGCACGTCCACCCGTCCGCCATGCAGGCTGAACAGGGCGTCGAGATCGTCGCTGAAGTCCACCGCCATCAGGCCGCGCACGGCGAAGTAGCCCTTGCCGTTCTCGCGCCCGCCAGTCAGCTCGTTGCGGATGTAGCCGTCCGACCGCGCCCCCGCCGCCGCCAGGCGCACACGGACCGCATCGTTGATCGCCCCGCCGACCGCAGCCTCGCCCGTCAGGGTGTTGAACGAGCCGTAGGACGCCATGGCCTGGGCCGTGAACTCGTCGCGGGGCTTGGCGGAGATGAAGTTGATCGCCCCGCCGGTGGCGTTGCGGCCATAGAGCGTGCCCTGCGGGCCCTTCAGCACCTCGACGCGTTCGAGGTCGAAGATCTGGAAGGTCTGGGCGCCGGGCGAGCTGACATAGACCTCGTCGACATAGACGCCGTTCGGGCCGGCGTTGTTGGAGCTGGTGTCGGAAAGGCCGACGCCGCGGATGTAGATCAGCGGCTGGTTGCCCTCCCCGCCCGGCAGGCCGATCTCGACGTTCGGCACCACCCGGGCGACGTCGGCGCTCGACTGGACGCCCAGCTCGCGCATGGTCTCGCCGGTATAGGCGGTCACCGCCACCGGCACGCTCTGCAGGCTCTGTTCGCGCTTCTGGGCGGTGACGACGATGTCCTCGACGGTCGTCGGCTCGTCGGCCGCCTGGGCGTGAGCGCCCGCCGCACAGAACAGCGCCGCCGCCGACACCCCGGCCAGCAGGCCCGTTTGCATCCCCCGCATGAGTTTCCCCCTCGATTATCGGGCTATAGCTATCGCTATAATATAGTCATCACTATATTCGTCAACTTGCCCTCCGCGTGATCGGGAAGGTCGGGGTTGACGAAGCCGGGCGTGGCGGTCAGGCATGGCCGCTCCGCTTCCTCAGCCTGGGGAGCAAGGAGGAGTTTCAAGTGGCGAGACCAAAGTCGGCGGCGACCGCCGTGGCGGGCCAGGCCGGCAAGTCGACGCGTGAAATGCTTCTCGACATCGCCGGCGAACTGCTGGCCGAGGTCGGGATCGAGCGGATCTCGACCAACATGATCTGCCGCCGGGCGGGCGTGACGCCACCGGCGCTCTACCACTACTTCGCCGACAAGTACGCAGTGCTCGAAGCGCTGGGCGTGCGCCTGATGGACCGCCAGAACGAGGTGCTGATCGCCTGGCTCGAACGGCACGGGGGCCAAGGCATCGAGGCCTATGCCGACCATCTGGAAGAGTTGCTTCACGAAACCACGCGGGTGACCTGGGCCGAGCCGGGCGGAACCTGGATCGAACGCGCCCTGCACGCCACGCCGAGCCTGACCCATGTCCGGGTCCAGTCGCACGAATACGTCACCGACAGGCTGACCGACGCCTTCGCGCCGCTGCTGCCGGAGCTCACGCGGCAAGAGTTGTGGCTTCGCATGCGGGTGGGCGTGGAGTTCGGCTACGGCGTCAACGAGATGGCGAGCGAGGCCTCCGACAGCGAACGCGCAGCCATCTTCGCCGAAGCCGCGCGCATCCAGCGCGTCGCCCTGCTCGACACGCGGCCGGCGCGCCCTGCGGCAGGGTGACGCTTAACAACGCCGCGGCGCAGGCCTAAAGGCGTCGGTGCGTGGTCCCGCGCCGGTCGTCGGCGCGCGGCGGCCCTGGAGCATCGGATGACCTCGAAGACCGCCGCCCAAGACGACACCGCCTTCCTCGGCCATCCCCGCGCATTGGGCTTCCTCGCTTTCTCCGAGGCCTGGGAGCGCTTCTCCTATTACGGCATGCAGTCGCTGCTGGTTCTCTACATGACCAAGCAACTGCTCCTCAGCCCGCAGGTCGACAGGATCGCGGGCTTTCCCGCCTTCCACGGCTTCATCGAGGTGATCTATCACCCGGGCGCGTCGATCCAGGCCGTCGCCTCGGCGATCTTCGGGCTCTACACCAGCCTGGTCTATCTGACCCCGATCCTGGGCGGGTTCCTCGCCGACCGGGTGCTGGGCAAGACCCGCACGGTGATCCTAGGCGCCCTCTTGATGTCGGCGGGCCATTTCCTGATGGCCTTCGACGTCTCGTTCCTGCTGGCGCTGCTCTGCCTGATCCTCGGCACCGGCTGTTTCAAGGGCAATATCGCCGGCCAGGTCGGCGCGCTCTATGGCGACACCGATCTGCGCCGCGCCGACGCCTTCCAGATCTTCTATCTCGGCATCAACGCCGGGGTGATCGCCGCCCCGCTCATCGCCGGCACCCTGGGCGAGAAGGTCGGCTGGCACTACGGTTTCGGCGCGGCCGGCGTCGGCATGCTGATCGCCCTGGTCATCTATCTCAGCGGCCGCCGCTACCTACCGCCCGACCCGCCGCTGCCGGCGAAGGGCGTCGCCCGGCCCAAGCTTCCGCCCAGCGAACGAGGCACGATCCTCCTGCTGGTCGCGCTCCTGCCGGTCATGGCCGCGTCGGTGCTCTGCAACCAGCAGATCTTCAACGCCTATCTGATCTGGGCCGACCGCGCGGTGAACCTGGAGATCATGGGCCAGAAGGCGCCGACCACCTGGCTCATCACGCTCGACTCGGCCGTCTCCGTCTCGTTCCTGGCGATCATGGTGGTCTTCTGGCGGATGTGGGCCGCGCGGTTCAAGGAGCCGGACGAGATCGGCAAGCTGACCATCGGCGCCTTCGTCTCGGTCGCCGGCGTGCTGTGCCTGGCCGCCGGCGCGGCGATCGCCGAAGCCACGGGAACCAAGGTCAACCTGCTCTGGTGCGTCGCCTTCCACGTGCTCAACAGCATCGCGTTCGCGAACATCCTGCCCGTGTCGCTCGCCCTCTTCGCCCGCGCCGCGCCCAAGGCCGTCGCGGGGGCCGTCATCGGCATCTACTATCTGCACCTCTTCGCGGCGAACCAGACCGTCGGGATTCTGGGCGGCCTGCTCGAAAAGATGCCGGCCAGCCGCTTCTGGTTCATGCACGCCGCCATCGCGTTCGGCGCGGGCGTCGTCTTCCTGCTGGTCGGCCGCATCTTCGCCCGGCGGCTCAGCCCCGCCGCCGTCGGCCCCGACCCCTTGGAGGCGGCGGCTTAGCCGCTCCATAGATTTCCCCACTGGAGACAATAGGGTTTTTCGTTTTGTCAGGCCCGAAACGCTAGGCTTAGGCTTCGCTCCCAACCATCGTGACAGGGAGCACGAACATGGACGACGCAGCCGGCGGCGGCAGCCCGCTCAATTGCCCGATCAAGGACCCGGCGGCGCTGCGTTCGCTGCTCGGGCGCACCAACCGGGACTGGTGGCCCAACCAGCTTTCGCTGGACATCCTGCATCAGCAGGGCCTCACCGGCGACCCGATGGGCGACGACTTCGACTACGCAGCCGAGTTCAAGAAGCTCGACTATGCGGCGGTCAAGCGCGACCTCACCGCACTCATGACCGACAGCCAGCCGTGGTGGCCGGCGGACTATGGTCACTATGGACCGTTCTTCATCCGCATGGCCTGGCACAGCGCCGGCACCTATCGCACCGGCGACGGTCGCGGCGGGGCCTCGTCCGGCTCGCAGCGCTTCGCCCCGCTCAATAGCTGGCCGGACAACGCCAACCTCGACAAGGCGCGCCGCCTGCTGTGGCCGATCAAGCAGAAGTATGGACGCCAGCTCTCCTGGGCCGATCTGCTGATCCTGGCGGGCAACATCGCCATCGAGTCGATGGGCGGCCCGGTCTTCGGCTTCGGCGGCGGCCGCGCCGACGTCTGGGAGCCGGAGAAGGACGTCTACTGGGGCACCGAGGAGCAATGGGTCGGCCAGGCCGGCAACGAGACCCGCATCCAGCCCGACAAGAACATGGCCTTGGAAAGCCCGCTGGCGGCGATCCAGATGGGCCTGATCTACGTCAACCCGGAAGGCCCCGGCGGCAATCCCGACCCCGTCCAATCGGGCCGCGACATCCGCGAGACCTTCGCGCGGATGGGCATGACCGACGAGGAGACCGTGGCCCTGACCGCGGGCGGCCACACCTTCGGCAAGGCCCACGGCGCCGGCGACGCCTCCAAGGTGGGCGCCGAGCCGGAAGGCGCGGACATCGCCCAGCAGGGGCTCGGCTGGGCCAGCGGCCACGAGAGCGGCTTTGGCGACCACACCATCACCAGCGGCCTCGAAGGCGCCTGGACGCCCACGCCCGTCACCTGGGACAACAGCTTCTTCCACATGCTGTTCGACTACGAGTACGAACTGGTGCGCAGCCCGGCCGGGGCCAAGCAATGGCAGCCGATCGGTCAGAAGCCGGAAGACATGGCGCCGGGCGCTCACAGCCCCGACCGGCGCCTGCCGACCATGATGACCACCGCCGACATCGCGATGAAGGCCGACCCGCAGTACCGGGCGATCTCCGAACGGTTCCGCGACAATCCGGCCGAGTTCGCCGACGCCTTCGCACGCGCCTGGTTCAAGCTCTGCCACCGCGACATGGGTCCCAAGAGCCGCTATCTCGGCCCCGAGGTGCCGGCCGAGGACCTGTTGTGGCAGGACCCGATCCCGCCGGCCGACCACCCGCTGGTCGACAAGGCCGACATTGCGTCCCTCAAGGCCAGGATCCTGGCTTCGGGCCTCAGCGTGGCCGAACTGGTGCAGACCGCCTGGGCCTCGGCCTCGACCTATCGCGGGTCCGATCACCGCGGCGGCGCCAACGGCGGACGCATCCGCCTGGCCCCGCAGAAGGACTGGGAGGTCAACCAGCCCGACCAGCTCGCGCGGGTCCTGCGCACCCTGGAAGGGATCAAGGCCGACTTCGACGCCTCGGCGGTTGGCGGCAAGAAGATCTCCCTGGCCGACCTGATCGTGCTGGGCGGATCGGCGGCGATCGAGAAGGCGGCCCGGGACGGCGGCCGCCCCGTGGAGGTTCCCTTCACGCCCGGCCGCACCGACGCCTCGGCCGAACAGACCGATGCGGCGAACTTCGCCGTGCTCGAACCGCGGGTCGACGGCTTCCGCAACTACATCCAGGTGCGCTTCAACGTGCCGACGGAAGAGTTGCTGATCGACCGCTCGCAGCTGCTGGGCCTCAGCGCTCCGGAAATGACCGTCCTGGTCGGCGGGCTGCGGGTGCTAGGCGCCAATCACGGCGGCAGCACGCACGGCGTCTTCACCGAGCGGCCCGGCCAGTTGACCAACGACTTCTTCGTCAACCTGCTCGACATGAACACGGCCTGGAAACAGGTCGATGACGAGGCCGACGAACTCTTCGTCGGGACCGACCGCAAGACCAACCAGCAGAAGTGGACCGCGACGCGGACCGACCTCGTGTTCGGCTCCAACTCCCAGCTCCGCGCCCTGTCGGAGGTCTACGCCGCCAACGACGCCGGCGGAAAGTTCGTCGACGACTTCGTCGCCGCCTGGACCAAGGTGATGAACGCCGACCGCTTCGACCTCGCCTGAGGCTCAAGCCCGGACGGAAGGGCCCTCTGCGACGATGTCGCAGAGGGCTTTTTCGTACGCGACCGTCAGGGAGACTGGGTTTCCCAACCGCCGCCCAGCGCCTTGAACAGCGCGATCTGGGCGCCGGTGACCTGGGCGTCGGACTGTGCGAGCTGGGCTTCGAGCTGGGCGAGATTGCGCTCGGCCACCAGCACGTTCAGCAGGCTGTCGGCGCCGGCCTCCATCCGTATGCGGGACAGGCGAGCGGCCTTCTCCCCTTCGTCACGCGCCCGCTTCAGCGCCGCACGCCGGTCGAGTTCGCGCCCATAGGCGTTGAGCGCGGTTTCCGTCTCCTGCAAGGCGGTGAGGTTTGCCTTTTCGAAATTGGCCAGCGCGCCCTCGGCGCTCGCCCCGGCCTGCTTGATGCGGGCGCGGGCGGCGACGATGTTCGGGAAGCTCCAACTGATCAGCGGGCCGACATTGAAACGATAGTCGTCGCCCAGGTCGCCGCTCCGCGCCGCCGCCGTCGAAATCGCCCCGCCGATGCTCACCGAAGGGTAGAGCGAGGCTGTGGCCACGCCGATGCGGGCCGTGGCGGCGGCCAGTTCGCGTTCGGCCTGGCGCACGTCGGGCCGGCGGGCCAGCAGCCCCGCGCCATCGCCGACCGGCAGGGCCTGGGCCACTTGCGGAACGGTCTTGCAGGCCAGCACGGCCTGGGGCGCCTCGGCTGGGGGTTTGCCGGTCAGCAGAGCCAGGCGGAAGAGGCCCGCCGCGCGCTGGGCCTCCAGCGACGGCAGCGCCGCCTTGGAGGTCTCGAGCTGGGTCGCGGCGCTGGCGGTGTCGGCCGCCGTGCCCCGGCCGGCGTCGAGCTGGCGGACCGTCAGGTCGTAGGTGTCCTGTTGCAGGTCGATGGTTTGTTGAGCGACCGCGATCTGGGCGTTGGCCGCGCAGATGTCCGCATAGGCCCGCGCCGTTTCGGCTGCGACCGATATCCTCACCACGTCGAGCCCCGCCTGGGCGGCGGCCACGTCGGCGCGGTTGGCCTCCAGGCTGCGGCGCACGCGGCCGAAGAGATCGACCTCGTAGGACATGTCGAAGCCGGCCCGGTACTGGTCGGCCTCGCCGAACAGCCCGCTCGTCAGGTCCTGATCGCGCACCCGCTGGCCAGAGGCCGAAAGCGTGGTCGACGGCAGCAGACCGCCGCGCGTTTCGCTCAGCACGGCGCGCACGCGGGCGAGGTTGGCTGCGGCGATGGCGATGTCCTTGTTGGCGGCCAGCGCCTCCTGCACCAGACCGTCCAGCGCCGGATCGTCGAACAGCCGCCACCAGTCGCCGGGCGGCGCATCGGGCGTGGCGAGCCCCGCCTCGGCCGAGATGAAAGCTCCCTGCCCGCCCGCGACCGGCGCCGGGACCTTGTAGGTCGGCCCCGCGGCGCAGGCGCTGAGCGCGGTCGCTGCCGTCAGCAGCGCGGCGATGGATTTGGGGCGGATCACTTCGCGCTCCCTTCGTACTCGATCGGACTGTGCGGGGTTCCGCCACCGGTGGTCGGATAGGTCTTCTCGTCCTTGCCCCGGGCGCGTGGCAGGCGCGCGGCCAGTTGACGGCAGATCACATAGAAGACCGGCGTGAAGATCAGGCCGAAGAAGGTCACCCCGATCATCCCGAAGAACACCGCCGTCCCGAGGGCCTGACGCATCTCGGCCCCAGGCCCGCTGGCGATGGCCAGCGGCAGCACGCCCAGGATGAAGGCGAACGAGGTCATCAGGATCGGCCGCAGGCGGGTTCGGGCCGCGCGGACGGCCGCTTCGAAACGGTCGACGCCGTCGTCCTCCTCCGCCTGCTTGGCGAACTCGACGATCAGGATCGCGTTCTTCGCCGCCAGAGCGACCAGCACGATCAGGCCGATCTGGGTCAGGATGTTGTTGTCCTGGCCGCGCAGGTTCACCCCGAGGATCGCCGCAAGGATACACATCGGCACGATCAGGATGACCGCGAGCGGCAGGGTGAAGGCCTCGTACTGGGCGGCCAGCACCAGGAAGACGAACACCACGGCCAGGACGAAGATGATGCTGCCCGCATTGCCGGACGCCTTCTCCTGATAGGCCAGTTCCGTCCACTCGTAGCTGAAGCCCGAGGGCAGCACCTTGGCGGCGTGCTCCTCCATGGTCTCGAGCGCGGCGCCCGAGGCGACGCCCGGCGGCGCCCCGCCCTGGACTTCAGCGGCCGGGAACAGGTTGTAGCGGACCACGCGGACCGGGCCGGTCTCGTCCTTCACGGTCGCCAGCGACCCCAGCGGGACCATGCCGCCCGAGGCCGAACGCACCTTGATGTCCGCGATGTCGGACGGGTCGTCGCGGGCGTCGGCCTCGGCCTGGGCGGTGACGCGGAAGGTGCGGCCGAGCAGGTTGAAATCGTTGACATAGGTCGAGCCGAGATAGGCGCCCAGGGCGTCATAGATGTCGCTGGGCTGCACGCCCATGATGAGCGCCTTGTCGCGGTCGATCTCAGCGCTCACCCGCGGCGAACCGGTGTTGAACTGCGAGAACACCCCGACGGTGGTCTGCGGCGTCTGGGCCGCTGCGCCGGCCAGGCTGTTGGCCGCCTGTTCCAGCGTCTGGTAGCCGGCGCCCGAGCGGTCCTGGACCATCATCTTGAAGCCGCCGGCGTTGCCCATGCCCTCGACGGGCGGCGGCGCCAGGAAGAAGATGTTGGCTTCCTCGATGCCCGACAGGCGGCCCATGACCCGGCCGGCCATGGCGTCGGCGCTCAGCGCCTTGCCGCGCACGGACCAGTCGTCCAGCTTCACGAAGAACACGCCGCCGTTGGACTGAGCCGAGAAGCTGGCGCCGTCGAGGCCGGCGAAGGCCGCCACATTGTCCACGCCGGGCGTGTCGAGAATGATGGCGCTGGCCTTGCGCACCACCGCATCGGTCCGCTCCAGCGAGGCGCCCGGCGGAAGCTGCACGACCCCGATCAGGAAGCCCTGGTCCTGCTGGGGGATGAAACCGGTCGGCGTGGCCGTCATCCGCCAGCCGGTGATGGCGATCAGCCCGGCATAGATCACCAGCACGATCATGGTGGCCCGCACCAGGCGGGCGGTCAGGGCGCCGTACTTGTCGCTGATCCAGTCGAAGCCGCTGTTGAACTTGTGGCCCGCCCACTTGAGCGGCCGCAGCCAGCGCGGCCCTTCGTCCAGGGAATGCTCCTGATGCGGCTTCAGCAGGATCGAGGCGAGCGCGGGCGACAGGGTCAACGACACGATCAACGAGATCATCGCCGCCGCCGAGATGGTCACCGCGAACTGGCGGAAGAACATGCCCGGAATGCCCGGCATGAACGCCGTCGGCACGAACACAGCCAGCAGCACCAGGCCGATGGCGATCAGCGCGCCCGACACCTCGTCCATGGTGCGATAGGCCGCTTCCCTGGGCGTCATTCCCTGTCGCAGGTTTCGCTCCACCGCCTCGACCACGACGATGGCGTCGTCGACCACGATGCCCACCGCCAGCACCAAGGCGAACAGCGATAGCGAGTTGAGCGAATAGCCGAGGCCCAGCAGCACCGCGAAGGAGCCGACCAGGGCGATCGGAATCGCCAGGATGGGAATGATCGCCGCCCGCCAGGTCTGCAGGAACACCATGACCACGATGACCACCAGGATCACCGCTTCCAGCAGGGTGCTCTGGACCGACTCCACCGAGGCCTGGACGAATTCGGTCGGGTTGTAGGGAATGCTGTACTTCACGCCCTCGGGCATGGTCGGCTGCATTTCCTCGACTGTCTTCAGCACCTCCGAAGCGGTGGCCAGGGCGTTGGAGCCCGGTTGCTGGATGATCGCCAGGCCGATGCCGCGCCGGCCGCTGAAATAGCCGCGCATGCCGTAGTCCTGCGAGCCGAGCTCGACGCGAGCCACATCGCGCACGCGGGTCACGCGGCCCTCGGCGTCCGTGCGGATCACGATGTCGCTGAAGGCTTCCGGGTCCGACAAGCGGCCTTGCACCTGGACGGGCAACTGGAACGCCGCGCCGTTGTCGGCCGGCGCCTGGCCCAGCGCGCCGCCGGCGGCCTGGACGTTCTGGGCGCGCAGGGCCGTGACGATCTCGCCGGCGGTCAGGTTGCGCGCCGCCGCCTTGCCCGGGTCGATCCAGACCCGCATCGAATAGAAGCCGCCGCCGAACACCTGCACGCCGCCCACGCCCTTGATCCGCAGCATGCGGTCGCGCAGCGTCGAGTTCGCGTAGTTGCCGATATGGTCGAGGTCGACGTTAGGGTCGTCGGAACTGAGCGCCACCAGCAGCAGGAAGCCGGAAAGCTGCTTGTTCACGGTCACACCGACTTGGCGCACCTGTTCGGGCAGCCGCGGCTCAGCCAGGGCGACGCGGTTCTGGACCAGGACCTGGGCCGCATCGAGATCGGTGCCTGGCTGGAAGGTCACGGAGATCTGCGCCATGCCGTCGGCGGTCGACGAGGAGGTCATGTAGAGCATGCCCTCGACGCCGTTGATTTCCTGCTCGATCGGCGCGGCCACCGTCTCGGCCAGGGTCTCGGCCGAGGCGCCCGGATAGGAGGCGGTCACCGCAATGGTCGGCGGGGCGATGTCCGGATACTGCGACAGCGGCAGCAGCGGATAGGCGAACAGCCCGATCAGGGCGATGAACACCGAAATCACGCCTGCGAAGATCGGGCGGTCGATGAAGAAGTGCGAAAAGCGCATGGGTCCCGTCCCTGGCTCAGGCCCTCAGCGGGCGCCGGCGGGCGTGGCGCTGGAGGCCACGGGAATGGTCACGGTGGAGGTCGCCTTGGCGGCCGCCTTGGGTTCGATCTTCACCTGCCTGGCCTGGACCTTCATGCCGGGCGCCATCAGGCGAACGCCGCCGTTGACGATCACCTTCTCGTCGGGCCGCACGCCCGAGCGGATGACGCGCAGGCCCTGGCTCACCGGGCCGAGCTGGACCGGCTTCAGCGTCACCGAGCCGTCGGCGTTGACCACATTGACGGCCTTGCGCGCGCCATCGGCGAAGATGGCGTCTTCCGGAACCAGCAGGGCGTCATAGGCCTGGCCGCCTTCGACCTTGGCCTTGCCGAACATGCCCGGCTTCAGGAAACCGTTTGGATTGGCCACCACCGCGCGCATGCGCACAGCGCCGGAAGCCGCATCGAGGCTGTTATCGGTGAAGTCGATATTGCCGGTCCAGCGATAGTCGGCCTCGTCCTGCAGCCGGATCTGCACGCGCCCGCCCTTGCCGCTCTCGCGCTGGTTCCGCAGCAGTTGCGCCTCCGAGGCGTCGAAGACGAAGTGGATCGGACTGGTCGAGACGATGGTGGTCAGCACCTCGGCCCCTGCGCCGCCGCCGCTGATCACATTGCCCGGGTCCACGCGGCGGTCGGAGACGACGCCGGAGGTCGGGGCGGTCACGCGGGTGAACTCCAGGTCGAGGGCGCGGGCGCGCACGCTGGCCTGGGCGATGTCGTTGGCTGCGCGCTTGGTGTCGTATTCCTCGCGGCTGATCGCCTGGATCTTCAGGAGGCTCTCGGCGCGGGCGAGGTCGGCCTCGGCTTGCCGGGCCTGGGCCCGGGCGGCGGCGAGCTGCGCTTCGGCTGGCCGCGGATCGAGGGTGAAGAGCAACTGGCCCTTCTTGACGTACTGGCCTTCCCGGAAATGGGCCGCTTGCAGGAAGCCGCTGGCGCGGGCCCGCACCTCGACGCGCTCGGGCGCCTCGAAGCGGCCGGTGAAGTCGTCCCAGTCGACGACCTTCTGCTGCAGGGGCGTGGCCACCGAAACCTGAGGCGCCGGCATCTGCGGGGGCGCTTCGGTCTTGCCGCAGCCGGAAAGAGCCAATGCAGCGGCGGCCGTTACGACGAACGGCGCGAGAAACTTTCGCATGAGATATCCCACGGGCGGGGGAGCGCCCAAGTCAACAGTTGATGACTTTTAACTCGACACCTCCTACATATGTCAACACCCGATGACAACAAGGGAGCGAAACCGGAAAATGTCAGGCACCCCGGCGCCGGCGCGAACTCGAAACGCCGCGGCGACAAGGCAGGCGATCCTCGACGCGGCCATGCATCGGTTCGCCAAGGAAGGCTATGACGGCGCCAGCCTGCGCGAGATCGCCTCCGACGCCGGTGTCGATGCGGCTCTGGTGTCGCGCTATTTCGGTTCCAAGGAAGAGCTCTTCGTCGAGGTGCTGAACTGCGGTCCCGATGCGTCGGAATTGTTCCAGGGCGAGTTGACCGGCTTCGGCGAGCGTGTGGCCGACCGGTTGATGGACGATCCGGACACCCGCGACGGCCTCGACCATCTGCTCATCATGCTGCGCTCGGCCTCCTCGCCCGCGGCGGCCGAGCCGCTGCGGCGCTCGATGCGCACCTGGTTCATCGACCCCTTCGCCGCCTACCTGGGCGGCCCGGACGCCAGCGTCCGCGCGCGGCTGGCCGGCGATCTGATCATGGGCGTGGCGATCTCGCGCGCCATCACCCCCGACCACGACCTCGACGACGCCGGCCGCGCCAGCCTGCGCCGGCGGCTGGCGGGCGTGATCCAGCAGGCGGTCACGCCCTGACCTTCTCGTAAAAGAAAACCGGCCGACCCCGAAGGGCCGGCCGGCCAAGAAAGTTCAGCTTTTCGCCTGTCCTTAGAAGGACTTGCGAACGCTGACGTACCAGTAGCGGCTATAGGGCTGGTACAGCGAACCCAGGTAGCCGTTGCTCGATTCCACCGGCGGCTTCTCGTCGGTGATGTTCCGCACGCCGACGCGCAGGCGGGTGTTGGACGCCAGGCCTTCGGTGAACTCGTACTGACCATAGAGATTGCCGGTGATCTGCGAGTCGACGATCCACGCCTGGCCGGCGCTGTCGCGCAGGCCGGTGTCCTCGACATCGCCGATGTACTGGGTGAACGCGCCGACGGTCCACTGGTCGTAGGACCAGGTCGCCGAGGCCGACCACTTCCACTCCGGACGACCGTTCTGACGAACCTGGTCGCCACCGCCGGTGATGGTGGTGCCGGCATTGATCTCGCCAGCGTCACGAGCGGCCAGCAGGGCGGCGATTTCCGGCGACGGCGAGCGGTAGAACTTGATCAGGTGCGCAGCGTTGAAGTTCACGCTGAAGTCGCCCCACTCGGTCCCGCGCAGGTTCCAGATGACGCCGATGTCGAGGCCGCGCGCCTCCTGCGGCTGCAGGTTGCGATACTGGTCCTTGACGTAGAGCACCTGGCCGGCCGCGGCCAGGCCGGTGCCCGCGAACATGTTGATGTCGTCGGCGGTGGCCGCCGCACGCACCACGTCCGGGTTGGTCGAGCCGTTCAGCCGGGCCAGATAGTCGGCGGTCAGGGCGTTGCCCTCGCCGAACAGGCCGACAATGCCTTCCTGCTTCACGCGCCAGTAGTCGACGGTGATGGTGAAGCGGCCGAACTGCTCAGGCACGAAGCGCGGTTCGTAGACCACGCCCATGCCCCAGGTTTCCGATTCTTCCGGCTTCAGGTCCGGGTTGCCGGCGCGCTGGGCGGTGGTGCTGCCCGAGCGCGAGCAGGCGGCGAAGTTGGCGATCCGGCCCGCGCGCAGGTCCGCCTCGCAGCGGATCCAGTCGGTGCGGGTGTTGGAGCGGGTGACCAGGGTGGCGTTCACCTGCTCCAGGTTCGGCGCCTTGAAGCCCTGCGCCCACGAACCGCGGAAGCGCAGGCCGTCGACGACGTCCCAGGCCACGGCGACCTTCGGCTTGGCCACTTCGCCTGCGTCGCTGAAGCTCTCGTAACGACCGGCGAGCTGGGCTTCCAGGTTGTAGACGAACGGGATCTCCATCTCGGGCGAGACGATCGGCACCGCCAGTTCGGCATAGGCCGAGGTCACGGTGCGCGAGCCCTTGGTGTCGGGCGACGGGCTGGAGCCGATCAGGTCGTTGCCATAGGTCACGCCGGTGACCATGTCGGTGAACTGGATCGTGCCGTCGAGGCGCGCGTCGCGGTCGTCCTTCTGGGTTTCACGGCGATATTCGACACCCGCGGCGAAGCCGACGTCGCCGCCCGGCAGGGCGAACAGGTCGACCTTGGAGACCTTGAAGTCGGCCAGGGCCAGCGAGCTGGTGTTGCGGCGGACCGTGCGGACCTTGATCGCGTCGATCGCGGCCTGCGAGCTCAGAGCGCCATCACCCACCGAGGTGTTGTTCAGCGTGCCGCCGTTGAACGGGTTGTAGGCGTCCGGCGTGGACAGGGCGAGCTGCTTCTGGAACAGGGTCGCGCTGACGCCGTCGGACACGTCCTCGACCTCGGCCTTCGAATAGAGCAGCGCGCTCTCCCACCGGAAGCCGAACTTCTCGCCCTTCAGGCCGGCCAGGAAACGCCACTGGTTGTTCTCGACGTCGACCTTGTTCGGCCCCACATCGGCGAAGTTGTACGAGGTGATCGTCACCGGCGCGCCGGCGGCCGAGATGTTCAGGCCCGGCAGGCGGTTCGGATTGGCCTGGCCGTTAGCGAACACCGCCTGGCCGAAGGGATTCCAATAGTTGCTGGTCGGCACCACGATCGGCAGCGACGAGAGGGTCGCCGTCGAGGTCTGGGTCGCATGGGTGGTGGCGGTGTAGTAGCCGAGCTCGCCGAAGAACCGCAGGGTGTCGGTGATATCGTACTTGCCGGTCAGGAACAGGTTCACCCGCTCCAGTTCCGGAATGACCGTGGTGTTCCAGGCGTTGGTGTCGAAGCGCAGATCGCGGTCGACGCCGCTGGTCGCGGCCGATCCGTCGTCAATGCAGGTCCCGGACACGAAGGCGATCTGGCAGCCAGTGAAGCTCGACGGCTGCAGGTGGAAAGCGCCGGCGCTGCTGGTCAGGGCCACGCCGTTCTGACGCACCGTACCCACGCCGGTCGCGGTGAAACCGCCCCACGGGGTCTGGGTGACCCGGCCGTCCAGCGAAGCTGCGCCATCGAAGCGCGTGCCCGCGAACAGCGGACGCCTGTCGGCCGAGGCGGTGTACTCCTGGTCGAAGGCGTTCAGCCCGGTCCGGTTGGTGTAGTTGGCGAACAGGCTGATGTTGCCGCGGCCTTCGTGGAAGTTGCGGCCCGCCTGGACGTTGAACTCGGCCTCGCGCAGGTGAGTCCCCTCGGCGCCGCCGTACTGGGCTTCGACGGTCAAGCCGTCGAAGTCGTCCTGCAGCACGGTGTTGACCACGCCGGCCACGGCGTCCGAGCCATAGAGCGCGGCCGCGCCGTCGCGCAGCACTTCCAGGCGCTTCAGGCCGCTCACCGGGATGGCGTTGGTGTTGTAGGTCAGGACCGGCACCAGGAAGTCGTCGGCGCGGCTGGTCGGGTGGGCGACGACGCGGCGGCCGTTCAGCAGCACCAGGGTGTTGCCGACGCCGAGGTTGCGCAGGTTCACCGAACCGACGTCGCCGCGGGCGCT
>NZ_JAYRST010000019.1:0-48551 GCF_041920015.1 Phenylobacterium sp.
CCGGTGGCGCCGAACTGCCACGACGCGGGTGCTGGCCTCGCTCACCCCGCGCGAAGAGCGGGTGCTGCGCATGCGCTTCGGCATCGGCATGAACACCGACCATACCCTCGAGGAGGTCGGCCAGCAGTTCAGCGTCACCCGCGAACGGATCCGCCAGATCGAGGCCAAGGCGCTGCGCAAGCTCAAGCACCCCAGCCGCTCGCGCAAGCTGCGCTCGTTCCTCGACAGCTAGACGCGTCAGTCGCGTCTCAAGCGCCCTCGAAAACCCCTGCCGGGCTTTCGAGGGCGTTTTCGTATCTGCGGCGAAGCGTGACGATCCTGGATAACGATGGTATATATTTGGCCGGCTTCAGGGAGGCAGGCCCCATGCGGACGATCGGACTGTTGGCGGGAAGCCTCGTTGCGGGCGCTATGGCGGTCTGCGCGGTTCCAGCCGTCGCTGCGCCTGCGCAACAGGCGGTGAGCGCGGCGGACCGGACGGCGGTGATGCGCGCGGCGGGATTCGTCTCCAAGGGCGGCAAGTGGCTGGGCGGCGACGGCAATTGCGAGGCGATGATCGAGCCGCAGGACGTGCGCGACCTCAACGGCGACGGGACGGCCGAGATCATCATCACCGAGACCGGGACGTTCTGCTACGGCGCCACTGGCCAGGGCTTCTACATCATGCAGAAGACGCCGGCTGGCGGCTGGAAGACCTTTTTCGAGTCCCAGGGCATTCCCAACTTCCAGGCGACCAAGGGCGTCGGCGGCTGGCCCGACATCGAGCTGGGCGGGCCGGGCTTCTGCTTCCCGGTGGTCCGCTATAACGGGCGCGACTATGCGAAATTCCGCAACAAGGCCTATCAGCCCGGCGCCTGCGCCGGGCGCTGAGGCGCGGGGCTACTTCCAGGCGTAGTTGAAGCTGACCGAGATCCGTTCCTTGCGCGCTGCGTTGGCCGGAACCTCGTGCCGCAGCCAGCTCTCCCACATCAGGATCGTCCCGGCCTGGGGCTGGAGATAGACGAAGCTGCGCGCGTCCTCGGGCGCATCGGCGCTGCGCGGCGGGGCGGCCATCATCAGCGGCAGGCGCGGGTCTTCCAGCTTCAGCGCGCTCGCGCCCTTCGGGATCGTGACATAGACCGTGCCCGAAAGGACGCTGTGCGGATGGATGTGGCCGGAATGGGCGGCCCCGGGCTCCAGGATATTGACCCAAAGACTGTCGAGCTTCAGCCGCCGCCGGCCAAGGTCGAGGTGCAGCGCATCGGCATAAGCGCCCGCATGCCGGTCCAGCTTGCGCTTCAGGTCCGCAAAGATGCTGGCGCGCATCGGCAGGTCGTCCAGCGAGGCGTAGGAGGTGTAGCCGCCATAGGCATGGTCGCGGCACCAGGCCTGGCCGGCGAGATCCTCGTCGGCCAGCATGCGGCAGGTGTCCTCGAGCTCGGCGTTGAAGGCGGCGAAGCCCTTGTCGCCCGCGAGAGAGGCTTCATAGACCTGGGTGACGAAGAGGGGGCGCAGGGTCATGGCCGCGCGCTACCTCCCTGGCCGCAGCTTGTCTAGGCCAGGATGTCCAGAAGCTCGCCGGTCATGTCCTGAGCGGTGCGGAGGACCGAGAGATTGGCCGAGAACTCGGTCTTGGCGTTGATCTGCTGGACGACCTCGGCGGCGAGGTCGACGTTCTCGCCCTCGACTCCCATGCGGGCGACGCGCGAGGCCGACGCCTCGAAGCGTCGGCTGGCGGCCAGCAGGCCGTACTGAGCGGTGGCGATAGGATCCATGCCGAGGCCCTCCCGTCGTCACAATGCCCGCGCCGCGGTTAAGTCTTCACGGAGGGGCGTGGTGAATGCAGCGTCAACGGCCTGAAATGCGCCATGCTCGGCCGGTTGAATGGCTCACTGGAGGACTTTTACGATGATCCGCACGGTCTTGATGGGGGCGGCGCTGTCGATGGCCGCCGGTTTGGCCTTGGCCCAGGCCCCGTTGAACCAGAATCCGCCTGCCCAGACGGTGATCTGCCTGGATGTCGGCGGCCAGAGCCTGCCGGCCGTGTGCCGCGCGCCGAGCAGCCGATTGGACAAGCGCGAGGACATCTGCGTCTGCCATGCGGGCGCGCGCGTCGATGTTCCGATCTGCCCCGAAGGCGTCAGGCCGCCGCCCGAGACGCGAGCCTACGAAAAGGCCCGCAAGGCCGCGGCCCGCGACGGCAGCCTGATCGGCGACCTCTATGAGGGGCGGCCGATGTGCGTCGCCGGCCGCCTGGACTGAGGGCCTACAGCGCCTTGCCGAGCGCCGCGTAGGTCAGTTTCTGGAACGCCGGCAGGGCGACGCGCCCGCCCGTGCGCTGACCGGTGGCCAGTTGCGCGGCGGATTCCGGCTCCAGCGGCATGGAGTTCTGGATGAGGTAGAGCATCACCATGTCCTCCTCCGGGTCGGCCTGCCACCAGGTCCCGAAGGCGCCCGGCCAGCCGAACGAGCCTTCGGAGCCTGCGCCCATCCAGGCCTGCTTCTCCGGATCGGTGATGACCGAGACGCCCAGGCCGAAGCCTTGGCCCAGCCAGAACGGAATGCCCATGAACGGAACCTGACGCTGGGCGTCGGAGAGCCGGTTCTGGCGCATCAGGGCGACGGTCTCGGGCTTGAGGTAGCGCGTCCCGTCGAGCTCGCCGCCGTTCAGCATCATGCGGGCGAACCGCAGATAGTCGTCTGCGGTCGAGATCAGGCCGCCGCCGCCGGCGCAGAACTCCGGCGGGCCGGGCAGGTGGGGCAGGGAGACGTCCTCCATGGCGTCGGTCTTCGGATTGATCCGATAGAGCTTGGCCATGCGGTCGCGCTTTTCTGGCGGGCACCAGAAATCGGTGTCGTCCATGCCGAGCGGTTTCAGGATCCGCTGCATGATGAAGTCGCGATAGCTGGTCCCGGCGATGCGCCCGACCAGGAAGCCCAGGACGTCGGTGGCGTGGCTGTAGTGGAAGCGCTCGCCCGGCTGGTAGGAGAGGGGCAGGGTCCCCAGGGCCGCCAGCCATTCGTCGGTCGACAGGTGGGTGCCCAGAGGCGAGCCCAGCGCCGTCTCGTAGGCTTGGGCGATCGGGCCGATGGAAGTGAAGGCGTAGGCCAGGCCCGAGCGGTGGGTCATCAGGTCGTCCACCGTGATGTCGCGCTCTGCCGGGACCGTCGCGTCGAGCGGGCCAGTGGCCTCCTTCAGCACCCGCAGGTCCTTGAGCTCGGGCATCCATTTGGTGACCGGATCGTCCAGGCGCAGCTTGCCTTCCTCCAGCAGCATCAGGGCCGCGACCGAGGTGATCGGTTTGGTCATGGAGGCGATGCGGAACAGGGTGTCGCGGGTCATCGGGGTCTTGGCCTCGACGTCGCGCCAGCCGAGGGTGTTGACCTGGGCGGTCTCGCCCTTGCGCCAGAGCAGGGTCACGAAGCCCGAAAGGTCGCCCGCATCGATCACCGGCTGCAGGGCCGTCGGAATGGCCCCCAGGCCATCAGAAGAAAAGCCGCCGAGAGCCAGATCGCCGTCCATGTCGTTTCGTCCCTGTCGTCGCCGGCGTTTGCGCCAGCCTGATTGAGACGCGATATGCCGCGACTGACGCAAGGCGCGTCAACAGGCTTTTTCTTCATGCCGGGCGCCGGGTCGGCGCCTCATAGGTCGCCATCATCGCGCCCTTGGCGACGGCGAGGCTCCCGCCGGAATGGGCGGTTGGATCACAGCAGCCCCTTTCGTCGGATCGACTTCGGGCGAGGGGGGCGTGGTTGCAGGCGCGTCGAAACCCTCCTACCCATTTGGCATGTGGTCGATGCGCCAGGGATTGAGGAAGTCGGCCAGGGGCGTTGCGCTGGCTTGCGCCGCGGCCGCCTTGGCGGCCTGCACGCCGCTCGGGGTGTTCGCCACCTTCACGCCGCGCGATCCGGCCATCGTGCGGGCGGCGGGCCAGGCCTATGGCCCGAAGGCCCGGCAGACTCTGGACGTCTATGCGCCGCCCCATATGAGTGTCGCGCGGCCGGTGGCGGTGTTCTTCTACGGCGGCGGCTGGGAGCGGGGCCGAAAATGGGACTACGGCTGGGTCGCCCAGGCCCTGGCCGCCCGAGGTTATGTGGTGGTGCTGCCGGACTACCGGCTCTATCCGCAGGTCAAGTTCCCGGTCTTCCTGCAGGACAGCGCCAAGGCGGTGCGTTGGGCGGTCGATCATGCGGGCGCCTATGGCGGCGATCCGTCCCGTATCGTGCTGCTGGGGCATTCGGCGGGCGCCTACAACGCCGTGATGCTGGCGCTGGACAAGCGTTACCTGGCCGCAGAGGGCGTCGATCCGGCGCGCATCAAGGGCGTGGTCGGGCTTTCGGGGCCTTATGATTTCCTGCCTCTGGCCGGTCATCGGGCCGAGGTCTTCGGCGCGGCCAGGGACCCGGCGGCGACCCAGCCGGTCCGGCGCGTGCGCCGCCATGCGCCGCCCATGCTGCTGGCCACCGGCGGGGGGGACGAGGTGGTGCCGCCCAGCGACTCCGAGGCCCTGGCCCGGGCGCTGCGCGACGTAGGAGCGCCGGTGGAGTTCCACCTCTATCCGGGGGTCGGCCATAACGAGATCATGGCGGCGATCTCGCGCCCCTTCCGCGACCGCGCCAGCGTGCTGGACGACGTGACCAGTTTCCTGGACCGCGTCACCGACTGATCTCACGTGTTTGTCACCATGGGCGGCGCGCACGCAGCCAGCGCCCCTGGAGTTTGATTCGTCTCGGAAATCGGGCCGTGGCCGCCCTCGGGGCGTGCGCTGCCTATTGCTATTGTTCCACCTGTGCTGCGTCGCCGCAATTGTGGTGGGAGGATTTCGACGCTATATCCAGCGACCCTTGAGTTTCAGGGGGTTTGTGCGCCGCACTTAAGAAGGACCGCCCATGCTGGTGACCCTGATGAAGGCCAAGCTGCACCGCGCCACGGTGACCCAGGCCGACCTCGAGTATGAAGGCTCCATCGCTATCGACCGTGACCTGCTGGATGCGTCGGGCATCCTGCCGCACGAACAGGTCGACGTATTGAACATCACCACCGGCGCCCGTTTCACCACCTACGCCATCGAGGCTCCCCGCGGGTCGAAGGTGATCGGCGTCAACGGCGCGGCCGCGCGCCTGGTCCAGAAGGGCGACAGGGTGATCGTGGTCACTTACGGCATGCTGCCCGCCGAAGAGGCCCGCAACTATTCGCCGACCGTCGTGCTGCTGGGCGACGGCAACGAGATCAAGCAGGCCGCCTGATGCGCCGCCTCGGCGTCATCGCGGCGGTGGCGATGGCGGGCGTGCTGGCCGCCTGCACGCCCAAGGCCCCGGCCGGGGTCGACAAGAACATCCTCGACGAGGCGATTTCCCAGGCGATCGGCGATCCGGGCACCTGCGTTCTGATCGCCCAGAAGGGCGAGGTCGTCTACCAGTACGGCACCCATATGGTCTGCGGCCGCGTCCTGCCGACCTGCGAAGGGACGGCGACGCGCACCCTGGCCGATCTCTTGAAGGACGCGCCCACGGCGGGCGATCCGAAGACCGCCAGCTGCCGCAGCAATCCCGAACGGACCCGCATCGTCGCCTGGGCCGCCGGCCCGGTGGCCGGCGGGGACATGGTCTACGCCGCCGTGATGGAAGGCGACCTGGTTCCGCCGGGCCTCGTCGTCGCCGACAAGCTGCAGACCGCCTTCCAGCGCGCGGGCCTCGGATCGAAATAGGCCCTTCCCAGGGGCGGGAAGGGCCGCTTTCGTTTAGCGCGACAGTTCGTAGAGGCCGTTGACGTCGACGCGGACGGCCAGTTCGCCGGCCGAGACCGGCGCGCCGCCGGAGGCGTCCTTCTCCATCCGGGCATAGGCCAGCATCGGCATCGGCGGCGGGGCCGGAGTGTAGCCGCCGCCTTCGCTCAGATTGACCAGGCGGCTCACGCGATGGCCGGTGGCCTTGGCGTAGAGGTCGGCCTTGGCTTGCAGGGCCTTCACCGCCTCCTGACGTGCGGCGTTCTCGGCGGCGGTCGGGTCCTTGAGCCCGAAGGAAACGCCGTTCACCTGGTTGGCGCCGGCCTTGACCGTGGCGTCGACCGCCGCGCCCAGCCTGGCCAAGTCGTTCACCGTCACCGTCACCTGGTTCGAGACCTGGTAGCCGCGCAGCCGCGGCGGCTCGTTCTGCACGTAGTCGTACTGCGGCGAGAGGTTGAGGCCGGAGGTCTGGATGTCCTTGTCGGCGACCCCTCCCTTGCGCAGGGCGGCGATGACCTTGTTCATCTGCTCGCTGTTGGCGGCCAGGGCGGCGGCTGCGGTCGGGGCCTCGCTGGTGACGCCGAGATTGATCGTCGCCTTGTCGGGCGCGACGCGCGTCTCGCCATAGGCCGATAGATTGAGCGTGGTGGTTTGGAACATCGTGTCTGCCGTGGGCCGGGCGGTTTGAGCGAAGGCGGCGGGCGCGGCGGCGGTGGCGAGCAGCAGGGCCATGGCGCCGGCGCGAACGAGGGTCTTCATCGGTATCTCCTGAGGTGCCCGCATGGACAGGCGATTTAACGTCTCCGAACGCCGGATGGCGAGCCGAGGTTGCAGGTTCTGACAAAGCCAAGCTGAACGGCGGCTTTAAGGCGCGTGCAGGTCGTGGTAACCCGCAGCCCTGCTTCGCGGCAGGGGCCTGTAGCTCAATGGTTAGAGCCGACCGCTCATAACGGTCTGGTTGTAGGTTCGAGTCCTACCGGGCCCACCAGCCTTCGCTCGCTTTGCGAGCTACGGCTCGGCGAGCCGTTCGTGGCGGCTGCGGGGGCGAGCGCCTGAAGGAAGCTTGGAAGCCTGGGCCATGCAATCTGCACATGGAGGCGTTAGGTGACGCTTCCAGGTCAGCGCCTTGGGAGTCTCGTTAGGGATCGAGGCGATAGCGCTCAGACAGGCGGGGTCCTCTTCAAGGTCGCTTTTCACCAGTATAGTGAATAGTGGCAATCTTTGCCAAAATATGCGATATGGAGGCTGGAGGTGCGCTATGGCGACCATGAATGTTTCGCTTCCAGACGCGATGAAGGACTGGGTGGAAGGCCGCGCCGAAACGGGCCGATACAGCAATGCCAGCGACTATGTGCGAGACCTGATCCGCCGGGATCAGGAGCGGGCGGAGAAGCTCGCCGCGCTTCAAAGGCTCATTGAGGAAGGCGAGGAAAGCGGCGTCAGCCCGCTGTCCGCCGAAGAGATCAGGGCGAAGGCGCGCAAACGTGCGGGCGTAGGCGAGCGTGGCCTATAGATTCAGCCGCATGGCCGCAGAGGACCTTGAGAACCTCTACATCCACGGCGCGCTGGAGTTCGGCGTCGAACAGAGCGAGCGCTACTATACGGGCTTGATCGAGGCGCTGGATTTTCTCTCAACCTATCCGCAGGCGTCGAAGGCGCGGCCGGAACTTGGACCGACGACCCGTGGCCATCCCTATCGGGCGCATATGATCTTCTATCGTCCCGATGGCGCGGACATCTTCGTCCAGCGTATCCGACATGGCCGCGAGGACTGGCGCTCGGATGGTGTTGAGTAGCGCTTGCTATCGGCGTGGCGGCCGCGGGGCGGGCGATCAGCCGGCGACGGCGTGATCGCCCAGTAGTCAGCCCTCGGCGCTGGGGTGATAGCGGCGGACGCGGCGCAGGGTGTTGCGGTCGGTGTGGTGCATTTCTTCGCCGGTGGCGGCGAGCTTCAGGAGTAGGTCGGACGTGTAGCCGAGCGTGCCGTCGTCGTTGATGGTGAAGGTGCTCTTGAAGTCGCGGATTTCGGCGCGCTCCAGCAGGTACTTGTTCTGAAGCACGCCGTAGTGCGCCTCGCCCGGGCGGGCGTCGAAGGTCAGGGTCCGGTCGTCGGGCTTGGCGCTGCTGCCGGCCAGGATGGCGATGCCGCGTCCGAACACCACGGTGCGCATGACCTCGCCGTGGATCTTGTCCCAGAGCAGGAAGCCGACCTCGTCGTGGAACGGGTCCATGGCTTCCTCGCCGTGGCGCCAGGCGGTCATGCCATAGTGCAGGCCCCACAGTTCCTGGTGGCCATTTTCCTGGATCGGGATCGGCTTGAACCAGGCCTTTTCGAAATAGGTGGTCTCGGACGTCTCGTCGTCCTTGTTGTGATAGGAGAGGTCGACCCCGACGTCGCCTTCCCATTCCCCTACCAGCGGCGTCAACGGCCCCAACTTACGCGGACCGCGGATGTCGTTCGGCATGTCGACGCCTCCTCTTTCCGATCTGGAGGCTTCACGCTAACGGCGTGGCAAATACGAAAACCAACGAAATGTTCGCGCAGTATTCATGAAATATTTTCATGACAAGCGCGGGTTCGATCTACTGAGCGGCGGCGAGGCTGGAAAAATTCGTCGCGGAGCGCGACGGAAAGCCGCTCATCGCACGTTCAGGAAGCAAGGGCCCTAAAGAGGCTCACCTGTCTCTCTCCCCAGCTTCAGGAACATACCGCTTGCGCCTTCCGTCTCGCCGCCGGCCGAACGCCGTTCGTCTCTCCCGCCGCCTGCTTGCGGGCGTGGCCTTCGCCGCGCTCTGCAGTACGCCCGCCCTGGCCCAGGACTCCTCCTCGCCCTATGCCGACGATCCCTATGGCGAAACCGAGGTCGAGGAACTGGTCGTGGTGGCCGGCGCGCGGACCCTGCCTGGATCGGTGGCCGGCGACATCACCCCGGAACTGACGATCTCCCCGCGCGAGATCCGGGCCTATGGCGCGGCCAATGTCACCGAACTGCTGGAGGCGCTGGCGCCGCAGCTCTCCAGCGCTCAGGGCGGGGGCGGCCGTCCGGTGACGCTGATCAACGGCGGGCGGGTGTCCGGCTTCGCCGAGATCCGCGACCTGCCGACCGAGGCGATCGCCCGGGTGGAGATCCTGCCCGAGGAGGTCTCGCTCAAATACGGCTATCCTTCCGACCAGAAGGTGGTGAACATCGTGCTGCGCCAGCGCTTCCGCGCCTGGCTGGCCGAGGCGACGGCCACCACTCCGACCCAGGGCGGGGGCGGTGAAACGGTCGGGGCCCACGCGGGCCTGCTGCGCATCCGCCAGGGCCAGCGCCTGATGCTGGACGCCAAGGCCAACCAGACCTCGTCCATCCTCGAAAGCGACCGGGACGTGGCCGGCGGGGAGGGCGCGTTCCGCAGCCTGCAGCCGAAGTCTTCGGACGTGACGCTGAACGCCGTGTTCGCCCGGCCGTTCGACAACGGCGTCTCGGCCTCGATCAACGGCTCGTTCGAGGCGACCGACAGCGAATCCCGGCTCGGCCTTTCGCCGCTGTCGCCCGAGGCCCTGCTGCGGCGGAGCAAAGGCGAGGACGCCCAGCTCGCCGGCTCGGCCAGCGGCGCCTGGAACGGTTGGCAATGGTCGTCC
The DNA here is from genome assembly GCF_041920015.1 of Phenylobacterium sp. GTDB lineage: Bacteria > Pseudomonadota > Alphaproteobacteria > Caulobacterales > Caulobacteraceae > Phenylobacterium. The sequence goes on from NZ_JAYRST010000019.1 coordinate 9,331, forward strand.
ACCGCTCAGGTCGAGCGCAGCGTCTCGCGCTCCGACACCGACCGCGTGATCAACGGCGCGCCCTATTCCGACTGGACCAAGGCGGTGACCACCACGGCCCAGGCCGACGTGGTGCTGAACCGCGCCCTTTGGGAACTGCCGGCGGGCAAGGTCACCAGCACGCTGACCGCGCGCGCCTCGACCCTCGACTTCGACAGCGACGCCTGGCGCAACGGCGTCACCCAGTCGAGCGAGCTGTCGCGCGACATCGGCCAGCTTCGCGCCAGTTTCGACGTGCCGATCAGCCGGACCGACGAGATGTTCGGCAAGCTCTCGGCCAACCTCAACTTCGACTATCAGCGCCTGTCCGACTTCGGCGACCTGCAGACGGTGGGCGCGGGCGTCAACTGGACCCCGGTCAAGCCGCTGCGCGTGCTGGCGTCCTTCACCCGCTCGGACCAGGCGCCGAGCCTCAACCAGCTCGGCGATCCCATCACGGTCACGCCCGGCGTGCGCATGTTCGACCTGACGAGCGGTCAGACGGTGGAGGTGACGCGGATCACCGGCGGGTCTCGCGACCTCGATGCGGGCCAGCGCGACGTCTTTAAGCTGGGCCTGACCTACAGGCCGTCCGAGAAGATCAACCTGACCTTCCAGGCCAACTATGTCGACAGCCGTACGCGCGACGCCATCGTCTCCTTCCCCTCGGCCTCGACTCAGGTCGAGGCGGCGTTCCCCGACCGCTTCACCCGCGATGCGTCCGGCAACCTGATCCAGATCGATGCGCGGCCGGTCAATTTCGAGCGCCAGGACCGGCAGGAACTGCGCTGGGGCTTCACCTATTCGCGCCCGGTCGGCCCACAGCCGACGCCCGAGCAGATGGCCGAGATGCGCCGGCGCTTCCAGGAAGCGCGCGCGGCGCAGGAGCAGGGCGGTCAGGCTACGCAGGGACAGTCCACCCAGGGACAGGCTGGGCAGGGCCAGACAGGACAGGGGCAATCGTCCGCCCAAGGCCAGGCGGCCGGCCAGGGCGCCCAGCAGGGGCAGGGCGAGCGACCGCCCGAGGGCGGCCAGCCTCCGACGGGCGGCCCGCCCCCGGGTGGAGAATTCCGCGGGCCGGGCGGCCCTGGCGGACCGGGCGGCCGAGGTGGTTTCGGCGGCTTTGGCGGCGGCCCGCGCAGCGGCGTCTTCCAGGTCGGCCTCTACCACACCTACGCCTTCAAGGACGAAGTGCTGATCCGCTCGGGCCTGCCGGCGCTCGACCTGCTGGATGGGGCGGCGATCGGCTCGGGCGGCGGCTCGCCCCGACACCAGGTCGATCTGCAGGCCAATTATTCGCGCAGCGGCCTGGGGGTGGCGATGAACGCCAAGTGGAACAGCTCCACCCACGTGATCGGCGGCCCGGCCGGCGAGGATCTGAAGTTCTCGGACTTCACGACCGTCAACCTGCGCCTGTTCGCCGACCTCGGCGCCCAGCCCATGGCGCGCGAGCACACCTGGATGCGCGGCGCGCGCGCGACGCTCTCCATCGACAACCTGTTCGACGAGCGCCAGGAGGTGCGCAGCAGCGCCGGGACCACTCCGATCAGTTATCAGCCCGACCTGATGGACCCCGTGGGGCGCACGGTGCGCCTGACGCTTCGCAAGCTGATCTTCTGACGCTAGGCCGTGGGGCGTTGCCCCAGGCCGCGTCATGGTCCTCAATGGACGGAGACGCTAGAGCATTTTCCGCCGAAGCGGCTGCCGAAACGGATCACGCTCCAGGAGGGGATCATGAGGAACAGAGGATTCGCCATCGGTTGGGGCGCGCTCGCCAGCATGGCGCTGGCCGCCGGCGGCGTCGCCTGCGCCCAGTCCAAGCCGCAGGACACCGAGGTGTGGACGCCGGTCCCGCCGGTCGTCACGCCGGGGACCGCCCCGGGCGCGGCGCCGTCGGACGCCATCGTGCTGTTCGACGGCAAGGACCTCAGCGAATGGGTCTCGGTCCGTGACAAGTCGCCGGCCGGCTGGCAGGTCGAGGACGGCGTCATGACCGTCGAGAAGTCGCGCGGCAACATCAAAACGCGGCGCGCCTTCGGCGACTATCAACTGCACCTGGAATGGCGCATTCCCGAGGGAATCACCGGTTCGGGCCAGTATCGCGGCAACAGCGGCCTGTTCCTGGCCTCCACCGGGACGGGCGACCGCGGCTACGAGATTCAGATCCTCGATTCCTATCAGAACGAGACCTACGTCAACGGCCAGGCCGGCGCGGTCTACAAGCAGCATCCGCCGCTGGCCAACGCCGCCCGCCCGCCCGGCGAGTGGCAGACCTATGACATTGTCTGGCATGCGCCGCGCTTCAGCGAGGATGGATCGCTCGCCGCCCCGGCGCGGGTGACGGTCATCCACAATGGCGTGCTCGTGCAGGACGATGTGGCGTTCACCGGCGAGACGGTGTTCATCGGCAAGCCGGAGTACAAGGCCGCCCACGACCGTTTGCCGATCAAGCTCCAGGCGCACGGCGATCCCAGCGCGCCGATCAGCTTCCGCAACATCTGGGTGCGCGAACTGCCGCCAAGATCCTAGGACCAATCGACATTCAGGTTCCGCTGTGGGGTGAGCGGTGATTCATTCCGTTCCGGGTTTGATGATTCGGAACGGGATGATGCTTCAGCCGAAGCGCTATGAGCTGAGCCAGGCGCAGTGGGAGCGGATCGCTCCGATGTTGCCAGGAAAGTCGTCTGATCCTGGTCGGACAGGCAGCGACAACCGGCTGTTCGTCAACGGCTGCCTGTGGGTGCTGCGGTCAGGCGCGCACTGGCGTGATCTTCCAGAGCGCTACGGCAAGTGGAAGACGCTGCACAAGCGTTTCACCCGTTGGGCCAAGGCCGGGGTCTGGGACGCGGTCTTCTCCTCGCTGATCAAGGATCGGGACAACCGCTACCTGATGCTCGACACGACCCTGGTTCGCGCCCATCAGCAGGCGGCGACCGGAAAAGGGGGGCCTCGGATCAGGCTCTGAGGCGTTCCCGAGGCGGACTGACCACCAAGATCCACATGGTCGCCGACAGCCTCGGCCGACCCCTGCGCTTCATCCTTACCGCCGGCCAGGTCGGGGACGTGCTTAGCGCCCCCGCTCTGCTCGAAGGATTGCAGGCCCAAGCCGTCCTGGCCGACACCGCCTATGACTCCAACGCCCTGCGCCAGATCATCGCCGACAGCGGCGCCCAGGCCGTCATTCCCTCAAATCCGACCCGCAAGACGATCATCCCGCATGACCGGACCATCTATCGTCACCGCAACCAAATCGAGCGCTGCTTCAACAAGCTCAAGCACTTCAGGCGCTTCGCCACCCGCTACGATAGACGGGCCATCCACTTCCTCGCCTTCATCCACCTCGCAGCCGCCATGCTCTGGATGAAATGAATGTCGATTCAGCCTAGACCGGGACCGGTCCGGTGCTGGCGCGCACGACCAGCTTGTGGGGCAGGGTGACGTGCTGCAGGCCGCTCGCCCGGCCGCTCAGGATGTCGAGCAGCAGCCGCACTACCTCATGGCCGATCTGGTCCATGGGCTGGCTGACGGTGGTTAATTGCGGGTCGAGGTACTGGGCGAAGCGGATGTCGTCGAAACCGACCAGCGAGACATCCTGCGGGCAGCGCAGGCCGCGGCGGCGGATCGCCTCCAGGGCGCCCATCGCCATCTCGTCGCTGAAGCAGAAGATCGCCGTGGGGCGGACCTCCTCGTCGAGCAGGGCCAGGGTCTCGCGCACGCCGGACTCGATGGAGAAGTCGCCGGTCACGATCTGCAAGGCGTCGGACTCGCCATGACGTGCGGTCGCGGCCTTCACGCCGGTCAGGCGGTCGCTGCTGATCGGGCTGGCCAGCGGGCCGGTGACCACGCCGATGTGAGTGTGGCCCAGGCTGTAGAGGTGCTCCATCACCTCGGCTGCAGCCTGCTCGTTGTCGATATGGGCGCTGGAGACTCCGATGTCGGGACGGAATTCGCAGCCGTTCACGATCGGCGTGCGCGGGCCCATGGTCGAGACCATGGCCGCCAGGGCGCCGGGCAGGCGATGGCCGAGGAAGATCAGGCCGTCGGCCTCCTTGCGGCGGAGCATGGTGGCGTACTGCTCCTCGCGCTCCTCCTCGTGGCGCGTGTCGCCGAGCAGGACGGAATAACCCGCAGCGTGGGCCGCTTCCTCGACGCCGCGGATCACCTGGGAGAAGAACGGGTTGGAGATGTCCGGCACCGTCACCAGGATCTTCTCGGTGCGCAGGGTGCGCAGGCTCTTGGCCGCGAAGTTCGGCTGGTATCCGAGCCGGGCGACCGACTCCATCACCTTCTGGCGGGTCGGCTCCAGCACGAGTTCGGGTGCGCTGAACACGCGCGAAACCGTTGCGGTGGATACGCCCGCATCGCGCGCGACATCTTGAATAGTAGGCATGGGCGCAGACCCTGGGGCCAAGCTGGCGGTATTTCAAGGCGAAGCTGGGCCTGGCGGGCGCCCGACAAGCCGGTTGCCGCCCGTTCCGGCGCCTGTTATCGATGATTTCGATTACATCGGGCGAGCAGGGGCTGTCTCCAGCCCGCAGGACTGCCGACCGGACGCCTGGGGAGGCAAGATGACGGCGAGCGTTCGGCTTTTCCTGATGATGGTGCTGCAGCTCGCCATCTGGGGCGCGTGGGCGCCCAAGCTGTTCCCCTATATGGGCATGCTGGGCTTCTCGGCCTGGCAGCAGTCGTTGGTCGGCAGTTCCTGGGGCGTAGCCGCCCTGGTCGGCATCTTCTTCTCCAACCAGTTCGCCGACCGCAATTTCGCAGCCGAGCGGTTCCTGGCGGCAAGCCACCTGATCGGCGGGATCGCCCTGGTCGGGGCGGCCTTCGCCACCAGCTTCTGGCCGTTCTTCGCCTGCTACCTGATCTTCAGCCTGGTCTATGTGCCGACCCTGTCGGTGACCAATTCCATCGCCTTCGCCAATCTGCGCGACCCGGCCGCCGACTTCGGCGCGGTGCGCATGGGCGGCACGGTCGGCTGGGTGCTGGTGAGCTGGCCGTTCGTCTTCCTGCTGGGCGCGCATGCGGGGCCAGAGCAGGTGCGCTGGATCTTCCTGGTGGCGGCGATCATTTCCTTCGCCGCGGCCGCCTATTCCCTGACCTTGCCGCACACCCCGCCGCGCAAGGATGCGCCGGGCATCGACAAGCTGGCCTGGCGGCGGGCCCTGACCCTGCTGGGCACGCCCTTCGTGCTGGTGCTGTTCGTGGTCACCTTCATCGATTCGGTGATCCACAACGGCTACTTCGTGGTTTCCGACGCCTTCCTCACCGATCGGGTCGGCATCGCCGGCAATCTGTCGATGGTGGTGCTGAGCCTTGGCCAGGTGGCCGAGATCGTCACCATGTTCATATTGGGCCGGGTGCTGGCCAGGCTGGGCTGGAAGGTGACGATGATCGTCGGCATTCTGGGCCACGCGGCGCGCTTTGCGGTCTTCTCCCTGTTCGCCGACAGCGTTCCGGTCATCGTGGCGGTCCAGTTGCTGCACGGCGTCTGCTACGCCTTCTTCTTCGCCACCGTGTACATCTTCGTCGATGCGGTCTTTCCCAACGACGTACGATCCAGCGCCCAGGGCCTGTTCAACCTGCTGATCCTGGGGATCGGCAATGTGGCCGCGGCCTTCCTGTTCCCGGCGCTCGCCGCCCGCCTGACCGACCCGGCCACCGGCGCGGTCGACTATGCGGCCCTGTTCATGGTTCCGACCGCCCTGGCCCTGGCTGCGGTGGTCCTGCTCGCCGTCTTCTTCCGGCCGCCCTCGCGCGGGCCGGCCGCCCAGCCCGAGGACGCTTCGGCCCTGCCCGAAGGCGTCACCCCCTAGTCCTAGCCATCCCGAGGAGATCCGTCGTGCGTCCAGACACCACCCGCACCGCCGCCACCGGCGATGAGGCCGTCGCCGGCCTGGAATTCACCCTCAATCGCCGCAGCGTGCTCGCCGCGGGCGTCGCGGCCATGGGCGCGGCGGGCGGCGGCTCGGCCAGCGCCGCCAGCCAGCCTTTCTTCCAGCGCCACGGCCTGCCCGTCGGCCTGCAACTCTACACCCTCGGCCCGGACGCCCAGAAGGACCTCGACGGCACGCTCTCGGCGGTGTCCAGGATCGGCTACCGCGCCATCGAGCTGGCCGGTCTGCTGGGGCGCACGGCGGCGGAAATGAAGGCGGCCATGGACCGCGTGGGCCTCGTCTGCACCAGCGCGCACATCCAGGGGCGGGCGATGGGTTCGCAGAGCTTCGGCGGCGACCTCGCCAAACTGGCCGACGATCTGAACGTCATCGGCGTCAAGTACGCCGTCATGCCGCTGTTCTACATTCCCGACCGTTTCGAGCTGAAGCCGAACCGGGGCGAGAACGGGCCGGCCTTCCTCACCCGCCTGGCCGGCCAGATGACGGTCGACGACTGGAAGTGGAACGCCGACTTCCTCAACAAGAAGGGCGAGGCGCTCAAGGCGGCGGGCATCGCCGTCGGCTATCACAACCACAACAACGAGTTCGCGCCGCTGGGCGACACCACTCCGATCGACATCCTGCTGAAGGAGACCGACCCGTCGCTGGTGACCTTCGAGATGGACGCCGGCTGGGTGACGGCGGCCGGGCGCGATCCGTTCGAACTGCTGAAGACCCACAAAGGCCGCTTCACCCTGATGCACGTGAAGGATATCAAGCCGACCACCCAGGCGAACTTCGCCCTGAGGCAGGACCCGACCGAGGTCGGGTCGGGGATGATCGACTGGAAGAAGCTGCTGCCGGCGGCCTACGCCTCGGGCGTGCGCCAGTTCTTCGTCGAGCAGGAGCCGCCGTTCCCGGGTGAGCGCATCGACTCGGTGAAGGTCAGCTACGACTATCTGGCGGGCGTCATCGCCTGATGAGTTCGGTTGCGCCCTTGCGGCTCGCCCTGGTCGGGGGCGGGCCGGGTTCTTTCATTGGTCCCGTTCACCGAATGGCCGCCGAGTTGGACGGCGCCATCCACCTGACCGCGGGGGTCTTCAGCCGGGATGGCGACAGGAACGCTGCGGCCGGCGCGGCCTGGGCCATCGCGCCGGACCGCGTCTATCCCGACTACCGCGCCATGATCGAGGCCGAGCGTGGGCGCCAGGACGGGATCGACATGGTCGCGGTCGTCACGCCCAACCATCTGCATTTCGAGGTCGCCAAGGCTGCGCTAGAGGCGGGCCTGCACGTGATGAGCGACAAGCCCGCCACGCTCGACCTCGCCCAGGCCAAGGCCCTGGCCCAGGTCGTGGCCGCCTCGGGCCGGCAGTACGGCCTGACCTATGTCTATACCGGCTATCCCATGGTCCGCGAGGCGCGCGAGATCGTGGCCCGCGGCGACCTCGGGACGGTGCGCAAGGTCATCGTGGAATATTCCCAGGGCTGGCTGTCGCAGCCGATCGAACGGGACGACAACAAGCAGGCCGGCTGGCGGGCCGATCCGGCTCAGTCCGGCGTCGGCGGCTGTATTGGCGACATCGGCGTCCACGCCTTCAATCTGGCAGAGTTCGTGACGGGCGCGCCGGTCGAGCGGCTGTGCGCCGACCTCGCCGCCGTGGTGCCGGGCCGGGTGTTGGACGACGACTGCAATATCCTCCTGCGGTTCGGCGGTGGCGCGCGCGGCGTGCTGATCGCCTCGCAGATCTCGGCCGGCGCCCGCAACGGCCTGACCATCAAGGTCTATGGCGAGAAAGGCGGCCTGACCTGGTCGCACGAGCGGCACACAGAACTGACGCTCGACTGGCTGGACGCTCCCAGTCAGGTTCTGCACGCCGGCTCGCCCTATCTGAGCGCAGTCGCCCAGGCCGCATCACGCATCCCGACCGGTCACCCGGAAGGCTTCATCGAGGCCTTCGCCAACATCTATCGCGACTTCGCCCGCGCCGTGGGCGGGGAGGGCGCGCCCCTGGTTCCGGGCATCGCCGAGGGCGTGCGCGGCATGGCCTTCGTGGAGCGCGCCGTCGCCGCCAGCCGCGAGGGCTTGGGCTGGGTCGAACTGGAAGGAGCAGGGCGATGAAGACGCTCAAGGGGCCGGGCATTTTCCTCGCCCAGTTCATCGGGACCGAGCCGCCGTTCGACCGGCTGGACACCATGGCCCAGTGGGTTTCGAGCTTGGGCTATGTCGGCGTGCAGATGCCGACCGGCGGGGCGGACTCGTTCTTCAACCTCGAACTGGCCGCCGAGAGTCAGACCTATTGCGACGAGATCGCCGGCGTGCTGGCCGAGCATGGCCTGCAGATCACCGAGCTCTCGACCCACCTCCAGGGCCAGCTCGTCGCCGTCCATCCGGCCTATGACGAGCTCTTCGACGCCTTCGCCCCGCCGCAGTTGCGCGGCAAGCCGACCGAACGCCAGGCCTGGGCCGTCGCCCAGGTGAAGGCCGGCGCCGTCGCCAGCCGCCGGTTGGGCCTGACCGCCCACGCCACTTTTTCCGGCGCTCTGGCCTGGCCCTATTTCTATCCGTGGCCGCAGCGGCCGGCGGGCCTGGTCGAGGAGGCCTTCGCCGAGCTCGGCCGGCGCTGGCGGCCGATCCTCGACGTCTTCGAGGAGCAGGGCGTCGACGCCTGCTACGAGATCCACCCCGGCGAAGACCTGCATGACGGGGCGACCTTCGAGCGGTTCCTGGACGAGGTCGGCGGCCATCCCCGCGCCAACATCCTCTACGATCCCAGCCACCTGCTGCTGCAGCAACTCGACTATCTCGGCTATATCGACCGCTATCACGAGCGCATCCGCGCCTTCCACGTGAAGGACGCCGAATTCCGCCCCAACGCCGCCTCGGGGGTCTATGGCGGCTATCAGGGCTGGGTCGAGCGGCCCGGCCGTTTCCGCTCGCTGGGCGACGGCCAGGTGGACTTCAAGTCGATCTTCTCCAAGCTCGCCCAGTACGATTACCCCGGCTGGGCGGTGCTGGAATGGGAGTGCGCGCTCAAGCACCCCGAGCAGGGCGCGGCCGAGGGCGCGCCGTTCATCTGCGACCACATCATTCGCGTCACCGACCGAGCGTTCGACGACTTCGCGGGCGTGGAGACCGATAGGGCGCGCAACCGCCGGCTGCTGGGCCTTTAGCGAAGCTCCTGGATCTCGATGTCCTTGAACTCGATCGGCCAGCCCTCGCTCTGTAGGGCGATGTAGCCCTCGGTCAGCGGGACGGGACCCGGAAAGTCTGCCATGTAGCGCTTGGCCGCCGCGGCGAACGGATCGGCCGGGTCCAGTTCGACCGCGCCGTAGCGCTGCACCACCGCGCCGTCGATCTTCTGGATCACCTCGCCGCCGGGCAGGACATCCAGTTCCAGCCGCACCCAGGTTCCGTTGGGGATGGTCGGCCCGTTCGCCGGAGAGATGCAGTGGGCCTTGGCGCGAACGCCGTCGAAGGCGACGCTGGTCCCTGGCGTGCAGACCGCGCCGGTCGGCCTGGACGCCTCGCCGTCGCGGCCCAGCGTCTGGAATTCGACTGACATGGGGAAGGGCTGGTCCAGCTCCATGCTCTGCGGACTCTGGCTGTGGAACATCACCCCGCTATTGCTGCGCGCCCAGGCCGGCGTGTCGGGCGGGCCCTGGTCCAGGAAGCGGTAGCTGAGCCGCAGGCGATAGGCCTTGAACGGCGTCTTGTAGAAGAGGTGCCCAAAACGGTTCTTGAAGGCGTCGTAGCCCGCATAGGAGACCGCGATCGCGCCGTCCCGCACAACGAAGGTCTGCTGGTAGTTCTCGCCGGCGGGATGGCCCGCGATCTTGGGGACCCAGCCCTCCAGGCTGCGACCGTCGAAGAGGCTCTTCCAGGGCCCGGCCTGCGCTTCCGCGCCCTGGGCGGGAAGGGCTGCGGCAAGCGCCGCGCACGCAGCCAATGCGGCGACGATCAGACGGCGTTCCATGGCGGCCCTCCCTGGCGCTTCCGGATCGGGACGCGCTGCGCCGCCCCTTGTAGGCTTGCAATGTAACCCATTTCATGAAAGCTGTGGATTGCAAAATGGGCGACGCGGAGCAGACTGCGACGCATCGTCGAACAAGACCGTCTGGCGGATGAACCGCCGGACCTGGACGAGGGGGGAACATGGCCAATCTCAATGGTCGTGCGCGCCAGGAAAACACCTATGACGCCATCGTCGTCGGCAGCGGCATCAGCGGCGGGTGGGCCGCCAAGGAACTTACGCAGAAGGGCCTGAAGACCCTCGTCCTCGAACGCGGCCCAATGGTGCGCCACCTCGAGGACTATCCGACCGCCGTCATGGACCCGTGGCAGGCGCAGTATCCGCAAGGCAAGCTGCCGGCCGACGAGCTGAAGAGCCGCTACCCGGTCCAGAGCCGCACCGGCTACACGGTCACCGAACTCACCAAGCACTTCTTCGTGCGGGACGATGAGAACCCCTACACCGAGGAAGCCCCTTTCGACTGGATCCGCAGCTATCAGGTCGGCGGGCGGTCGCTGACCTGGGGACGCCAGAGCTATCGCCATAGCCCGATGGACTTCGAGGCCAACGCCCGCGACGGCGTCGGAGTCGACTGGCCCATCCGCTACGCCGATCTCGCCCCCTGGTACGACTATGTGGAGCGCTTCGTCGGCGTCTCGGGCCAGAACGAGGGGCTGGCGCATCTGCCGGACGGCCAGTTCCAGCCGCCGATGGAGATGAACTGCGTCGAAAAGGCCTTCAAGACCCGCATCGAGTCCCGCTTTCCCGAGCGGCGCATCACCATCGGGCGCACCGCCCACCTCACCGAGCCGACCGAGGAGCAGCTCAGCCTGGGGCGGACCAAGTGCCAGTACCGCAACATGTGCATGCGCGGCTGTCCGTTCGGCGGCTATTTCAGCTCGAACTCCGCGACCCTGGTGGCGGCCGAGCGCACCGGCAACCTGCGCATGCGGCCCAACGCCATCGTCACCTCGCTGATCTACGATGAGAAGGCCGGCAAGGCGGCCGGGGTGCGCATCCTCGACAGCGAGACCGGCCAGGAGGAAGAGTTCTACGCCGAGGTGGTGTTCCTCTGCGCCTCGGCCCTGAACACCGCCTGGATCATGCTGAACTCCACCAGCTCGCGGTTCCCCAACGGCTTCGGCAACGGCAGCGACCAGCTCGGCCGCAACGTCATGGACCACCACTTCCGCGTCGGCGCCCGCGCCGTGGTCGACGAGTTCTCCGACAAGTACTATTCCGGCCGCCGGCCGAACGGCATCTACGTCCCGCGCTTCCGCAACCTCGGCGATGCGGCCACCGCGCGGAAGGATTACATCCGCGGCTTCGGCTATCAGGGCGGCGGCGGGCGGCCCGGCTGGGACCGCGACCTGACCGGCGAGGGGTTCGGCGCGGCGCGCAAGGCCGAACTCAGCCAGCCGGGGCCCTGGGTCATGCAACTGGGCGCCTTTGGCGAGATCCTTCCCTATGAGGACAATCGCGTCACCCTCGACCACGACCGCAAGGACAAGCACGGCCTGCCGACGCTCTCGGCCAAGGTGACGATCCGCGAAAACGAAAAGGCCATGCGCAAGGACATGATGGCCGCCGCGGTCGAGATGCTGGAGGCCGCTGGCTTCAAGAATGTCCAAGGAGCGGACCTCGGCTATGCGCCGGGCCTCGGCATTCACGAGATGGGGACCGCGCGCATGGGCCGCGATCCGAAGACCTCGGTGCTCAACGCCCACAACCAGGTGCATGAGTGCAAGAACGTCTATGTCACCGACGGGGCGGCCATGACCTCGGCTTCCTGCGTGAACCCCTCGCTGACCTATATGGCGCTGACTGCGCGCGCCGTCGATCACGCCGTCCAGGCTAAGAAGAAGGGCGATCTGTGATGCTGAGCAGACGAGATGCGATCCGCGGTCTGGCGCTCACCTTGGGCGTCGCCTCCGCCGGGTTCGCCGGCCCGGTCGCCGCGGCCATGCCGCCGCTCTCCTGGACGCCCCAGGCCCTGACGCCCGACCAGGCCCGGCTGGTGGACGTGGTGGCCGAGCTGATCGTGCCGGCGACCGATACGCCTGGCGCGCGCCAGGCGGGCGTGCCGCAGTTCATCGACCGGACGCTGGCCGGCTGGTGCGATCAGAAGCAGGGCGACCTCCTGCGGAACGGCCTGGCGCGGATGGACGCCGACGCCCGCGCAGCCCACGGCGTCCCCTTCGTCGCCCTCAGCGCCCAGCAGCAGACTGAGCAACTGGCCGCCTACGACAAGGAAGCCAAGGCGGCCTGGGGCCAGCCGCACTTCTTCAAGTCTCTGAAGGAACTGGTCACCATCGGGTACTTCACCTCCGAGCCGGGGGCGACCCTCGCCCTGCGCTACGATCCGGTGCCCGGCGCCTATCGCGCCTGCATCCCGCTGTCGGAGATCGGGCGCGCCTGGGCGACCTGACGCAGGTTGCGGGATTGACGCAGGGGCGGCTGCATTCAAATTTGGAACCTTCCTTTGCGGGAGGCCGCCATGCGCTGGAACGAACTTGAAGGCGAGGCCTGCTCGCTGGCCCGCACGGTCGGGGTGATCGGCGACCGCTGGACGCTGCTGATCCTGCGTGACTGCTTTTTGAAAGTGCGGAGGTTCGAGGATTTCCAGGTCCGGCTTGGAGTGTCGCGCGCCATCCTGGCCGACCGCCTGGAGAAGCTGACCCGCAACCGCGTCCTGGCCAAGGTCGCCTATCAGCAACGCCCCGTTCGCTACGAATACCGCCTGACCGACAAGGGCCTGGCGCTGCATCCCGTCATCATGGCGATGGTCCACTGGGGCGATGCGCATCTGGCCGGCGAGGCGGGGCCTCCGGTCCTTCATCGTCACCTGTCGTGCGGATGCCAGTTCGACCCGGTGATGGTCTGCTCCGAATGCCGCGAGGAGGTGACGCCCCGCCAGGTGCAGGTCCTGGTCGGGCCGGGCGGAGTCGATCCCCACCATCTGCCGCCGGGCGACGAACGCTCCGCCTGAAACATGCCTGAGCCGGCTTGCCACGGCGCAAATGCGGGTATTAAGTTCAAAAATAGAACTGATAGGCGCGGCGCGCCGATAAAGGGGAGGGCGCCATGCCCGAGGTGAAGTTCCTGTTCGATTTCGGCAGCCCGAACGCCTATCTCAGCCATAAGGTGATCCCGCAGATCGAGGCGCGGACCGGCGTGCGCTTCGACTATGCGCCGATCCTGCTGGGCGGGGTGTTCAAGCTGACCGGCAACCAGTCGCCGGCCCTGGCCTTCGCCGGCATCCGCAACAAGCTGGCCTATGAGAGCCTGGAGACGCGCCGCTTCGTCGCGCGGCATGGCCTGACGGCGTTCCGCATGAACCCGCATTTCCCGGTCAACACGTTGCAGATCATGCGAGGCGCGGTGGCGGCCCAGGCGCTCGGTGTGTTTGACGCCTATGTAGCGCAGGTCTTCGCCGACATGTGGGAGCGGGGCCTGAAGATGGACGACCCGCAGGTGATGCGTCAGGCCCTGGCCGACGGCGGCCTGCCGGTCGAAGACCTGCTGGCGGCGAGCGCCAGCGACGAGGTCAAGGCGCGTCTGGTCGCCAATACCGAGGCGGCGGTGGAGGCCGGCGTGTTCGGCGCGCCGAGCTTCCTGGTCGGAAGCGAACTCTTCTTCGGCAAGGATCGCCTGGGCGCCGTCGAGGACGAAATCCTTCGCCAGGCCAAGGCGGCCTGAAGCCGGGATCGGAGAATCTCATGAGCGACAAGCCATCCAAGGGCGCATGCCTGGTCATCGGCGCCGGCGACGGCGTGGGCGGGGCCATCGCCAGGGCCTTCGCCCTCGACGGCAACGAGACGGTCGTCACCCGGCGCGCGCGCAATCTCGATCAACTGGAGTCGCTGGCCGCCGGCATCCGCGCCGAGGGCGGGATCGTCCACATCCGCGGGGTCGACGCCCGCTCGGAGGAGGAGACGGTCGCACTGTTCGCCGAGATCGAGCGCGACATCGGCCCGCTGGAGGTCGTGGTCTTCAATATCGGCGCGAACGTGCGCTTCGGCATCGAGGAGACGACGGCGCGGGTGTTCAGCAAGGTCTGGGAAATGGCCTGTTTCGCTGGCTTCCTGGCCGGGCGCGAGGCGGCCAAGGCGATGGTCCCGCGCGGGCGTGGAACCATCCTCTTCACCGGCGCGACGGCCAGCCTGCGCGGCCGCGACGGCTTCGCCGCCTTCGCCGCGGCCAAGGCGGGCTTGCGCGCCCAGGCCCCGAGCCTGGCGCGCGCGCGGGGGGCGCAGGGCATCCCCGTGGCCCCCCGGATCTGCGTCCGCGGCATCGACGGCGTCTTCTCGCGTCAGAACATCCCGGACCTTGAGCGGCGGCTGGCCGAGGATCGCGTGCTCAAGCCGGCCGACATCGCCCAGACCTATCTCGACCTTCATCGCCAGCGGCGCTCGGCCTGGACGCACGAACTGGACCTGCGGCCCTGGAGCGAGAGCTGGTAGGGCTCAGCGCGCGGCCGCCTGCCGCCCTGGCCGCGACTGGCGCAGGATCGCCGCGGCCGTGCGTGGCGGCGCCTCGGCGGGCGCCTGTTCGGTCCGCCGCTCGCCCAGCAGGGCCAGGGCTTCTTCGATCTGGCGGCGCTCGGCCTCGATGACGGCGAGACGCTCTTCCAGCCGCGCGACGGCGCAGTCCACATAGGTCTCGCCGCCCGCCTGCTCGCGGCGTTCGAGGATCAGGCGGATGTCGCGCACGTCCAGGCCCGCGCGGCGGAACTGGGCGATCAGGCGCAGGCGCTCCATGGCCCGTTCGTCATAGCGGCGGCAGTTGAGCCGGTCGCGGTCGGCCTCGATCAGGCCGACTTCCTCGTAATAGCGCAGGGCGCGGGCGGTCAGGCCAAACTCGCGCATCGCCGCGCCGAGCGAAGCGTAGGAGCCGCTGCGTGGCACGAGCCGCAACCGCCGGAGCCCGGCGTCTTCCGATAGGCTGGTCATCAGATTTGCGAAACTGAGTTGATGGATGGACTCTTCGTACTCCAGCCGGCGACGCCAATCTGTGCAAAAACCTTGGGAATGGCCTGAATTCGTGCCAAATCTTCGCGCCTGACGCGGCGGAATTTGTGAAATTGCGAAGAATCCAGAAGCTGTTTGTCGGCCCCAAGGTCCGTAGCCTGCGTGAAGCAAAGGGCTGGACTCTGGACGTCTGCGCCCGCCGGCTGGGCGTCTCGATCAGCTATCTCTCGCAGATCGAATCCAATCAGCGGCCGGTCACCTCGCGGGTGCTGGTCGCCCTGACGGACGCCTTCGAGGTCTCCGCCGCCGCGCTCGATGCGGCGGACGACGATCGCCTGGTCGCCGATCTGCGCGAAGCCCTGGCCGACTTCGGCGGCCGCGATTCTCCGGTGGGGATGTCGGAGCTGCGCGCCGCCGCCCTCCAGGCGCCGGCCCTGGCCCACCGCTATCTCGACCTGCATCGCGCCTATCGCCGGCTGGACGAGCGCCTGCGTCAGACCGAGGAGGCGGTGGCCCTGGACGAGGCGGCGGCCGCAAGCTCCCTGCTGCCCTACGAGGAAGTGCGCGACTTCTTCCACTACAAGGACAACTACATCCACGAACTGGACGCGGCGGCCGAAGCGCTGGCCCAGGAATCCGCTGGCGCCCCCATGGAGGCCGCGCTCGGCGCCGCGGTGCGGCTGGCCGACCTGGGCGAGGTGATGCGCCGCTACGACGCCGGGGCCCGCACGCTCTGGCTCAACTCGGCCCTGCCCGAGGAGACCCGCCGTTTCCAGACGGCCTTCCACCTGGTCTCGACCCGGCTGGCGGACCTGATCGAACAAGAGCTGGCGGTGTCGGGTCTGAAAAGTCGCGAGGCGCTGGACATCTGCCGGATCGGGCTCGGCAACTATGCGGCCGGGGCTTTCCTCATGCCCTATCGGCGCTTCGCCGCTGCAGCTCGGGCCCATCGCCACGACGTCGACGAACTGGCCCGCCTGTTCGAGGTCAGCTTGGAGCAGGTGTGCCACCGCCTCAGCAACCTCCAGCGGCCGGGCGAGCGCGGCGTGCCGATCTACTTCGTGCGGATGGATCATGCCGGGAACATCACCAAGCGCCATAGCGCCACCCGGTTCCGGTTCGCGCGCTTCGGCGGCACCTGCCCACTCTGGAACGTGCACGACGCGGCCGGCGCGCCCGATCGCTACGTGGTCCAGGTCGCCGAAATGCCGGACGGGGCCAGATACCTCTGCGTCGCCCGCGGCATCGCCAAGCGGTCCGGCGGCTATCTGGCGCCGGTGCGCCGCTATGTCCTGGGCTTCGGCTGCGAGCTCGAGCACGCCCAGGAGATGGTCTATTCGGCCGGCCTCGACCTGAAGGCTCCGCCCGCGCGGATCGGCGTCAGTTGCCGGATCTGCGAGCGTGACGACTGTTCCCAGCGCGCCTTTCCGCCCGTCGACCGCCGCCTGGTCGTGCCTGGCGACGAACGGGCCATCGTGCCGTTTCAGCTTGGCCGGTCGGGATAGGGGAGGCAGAACGCCGCCGGCTCAGGATCTGAAAGCCGGCGGCTGCCGATCGGGTGGCTCGGATTCACTGACGATCGGGTTCTGCATCGGCCGTGGGCGCCGGCCGCGCCGCCTTGCGTTCCTTGTCGGCGACGACGTCTCCATCACAAGGCTCGTCAGGCGGTGTCTCTACTCTGGTGCTCGCCTTGCCATGGTCCATCAAGGAACAGATTAAGCATAGGCCAATATCGATTATTCGCGATTTTTGACGATCTTAGGACGCCGTGGACGGCTACGTCTCCCTGGTCCTCACGCTCCTGGTCTGGGCGATCAGCGGCCGACTGGCTGGACGCGGCGTTCCGGCCTCGGCGCCGGCGCTCTGGAGCCCGCGTCCAGTGGGCGAGGGGTAGCTTATCTCAGCGAGGCGTTGATCGCCGCCAGCGCCGCGGCGCCGGGCGTCAGTTCGCGCGATCCCAGCGAGTTGAGCGGCGCGTCCACCGTGCCGAGGTTCTCGTGCAGGTCCCGCGCCTGGGGATCGAGGAACAGCAGGCCGGTGACGATCTCTCCCAACGCCTGACGCGCCTGCAGATAGGCCATGGCCCCGACCCGGTCGGACGGGTCGTAATGCTCGGCCAGCTTGTGCAGGTGCAGGATGGAGCCGTCGTGTTGGGCGACCGGAACCGTCTCTCCAGGTGCGTAGTCGACCGTGATCGTCTCGCGCGCGGGGATCAGGTCCATGCTGTTCACCGCCTCGTTGTGCTCGCGCACATAGTCGTAGGACTTGGTCGATCCCGCGTGGTTGTTGAACTGCACGCAGGGGCTGATGCAGTCGATGAAGGCCGCGCCCTTATGCGACAAAGCCGCCTTGATCAGCGGCACGAGTTGGGCCTTGTCGCCGGAGAACGAGCGGGCCACGAAGGTCGCGCCCATCTGCAGGGCCAGGCTGACCAGATCGATGCCGGCGTCGTGGTTGATGACGCCCTTCTTCGACTTGGAGCCCTTGTCGGAGGTGGCCGAGAACTGGCCCTTGGTCAGGCCGTACACGCCGTTGTTCTCGACGATGTAGAGCATGTTGACGCCGCGGCGGATCGAGTGGGCGAACTGCCCGAGCCCGATGGAGGCGCTGTCGCCGTCCCCCGACACGCCCAGATAGATCAGGTCGCGGTTGGCGAGGTTCGCCCCGGTCAGCACCGAGGGCATGCGCCCATGCACGGTGTTGAAGCCGTGGGAGTTGCCGAGGAAGTAGTCCGGCGTCTTCGAGGAACAGCCGATGCCCGACAGCTTGGCGATCCGGTGCGGCGGCAGGTCCAGTTCGTAGCAGGCCTGGATGATCGAGGCCGAGATCGAGTCGTGTCCGCACCCGGCGCAGAGGGTCGAGACCGAGCCCTCGTAGTCGCGGCGCGTATAGCCCAGGGCGTTGGTCCTGAGCTGCGGGTGATGCAGTTGCGGCTTGGTGATGTAGGTCATTCGGCGGCCTCCGGCAGGCGGCCGGCCATCAGGTCCTGCACGGCGCCGGCGATGAAGCGGGCGGTGATCGGCGTGCCGTCGTAGTGCAGCACGGCGGTCAGCCGCGACGGGTCGATCTCGCCCTCGTTGATCAGCAGGGTGCGAAGCTGGCCGTCGCGGTTCTGTTCGATCACGAACACCCGGTCGTGGGCCTCGACGAAGTCGTAGATCTCCTGGGCGAAGGGGAAGCCGCGCACGCGCAGGCCGTCGAGGTGCAGGCCGCGGGCCTCCAGCGTCTCCAGCGCCTCGTGCACAGCCGGCGTGGAGGAGCCGAAATAGATCACCCCCTCGCGTGTCCGCCGAGCGGCGTTGCGTGTGATTGGGCCGGGGACCAGGCTGCGCGCGGTGTCGAACTTGCGCAGCAGCCGCTCCATGTTGCCGACATAGACGCTCCCTTCCTCGCTGTAGCGAGCATAAGGGTTGCGCGAGGTGCCGCGGGTGAAATAGCCGCCCCGCGTCGGGTGCGTGCCCGGATAGGTGCGGAAGGGGATGCCGTCGCCGTCGACCTCCAGATAGCGGCCGAAGTCGCGTCCGGCCTCAAGATCCTCGAAGGTCATCACCTTGCCGCGGTCGAGCTGGCGCGCATCGTCCCAGGCGAAGGGCTCGGTCAGCCATTCGTTCATGCCGATGTCGAGGTCGAGCATGACGAAGATCGTGGTCTGCAGCCGGTCGGCGAGGTCGAAGGCCTGAGCCCCCATCTCGAAGCATTCGCCTGGATCGGCCGGCAGCAGCAGCGGATGCTTGGTGTCGCCGTGGCCGGCATAGGCCGCGGCCAGCAGGTCGGCCTGCTGCGTGCGGGTCGGCATGCCGGTCGAGGGGCCGCCGCGCTGCACGTCGAAGATCACCGCGGGGATCTCGGCGAAATAGGAGAGGCCGATGAACTCGGTCATCAGCGACACGCCCGGCCCTGAGGTAGCGGTGAAGGCCCGCGCTCCGTTCCAGCCGGCCCCGACCACCACGCCGATGGAGGCGATCTCGTCCTCGGCCTGGACGATGGCGTAGCGCGCCTTGCCGCTCGCCGGATCGATCCGCAGCTTGTGGCAATAGTCGGCGAAGGCCTCGGCCAGCGAGGTCGAGGGCGTGATCGGATACCAGGCGCAGACGCTGGCCCCGCCATAGACCGCGCCCAGGGCGGCGGCGGAATTGCCCTCGACGAAGATGCGCTCTCCGACCTTGTCGGCCCGGCGCACCTTCAGCTTCAGCGGCTCCAGGTGCTCGGCCACATAGTCGCGGCCCATGTGCAGGGCCGCGACATTGGCCGTGATCAGCCGGTCCTTGCCGGCGAACTGCTCGGCCAGCAGTTGCTCGATCACCCCGATCTCGATGTCCAGCAGGGCGGCCAGCGCCCCCACATAGATGATGTTCTTGAAGAGCTGCCGCTCGCGCGGGATCTGGTAGGCTGCATTGCACATCGCCGTCAGCGGCACCCCGACCACGGTGATGTCGTCGCGGAACTTCGAGGCCGGCAGCGGCTTGGTGGAATCGTAGAAGAGATAGCCGCCGGGCTCGATCTCGGCGATGTCGCGGTCCCAGGTCTGCGGGTTCATGGCGACCATCAGGTCCACCCCGCCGCGCCGGCCCAGGTGGCCAGCCTCGGTGATCCGCACCTCGAACCAGGTCGGCAGGCCCTGGATGTTGGACGGGAAGATGTTGCGGGCCGCCACCGGCACGCCCATCCGCAGGATCGACTTGGCGAACATGCCGTTGGCGCTGGCAGAGCCCGATCCGTTGACGTTCGCGAACTTGACGACGAAGTCGTTGGTCGCGTCGATCGCGCCGCTCATCGGCATCCCCCCGCATGGGTCATTTCCAGCAGGAACTTCTGCATGTCCCAGGCGCCGGTCGGACAGCGCTCGGCGCAGAGGCCGCAATGCAGGCAGACATCCTCGTCCTTCACCATCACCCGCCCGGTGGGCAGTTCGCCCGAGACGAGGATGTCCTGGTCGAGGTTGAGGGCAGGGGCCTTCAGCCGTCCGCGCAGGTCTTCCTCCTCGCCGTTCGCGGTGAAGGTGATGCAATCGGTCGGGCAGATGTCGACGCAGGCGTCGCACTCGATGCAGGCGGCCTCGGTGAACACCGTCTGCACGTCGCAGTTCAGGCAGCGCTGGGTCTCGCGATAGGCGATCTCGCGGTCGAAGCCGAGCTCGACCTCCAGCCGCACGTCCTTCAGTGCCTGGTCCTTCTCGCGCATCGGAACCTTGAAGCGCAGGTCGTTGGCCGGGGCGTTGTCATAGCTCCACTCGTGGATGCCCATCTTCTGGCTGACCAGGCTGGTCGCCGGCGCCGGCCGTTCGGTCAGGTCCTCGCCCTTGCAGAACAGGTCGATGGAGATCGCCGCCTCGTGGCCCTGCGCCACCGCCCAGATGATGTTCTTGGGGCCGAAGGCGGCGTCGCCGCCGAAGAACACCTTGCCGGCCGTCGACTGGAAGGTGACCGGATCGACCTTGGGCATGTCCCATTCGTCGAAGGCCAGGCCCAGGTCGCGCTCGATCCAGGGAAAGGCGTTCTCCTGGCCCACGGCCACCAGCACGTCGTCGCATTCGTAATGCTCGTCCGGCTCGCCGGAGGAGACCAGCTTGCGGCGGCCGCGCGCATCGTATTCGGGCCGCACCTTCTCGAAGGTGACGCCGGTCAGCCTGCCGTTCTCGTGGGTGAAGGCCTTGGGGACCAGGTAGTTGAGGATCGGAATGTCCTCGTGGATCGCGTCTTCCTTCTCCCAGGGGCTGGCCTTCATCTCCTCGAAGCCGGAGCGGACGATCACCTTCACGTCGGCCCCGCCCAGGCGGCGGGCGGTGCGGCAGCAGTCCATGGCCGTATTGCCGCCGCCCAGCACGATCACCCGGCGGCCGATCCTGTCGATATGGCCGAACGAGACGTTGGAAAGCCAGTCGATGCCGATATGGATATTGGCCGCGCCTTCCTGGCGGCCGGGCACGTCGAGGTCGCGCCCGCGCGGCGCGCCCGATCCGACGAACACCGCGTCATAGCCCTCGTCCAACAGCGCTCGCAGGCTGTCGATACGCTGGCCCAGGTGAAGCTCCATCCCCAGGCTGGTGATGTAGCCGACCTCCTCGTCGATCACCTCCTCGGGCAGGCGGAAGCGGGGGATCTGGCTGCGGATCATGCCGCCGGACTTGGCCTCGCCGTCGAACAGGGTCAGCTCGTAGCCGAGCGGGGCGAGGTCGCGCGCTACGGTCAACGAGGCCGGCCCGGCCCCGACCAGCGCGATGCGCTTGCCGTTCGACACCGCGACCGGCGCCGGCAACCGATTGGAGATGTCGTCCTTGTTGTCGGCGGCCACCCGCTTCAGGCGACAGATGGCGACCGGCTCCTCCTCGACCCGCCCGCGCCGGCAGGCCGGCTCGCAGGGGCGGTCGCACGTCCGCCCGAGAATCCCGGGAAAGACGTTGGATTTCCAGTTGACCATATAGGCGTCGGTGTAGCGTCCCTCGGCGATCAGCCGGATGTATTCGGGTACGGGCGTGTGGGCCGGACAGGCCCACTGGCAATCGACGACCTTGTGAAAGTAGTCAGGCCCCTCGGTACTCGTGCGCTGCACAATCGTTTCCTTCCACGACGCCGTTCTCCCGCGGGTGCAAGACGAAAGTCAGTGAAAACAGACTCGTCTGCCGCGACGCAGCGTTCTAGGGGATCGTAGGGTGCTATCGGAGCGTCAGCCAATACCTTTCTTGCAAAAAGAATGGCTGAGAATTAGTCGCAACAAGGCCGTCGAAAACTTGCTGCAGCGCAAAATTTCCTGACGGTCCGTGCGCTCAACTCGCTGTGATCTCCAGCGAAAACCCCGGTTTGCGCTGCGTGGGGGGCTTGGCCTCCGATTAAGCGCTGCTTAACACTTCGCCCGCGCCAGCCAGGGAGATGCGCCGATGCCCAATCCATTCGAAGTCGCGTCCCCGTTCGATGAGGCCCAGGCCCTCGAGACGCTGATCGACGTCCTCGCCGAGGAAGTGATCGACGCCCGGTCGTCGGAGATCAACGCCCGGCGTGCAGCGGCCGAGCACAGCGAGAACCTCAGGCTCGCCCGCGCGCTCTAGGCGCGCTGCAATCCGCGATCCGCAGTGAAACCCCGCGCCGCGGTGGCCGCGCGGGGTTCAGGCCCTTAGTCGCGCAGGCTGGCGGGCACCACGCCGCCGTTCTTTTCCAGCGCGCCCCACACCGCCTTGATGAGCGCGATGTTCTGTTCGGCGCTGCCGTGCGGGCCGGCGTTCACGCCCAGTTCCCCGGCCAGTTCCTTACGCGCGTCCAGGCTGGAATCCAGGTCCAGCAGCTTGAGCAGGTCGACGATCGAGGTGCGCCAGTTGCCGCCGCCGCCCTTCATCGCGGCGATCTGGGTCAGCACCGCCTCGACGTCCACCGGCTCGGGCGCAGGGGCGGGCGCGGCCGCCGGGGCCGGCGCGGCGGCGGCGGGCGCAGCAGGCGTCGCGGCCGGCGTTTCCGCCGGCTTCTTGTGTAGGATCTTGTTCATGATCGAGCTGAAGATGCCCATGCGCCTTGTCTCCATGATGGCTGGCGTTGCTAGAAGGCTCAGCTTGGGCGTGAGTTCCCGCGGTTGCAAAGGTTTACGAATGCGGTTGCGGCCCTGTCGGCGAGCCCGCGGCTGGCGGCCGCCGACAGGGCTCAGTATATAGCCGGCCATGGCCGAAGCCTTCAACGAACTGACCCTGCCGGCCGTCAAGGCCGAGCGCTACGCCGCCGTGGCCGAGGAGATCGCCGCGGTGCTGGAGGGCGAACCCAACCTGACCGCCCGCATGGCGACCGTCGCCTCGATGCTGGCCGCCAGTTTCGAGGCCTTCTTCTGGACCGGCTTCTACGTGGTCGACCCGGCCCGCGAGCGCGAGCTGGTGGTCGGCCCGTACCAGGGCACGCTCGGGTGCCTGCGCATCGCCTTCGGCCGCGGCGTCTGCGGGGCGGCGGCGGCCAGCGGCCGGACGCAGCTCGTCCCCGACGTTCACGCCTTCCCCGGCCACATCGCCTGCGACGGCCGCTCGCGCAGCGAGGTCGTCGTGCCGGTGTTCGAGGCCTCCGGCCGCCTGATCGCCGTCCTCGACGTGGATTCCGACCGCCCGGCCGCCTTCGACGAGGTCGATGTCGAATGGCTGGAGAAGATCGTGCGGGACACCTTCTCGGCCTGAGTTTTGCAACCTCCACGGCAAACTTTCCCTAACCGGGAGACGCTACCGTGTTCGAGATGCTGCGACTGGAAACCCTCCATCCGTCCGAACTGACCGATGCCGACATCGTCGCCTGGCGGCGGCTCTGCGCTTCGCGCCCGGAATTCTCGAGCCCGCTGATGGGGCCCGACTTCGCGCGCGCGGTCGGCGCCGTGCGGCCTGACGCCCGGGTCGCGATCTGGCGCGAAGCCGCCGCTCCGGTGGGTTTCCTGGCCTATCACCACCGGCCCGGCGGCATGGCCCGGCCGATCGGCGCGCCGCTCTGCGACTATCACGCCCTGGTCGCCGACCGCCCGCTCGACATCCGCCAGGATCTGGCCGAGTTCGGGCTCTCGGCCTTCCGCTTCACCAGCCTGATCGATCCGTACGGCGACTTCGCCGACGCGGTGGCGAGCCAGGCGCCGGCCTATGTCATCCAGC
The DNA here is from genome assembly GCF_041920015.1 of Phenylobacterium sp. Lineage (GTDB taxonomy): Bacteria > Pseudomonadota > Alphaproteobacteria > Caulobacterales > Caulobacteraceae > Phenylobacterium. The sequence continues at coordinate 32,807 of NZ_JAYRST010000019.1, forward strand.
TCGATGGCTCGGCGCCGGACTATCTGGAGCGTATCCGCGCGGCCAGCGCCAAGCGGTTCAAGAACTATCGCCGCCTGGAGGGAAAGCTGGACCGCGAGGTCGGCCCCCTCAGTCTGCGCGCACCCGACTTCGACCGCGCCTCCTTCGACCAGCTTCTGGCCTGGAAGCGCCAGCAGCTCGACCGCACCGGCGCCCACGATTTCCTGGCCCCGCAATGGACCCGCGACCTGCTGGCCTCGTTCCTCGACATGCGCGAGGGGCCGTTCCAGGGGTTGATGATCAATCTCTATTGCGGCGACCGCCTGCTGGCCGGCCACATCGGCGTGCGGGTCGGCGAGGTCTACCATCCGTGGATCGCCTCGACTGATCCTGCCATGGGCCAGTGGTCGCCGGGCCAGATCTTCCTGCTGCGCGCCATCGCCGCCATGCCGGGCCTGGGCCTGCGGACCTATGACCTCGGTCCTGGCCACGATCACTACAAGCGGCCCTACGCCCTTGCCACCCGGACGGTGGGCGAGGGGACCATGGCCGCCGCCGGTCCGCGCGGCCGCCACGCCGTCGCCGCCGAACGCGCCTGGACCCTCGCCGGCGCCCATGGTCCTGGACCCGTTGGCCGCCTGCGCCGCCGCCTCGACATCATCGCCACCAGCGAGCTTTCGCTCCGCGGCAGGGCGCGGGGGTTGGCCGGAGCCATCGCCGCTCGCGCCCTGCGGCCCGGTGCGGCCTCGGGCGCCGAGGTGCTCTGAGTCGATGGCCGCTCCTCGCGTCAGCCTGATCATCCCGACCCAGCGCCGGCTCGCCGGACTGGAGACGGCGGCGCGCTCGACCTTCCGCCAGGCTGGGGTCGACCCGGGAGAGCTGGAACTGGTCGTGGTCGACAACGACCAACTTCCGTCCGCCCAGGCTCTCGCCGAGCGCCTGGCGGCCGAGGCGCCGTTTCCGCTGGTCTATGTCCACGAACCGGAGCCCGGCGTCGCCAACGCCCGCAATGCGGCCATGGCCCGCGCGCGCGGCGGGCTGATCGCCTTCCTCGACGACGACGAGGAGGCGCCCGAGGGCTGGCTCGCCGCCTTGCTGGCGGCCCAGGTCCGCTATGGAGCCGACGTCGTCTTCGGCCCGGTCCGCGGTCGCGCTCCGCGCCAGGTCGTCCGCCATCGCAACTATCTGGAACGCTTCTTCTCGCGCGAAGGCCCGGCCGAGGCTGGCGTCATCGCCCATCACTACGGTTGCGGCGACAGCCTGATCCGCCGCGCCGCCATGCCCGATCCCGACCGACCCTTCGCCGCTTTCCGCAACTTCATCGGCGGCGAGGACGACTACCTGTTCGGCCAGATGGCCGCGGCCGGCGCGGTCTTCGCCTGGGAGCCGGCCGCCTGGGTGTGGGAGGATCCCGTCCCCTCGCGCCTGACCCTGCGCTACGCCATCGCGCGCGCCTTCGCCTATGGCCAGGGACCCTCGGCCGCCTGCGCCGCGGCCAGCCCCCCGGACCGCCTGGGCCTTGCCCGCTGGATGGCCCAGGGCCTGGCCCAGGCGGCGGTCTTCGGCGCTTGGGCCGGCGTCAAGTGGCTGGTCCGCGCGCCGGACTTCGCCTTCACCCTCGACCGCGCCGCGCGTGGCCTGGGCAAGACCCTGTGGTGGGGGCCGTTCAAGATTCAGTTCTATGGCTTGAGGGCCGGGGCATGAGCATCATCACCGACTGGACGCCGGAAAAGGCGCGGGCCTTCACCCGGAGCAACCTCTCGTTCCGTCACGGCCTGCACGAGCGACCGATGTTCGACGAGGCGGGCCTCGAGGAACTGCTCGACCGCTATCCGCGCGAGAAGCTGGGCGTCTTCACCATGGGCGAGGACCCGGTCGCCTGGACCACCTGGCGCAAGGGCTCGGCCGGCGCCATGACCGGTTCGCGGCTGCTGGAGGCGGCCCAGGCCGGGCGCATCTGGCTCAACCTGCGCGCCGCCAACGCCTGTCTCCCGGAATACGCCGCCCTGGGCGAGGAGATCTTCGCCGAGAAACAGGCTCAGTCCGGCCGCAAGACCTTCAAGCACGACCTCGGGATGCTGATCTCCTCGGCCAACGCCCAGGTGTTCTATCACCTCGACGTGCCGTTGGTGTCGCTCTGGCAACTGCGCGGCCGCAAGCGGGTCTGGGTCTATCCGGTGGAAGCCCCCTATGTCGGCCAGGAGACTCTGGAGCGGATCGTCCTCAAGGAGACCGCCGAGCAGTTCACCTTCGATCCCGCCTGGGACAAGGGCGCCGAGGTCTACGACCTGACGCCGGGCGCGATGGTCACCTGGGCCCAGAACGCCCCGCACCGGATCGAGAACGGCCCGATGCTCAACGTCTCGCTCTCCATCGAATTCATGACCCCGGCCGCCCTGATGCGCGCCAATGTCATCTACGCCAACGGCGTCCTGCGCCGCCGCGCCGGCCTGCATCCTAAGGTGCAGGACGGCTTCGGCCCCGTGGGCCTCGGCAAGGTCGCGCTCGCCCGCGCGGCCAAGGCCCTGAAGCTCCAGACTCCGCGCGAACGCGTGCTGCCGGTGACCTTCCAGCTCGACGCCGGCCGGCCGGGAACTCTCTTGCCGGCATAGGCTGTCGGATCGCGCGGGCCTCGCACGTCCTTGGATGGAACCGGGCGCATCGCCCGAGGCTCTCACCCAGGAGGACGACGCCATGAAGGTCACCCAGCATCTCTGGTTCGAGAAGGACATGGAGGCGGCTGTCCGCTTCTACACCTCGCTGATTCCGGGCTCGAAGCTCGGCGCGCTGTCGGCGGTGATGGCCGACAATCCTTCGGGCCCGGCCGGCAGCGTGCGGATCGCCGAGTTCACCCTGGGCGACCAGAACTACATGGCCATCGAGGCCGGTCCCCTCGATCCGTTCAACCACAGTTTCTCGATCATGGTCGACTGCGACACCCAGGCCGAGCTCGACCGCCTGTGGGATGCGCTGAAGGAGGGCGGCGCCGTCGAGCAATGCGGGTGGCTGCGCGACCGCTGGGGCCTCTGCTGGCAGATCGCGCCCACGCGCCTGCGCGAGTTGATGAACGACCCCGATCCCGCCAAGGTCCGCCGCGTGACCGAGGCGATGATGCAGATGGTCAAGCTGGACATTGCCCCGCTGGAGGCCGCGGTCCGGGGCTGAACGGCCCTTCCGCCAACCGGCTTCACGTGCGCGTAAAGCCGGTTGGCTTACGCTGCGTCGCGCTCCTAAATGACTCGCCAAGCGCGGCGGACGCGCAGGAAATCGGGAGCGAAATCATGGGCGAAGCCTATATCGTCGCAGCGACGCGTACGGCCGGTGGGCGCAAGGGCGGCAAGCTGAAGGACTGGCATCCGGTCGATCTCGGCGCGGTCGTCCTCAACGACATCATCGCCCGCACCGGCGCCGATCCGGCCCTGGTCGAGGATGTGGTCATGGGCTGCGTCGGCCAGGTGGGCGAACAGGCGATCAATGTGGCGCGCAACGCCGTCCTGGCCTCCAAGCTGCCCGAGAGCGTGCCGGCCACCAGCGTCGACCGCCAGTGCGGCTCCTCCCAGCAGGCTCTGCAATTCGCCGCCCAGGCGGTGATGAGCGGCACCATGGACGTGGTGATCGCCGCCGGCGTCGAAAGCATGACCCGCGTGCCCATGGGCCTGTCGGCCGCCCTGCCGGCCCAGAACGGCTTTGGCAACTATATGAGCCCGCGGATGCAGGAGCGTTATCCGAACATCCAGTTCAGCCAGTTCGTGGGCGCCGAGATGGTCGCCAAGAAGTACGGCCTGACCAAGGACCAGATCGACGAATATTCGTTCCAGTCCCACCAGCGCGCCATCGCCGCCACCCAGGCCGGCCACTTCAAGAACGAGATCGTCGAGGTCGAGATCGTCGACGCCGAGGGCAATAAGTCCCTGCACACCGTCGATGAAGGCATCCGTTTCGACGCCAGCCTCGACGGCATCAAGGGCGTGAAGCTGCTGCAGGAAGGCGGCGCCCTGACCGCCGCTTCGTCCAGCCAGATCTGCGACGGCGCCTCGGCGGTGATGGTCGTGTCGGAAAAGGGCCTGAAGGAGCTGGGCGTCAAGCCGTTGGCCCGCATCCACCACCTGTCGCTGCTGGGCCACGATCCGGTGATCATGCTGGAAGCCCCGCTGCCGGCCTCCGAACGGGCTCTCAAGCGCGCCGGCATGACCGTTGGTGACATCGACGTCTTCGAGGTCAACGAGGCCTTTGGCTCGGTGCCGGTCGCCTACATGAAGTCGCTCGGCGTCGACCGCGACAAGATCAACGTCAATGGCGGCGCCATCGCGCTCGGCCACCCGCTCGGCGCCTCGGGGACCAAGCTGATGGCGACCCTGCTCAACGCCCTCGAACAGCGCGGCGGCCGCTACGGCCTGCAGACGATGTGCGAAGGCGGTGGTATGGCCAACGTCACCATCGTCGAACGCCTCTAAAGCGCTAAGGATTCCCATGGCCGCCGGACGCATCTTCGCCATCACGGGTGCGTCCGGGGTCCTGGGAGCGGCGGTGGCTCGCGCCGCCGCGGCCGGCGGGGCGCGCGTCGCCCTGATCGACTACGCGCCGAGCGCCGCCGTGGTCGACGAACTCGGCCCCGAAACCTTCTTCCAGGGTAATGTCGACCTCACCGACGCCGTCGCGGCCGGGGCGGCGATCGACGCCGTGGCCGACCGCTTCGGCGGCCTCGACGCCCTGGTCAATGTCGCCGGCGGCTTCCGCTGGGAGACGCTGGAAGCCGGGTCCTGGGAGACCTGGCCCGCCATGTTCCGGATGAACGTGCTGACCGCCACCAACGCCAGCCGCGCGGCCATCCCCCACCTGAAGCGCAGCGGCTCTGGCCGCATCGTCAATATCGGCGCCAACGGCGCGGTGAAGGCGGCCATGGGCATGGGCGCCTATGCGGCCTCCAAGGCCGGCGTCCACAAGCTGACCGAAGCGCTATCTGAAGAGCTGAAGGCCGACGGGGTGACCGTCAACGCCGTCCTGCCCTCGATCATCGACACCCCGACCAACCGGGCCGACATGCCGAACGCCGACTTTTCGGCCTGGGTCGCGCCCCAGGACCTCGCCGCCGCCATCCTGTTCCTGGCCTCCGGAGAGGCGCGGGCGATCACCGGCGCGCTGCTCCCGGTCGTCGGCCGCGTCTGAGGCTACTGGGCGGGCGCCACCCGCCAAACCGCCTTGCCCACGTCGTCCGCCACCAGCAGGGCGCCGGCCTTGTCGACGGCCACCCCGACCGGGCGGCCCCGGGCCTGGCCCTTGGCGTCGAGGAAGCCGGTCAGGAAGGCTTGCGGCGGCCCGCTGGGCTTGCCGCCCGCAAACGGCACGAACACCACCCGGTAGCCGCTGGGCGGCCGGCGGTTCCACGATCCGTGCTGGCCGATGAACACCCCGCCCTTGTAGCGGGCCGGGAACAGGTCGGCCGTGTAGAAGGCCAGCCCCAGCGAGGCGGTGTGCGCGCCCAGCGCATAGTCGGGCCTGATCGCCTTGGCGACGAGGTCGGGCCGCTGCGGCTTGACCCGCGCATCGACGTTCTGGCCGAAATAGCTGTAGGGCCAGCCATAGAAGCCGCCGTCCTGCAGGCTGGTCATGTAGTCGGGCACGAGGTCGTCGCCCAGCATGTCGCGCTCGTTCACCGCCGTCCATGGCGTCCCGGTCGTCGGCTCGAAATCCAGTCCGTTCGGGTTGCGCAAACCCGAGGCATAGACCCGCAAAGGCCCGGCGGGCAGGGGATAGACCATCACTGCGGCCCGGTCGGTCTCGTTCTCGATCCCGTTCTCGCCGATGTTGGAGTTCGAGCCCACGGTCGCAAACAGCCGTGTCCCGTCGGGGCTGGCGACGACGTTCTTGGTCCAGTGGTGGTTGATCGGGCCGCCGGGCAGGTCGAACACCTTGTCGCCAGGGCCGGAGACGCTGGTCTGGCCGTCGGCATAGGAGAAGGCGACCACGCCGTCGTCATTGGCGACATAGAGCTTGCCGCCGGTCAGGGTCATGCCGAACGGCCGCTTCAGGCCCTGGGCGAAGACGGTCCTCGTTTCGGCCGTCCCGTCGCTGTCGGCGTCGCGCAACAGGGTGATGCGGTTGGGGCTCCGCATCGTCGCTCCGGCCTTGTTCTGCAGCCAGTTGGCGATCCGATCCTGAAGCCCCTTGGGCGGCTTGGCCTCCGACGAGGCTTCGGACACCAGCACGTCGCCGTTCGGTAGCACCAGCAGCCAGCGTGGATGGGCCAGGCCGCCCGCGAACTGCGTGACCTTGAAGCCGGCGGGCGCGACCGGCGCGGCGCCCGCCGGCCATCCTACCGCCGGCCGCGCATTGAGCGTCGGGATCAGACCCTGTTTCGGCGCAGGCAGTTCAGGCTGCTCGCCGAACCCGGCGAACGGCTGCGGCGAGCCCTGCGCGCAAGCCGCCAGCAGCAGCGTCGCCAGGATCGAAAGCAGGGGGGCTGAACGCATCGCAAAGGCTCCTCGCGCAACGGCGTTGACAAGCTTAGCACGGCCCGACCCAATCGGCCCGAACCGGCGGCGACCGGGAAGGGGAGGACGTCATGATCGAGAAGGCGGCGGCGCTCGGCGCTGTGCTTGCGGCAGGCCTGGCGAGCGGCGCGGCCGCGCAGGCCGATCTGGTCGGGATCGAAAGCGGCCAGCTTCGCGGCGTGGTCGAGGGTCAGGTCGTGGCTTTCAAGGGCGTGCCCTACGCCGCCCCGCCGGTGGGGGACCTGCGCTGGCGCCCGCCCCAGCCGGCCCTGGCGTGGCAAGGCGTCCGCTCCGCCGCGGACTACGGTCACGACTGCTCGCAAAAGCCGTTTCCCAGCGATGCGGCCCCGCTTGGCGCGACCCCGGCGGAGGATTGCCTGGTGCTCAACGTCTGGCGCCCCGCGGGCGCGCCGGCCGACGCGCGGCTGCCGGTCATGGTCTGGATCTACGGCGGCGGCTTCGTGAACGGCGGCTCCTCGCCGGAGGTCTATTCCGGCCATCAGTTCGCCAGGCAGGGCGTGGTCCTGGTCAGCTTCAACTACCGGCTCGGGCGTTTCGGCTTCTTCGCCCATCCGGCGCTGAGCAAGGAGAGCCCGAACGGGCCGCTGGGCAACTACGGCTTCATGGATCAGATCGCCGCCCTGAAATGGGTGCAGCGGAACATCGCCGCGTTCGGCGGCGATCCGGGCAATGTCACGGTCTTCGGCGAGTCCGCGGGCGGCTCGTCGATCCACACCCTGCTGACCACTCCGGCGGCCAAGGGGTTGTTCCACAAGGCGATCATCCAGTCGGGCGGCGGGCGCAGCGCGCTCATCCCAGGACGCCGCGTCAGCGGTCAGGCGCCCGGCGGCCCGCCCTCCGGCGAGCAGGTGGGCCTGGCCTTCGCCAAGAGCGTCGGGATCGAGGGCGAGGACGCCGCTGCCCTGGCCGCCCTGCGCAGGTTGCCGGCCGATGCGGTGATCGCCGGCCTCAACCTGGCGGCCATGTTCACCCCGACCTATGCCGGTCCGATGATCGACGGCCAGATCCTGGTGGACGAACCAGGCAAGGTCTACGGCGCCGGCGGCGGGGCCGACGTGCCGCTGATGGTCGGCGCCAACAGCATGGACATCGGCTTTTCCATGGCCAGGTCGCTGGACGAGGTCTACGTCCCCTTCGGCCCCGCTCGCCGCGCCGAGGCGGAAAAGGCCTTCGACCCCAAGGGGAGCGGCGACGTCCGCGCGATCGGAACCCTGGTGGCCAGCGACACCATGATGGTCGAACCGGCCCGCTTCGTGGCCAAGGCCTGGGCCAGGGCCGGACGGCCGGTCTACGCTTTCCGGTTCTCCTATGTCGCCGAATCCATGCGCGGCCAGTGGCGTGGCGCCCCGCACGCCACCGATATTCCCTATGTCTTCGACACCGTGGCGGCCAAGTACGGTTCGGCGCTGACGCCGGCCGACGCTGCGGCCGCCAAGGCCGCGAGCGCCTATTGGGTCGCCTTCGCCAAGACCGGGAGCCCGAACGCTACGGGCCTGCCAGCCTGGCCGGCCTATGACGCCGCCAGCGACCGCATCCTCGACTTCAGCAACGCCGGCCCGGTCGCCGGTCCCGATCCCTGGAAGGCGCGGCTGGACCTGATCGAAGCCGTTGCGGACGGCAAGTAGAGCTGGCGCAAAAGAAAAAGCCGCCTCCGTGGGGGGAGGGCGGCTCAGTGAAACTCCGCCGCGACCGGGCTTGGGAGGGGGCCGGCGCATCGGCGTCGTTGGCGGCTCCGCGAGAGGAGAGCATGCGGAACTGACCAGAAGACCTTAGGCCCCTTGGCGCGTGCGCGCCTTGACCAAGGCAAGGTCGGCAGGTGGCCCGACGCCGTTCGGCCCTGACGCAGATCAAGGCCCGGCTTGACCGGCGCCGTTCGGGCAATACCCGCGCGTGCATAGGGTCGGCGCGGAGGAGATTTCCGACATGCGCACCCGCCGACGCCCCGTTTCCCCGTCCGCCGACTGGTTGGCCGGGCCGATGATGGCGCTGCGTTCGCCTGTCGAGCATGTCCTGGGGCAGGCGTTGCGTCGCATCTCCCGCCGTCAGCCCGGCGTATTCGAACGCCTCCAGGCCTATGGTTCGGCCACCTTCCTCATCGCTCCGGCTCAATGGCCGGTGGCCTTCGCCCTGACGCCCCGGGCCGACGGCGCCGTCAGGGTGGTGCCAGCCGGTTCGCCGGGCGACTTCACCGCGCGCATAGAGGGGCGGCTGGAGGATCTGCTCGATCTTTTCGACGGCAGCCTCGATGCCGATGCGGCCTTCTTCAACCGAACCGTCCAGGTGGAAGGCGACACCGGCGCGGTCCTGGCCCTGCACAACGCCCTGGAGGCCGCCGAGCTTTCGGTGGCCGATCTGGTTCCGATCGGCGGCGCTGTTCTCGACCGGGCCTCGCGTTCGGCGCGGGCGGCCGTGCGGCGCATGCGCCGGGCCGCCCGATGAGCTCTATCGAACTGGTTTGCCCTGGCGGGTCTCCCGCCATGCTGCGCAGCGCCATCGAAGCGGGCGCCGACAGCGTCTATTGCGGCCTTCGCGACGAAACCAACGCCCGCAACTTCCCGGGCCTGAACTTCTCGGCCGCCGAACTCGCCGACAGCGTCGCCTTCGCGCACCAGCACGCCGCCAAGGTGCTGGTGGCGGTAAACACATTCGCCCGCGCCGGCGGGACGGACGCCTGGCGCCGGGCGGTCGACACCGCCGTCGCCGCGGGCGCCGACGCCCTCATCGCCGCCGACCTCGCCGTCCTCGCCTACGCCAGGGACCAGCACCCCGGCCTGCGCCTGCATCTGTCGGTCCAGGCCGCCGCCAATTCCCCGGACGCCATCGCCTTCTACGCCGCGAACTATGGGGTCAAGCGCGTGGTGCTGCCGCGCGTGCTGTCGGCCCAGGAGGTCGCCGTCCTGGTCGGCGAGGCGCCGGTCGAGGTCGAGGCCTTCGTCTTCGGCGGCCTCTGCGTGATGGCCGAGGGCCGATGCGCGCTGTCGTCCTACGCCACCGGCCGCTCGCCGAACCTGTCCGGGGTCTGCTCGCCGCCCGAGGCTGTCAGCTTCGACCGGTCGGGCGGCGTGCTCACGCCGCGCCTGGCCGGCCTGGCGGTCGACCGCTTCGAGGATGGCGAGACGACGGGCTATCCGACGCTCTGCAAGGGGCGGTTCTCCACGGCCCAGGGCGAGGGCTATCTCTTCGAGGAGCCGGTCAGCCTCAACGCCATGGGGCTTCTGAAGTCGCTGCGCGCGGCCGGCGTGCGCGCGGTGAAGATCGAGGGCCGGCAGCGCGGCAAGGCCTATGTCGCCAGGGTCGCGGCTGCGTTCCGCGGCGCCATCGACGCGCTCGAACGCGGCGAGGAGACCGCGCCCTTCGAGAAACTGCTGACCGATCTCGCCGAAGGCGGGCGCGAGACCGCAGGCGCATATCGAAAGGTCTGGCGATGAACCAGAAGCCGCTCTCGCTGACCCTCGGCCCGCTGCTCTTCAACTGGCCCGCTGCGGTCATGCTGGATTTCTACCGCTCCATCGCCCAGGCCAGCGGGATCGACAGGGTCTATCTGGGCGAGGTCGTCTGCGGCAAGCGCGCGCCGCTGCTGGAAGCCGCCCAAGTCGAGGCGGCCGACCTTCTCGAACGCGCCGGCAAGCAGGTGGTCTGGTCGACCCCGTCGCTCCCGATCACCCGCCGCGAATGGCGTGCAGCACAGGACCTGATCCTGACGGGCGGCTTGATCGAGCTGAACGACATCTCCGGGCTGTCCAGCATCCAGGCCGGGGCCACGTTCGTGGCCGGCCCCTTCCTCAACATCTACAACGAGGCCGCCGCCGCCGAGCTCGTTCGGCTGGGATGCCGCCGGCTCTGCCCGAACATCGAGCTTTCGCTCCAGGCGATCGGCGCGATCCACGCCGCCTGTCCCGAGCTCGAACTCGAGCTCTTCTCGTTCGGCCGCCTGCCGCTCGCCCTGTCCGGCCGTTGCCACCACGCCCACCTGCACCGCCTGCAGCGCGACGGGTGCCAGTTCGTATGCGAACGCGATCCGGACGGCCTGGCCGTGGAGACCCTGGAGGGGGACGGTTTTCTGGCTCTCAACGGCGTCATGACGATGTCGCAGGGTGTCCAGGTCCTTGATGTCTCGGTCGAGGACCTGCGGGCCGCGGGGATCGGCGCCCTGCGCCTGTCGCCTCATAGCGGCGACATGGTCGGGGCCATAGCCGCCTACAGGCGCTTCGCGGACGGAGCGATCGACGCCGCCGGCCTGCAAGCCGAGCTTCCCCCAAGCTGCCTGCCAGGCCCCGCCGTCAGCGGCTACCTGGCCGGCGCGGCGGGCATGCGTGCGGCGGCCCACGCGTGAACGCAGGCCGCGAGAGAGCTTTGGATGGCGGCTACGGCCGGGGGCGCGGGGCGGGCGGCTGCAGCCCATAGGCCTGGCGGACGCGGGCCCTTTCGCTTTCGAAGCGAGGCCCGATCTCGGAGATGATCTGGCTGGGGGCGGCGCCGACCGGATAGTGCAGGGCCTCTCCGTGAACGGCGTCCCAGATGGTGCTGGCGACATCGTCGACGGCCAGGATGTCCTGAGCCTGAACGGCGGCCCGGTAGTTCTGGCCGCTAGGCGCGTCGACATCGAGCATGGGCGTGTCGACGCAAAAAGGCTCGATGCAGGCCACCCGAACGCCGTGCCGCAGATAGGCCAGGTCGAGCGCTTCGGAGAGCCCCCGCACGGCGAACTTGGTGGCCGCATAGAGCGCCAGGATCGGCGGCGCCTGCAGCGAAGCCAACGATCCCAGGTTCACCAGGCAGGGGTGGGTTCCGCGTGCGAGCCGCTTGACGCCTGCATGGCTGCCGTAGAGGACGCCCTTGATGTTGACGTCGACCACGGCGGCGAACGAGGCCGGGTCCTGCTCGTCCAGCCAGCCGAAGGTCAGCAGCCCGGCGTTGTTGACCAGGACGTCCAGTCCGCCGTCTGGCCCGCAATACGCCTCCAGGACCTGCTCCCACGCCGCATAGTCGGTGACGTCGTGCGTGAAGGTTTCGACATCGGCTTCGGCCCTGGCCTGGGCGAGCTGGGCGGGGTTCACGTCGCCGATCCCGACCCGCCATCCGCGCGCGCTGAAATATTTTGCGGTCGCCAGACCGATGCCGCCCGCCCCGCCGCTGATGAAAATTGAAGGCTTATCCATGGTTTACCCGTTTCCGATGACGATCAGCTTACGGCGGCAGGGACGGTGGAGCGATCTGCCCCGTGCTCGGCGAGGAGTTCTGAAACCGCCATCCGCGCCCTTCGTCGGCAGCCGTCACCGTGGTGCGCGCCCTGTCGGCCGTCAATGTGGCGCTCGCGTCGCTCGGCCTTGGCGCAGCCATATCCGGCGGTCGCTGAAACCAGGCGAATTTTGTGATGAAGTGGCGTAGAAGCTTGCGCTGCAGTTCCGCCCAACTTCCCGATTTTTATGAGTAAGCCAGAGAAGTTCCGCTCATCCAGGCTGTCCGTCGCGCCCATGATGGACTGGACGGAATTCGCTTAAAAATCAAAGTGTTACGGCGTGTCTTGTGCGCCGCTAGTTCGCGAATGTTCTCGCAGTTTTTCGCGTTTGTTCGCGCCTCTGTCGGTAGTTCCAGAACTGGACCGACTGGGAGAACAGTTGGTCCTGTCAGGCTGGTCGGTCTGCCCCACGGTCCGAAGTACGAATGCAAACTTCGGACGTGGAGGAGCCGACGGACCTCGCCGGCGCGCCGGGGCGACTTTCTGGACCTGTGCGGCCGCGAGGTGTCGAGGTGATACTGCAGCGGCTGATGGAGGGGCTTTCGCCTGCGGCGCAAATCTAGGTCGCGGCTGGGCAGAGCCTCGGCGGCGCACGGGCGAGCAGGCGCAACCGTTCGACCGGTGCTAGTGCGTTTTCTGGGCTGGCAGGTCGGCCCCTCGATTGAAGACCGTAGCGGTATGCTCCGCGTCTTCCCGCGACAGGCCAGATTGCCGCTCCATCGCGATCATAAGCGTCTCGCCGGTCGTCAGGTCGTAGACACTGAAGCCGCCTGGGTCGGGCCGGATGGCGAAGCGATTCTCCATGCAGTGACTATGCGCCCGAGCTTAGCCATTGTCAGTCTTGGCCATCCCCTGTGTGGCGGCGCCGGCCCTTGGGAAGAAAGGTTGAGCGCAGGCCCAATCGCCCGGCTTGTTCATCAAGCCACGTCTCGGCCGTGAGGTCGCGCTTGCGAACATGTTCCGTCAGATCCTGAAACAGGCGCCTGAACCCGCCCCACCAGACACGCGGTTCGATCAACACCAAGTCGTCGCCCATTTCCTCCTGGAATGGGCTCAGGGCCAGCATCATGACCACCATTGGCTTGCTGTCGATCGAGCGAACCGCAAACTCGGGCGACCGCAACCAGATACTGGCGACAATGGCGAACGGGTCGCTATCGGTCGCCTCCGAGAACAGACGAATTCTCTCAAGGTCAAACGGACCCGTTCCCTCCTCGAAGTGCTGATAGGTGCGTAGGGGAAGGCCCATCGCTAGCGCGACGTCAGTGGCGCGCATGCCGCGCGCCCGGCGTACGGCGCGCAGAGCGGCCGCCAGCAGGGCGTCCTGGCTAAGACCATTGCCTGGGGTCGCGTCGTCCATACCCCTCCGCCCGCCATCGTTCGAGGATAGATACCCTCGCGCATTGCGCGCATGGACTCAAAGTATAGTTGTATTTTTCTCTGCGTCTTTACCTAGGGGCGGTAGTGAGGGGGCGGGCGTTGGAATCTTCGCAGCACGAAGCCCGCTATCTCGCCGAGCGCTCGCCGCCTCGCGACTGAGTCGCCCCTGGCTCTTGAACGTCGGCCGCTTCACGGCGCCCGCCGCCTCCATCATCTGGCGCGCATGAGCGGGCTGCAAGCTTGACCCGCGTTTCGCTCGCCAGCAACGTCGTCTGAGTAGTGCTCCGCTGAGCGCCGCGTCGACCTCAATTTTGCTGCGCCGGAAACTGGCGCGGTCTGCGCCCAAAAAAGGCGCGCCCGGCACGGACGTAGAGCGAGTTTCGCCGCTGTCGAAAAGTTGGCTCCGCCCGCAGGGAGCGGAGCCAAAGTGAAATAAGGAGAAAATGCCGAGCAGGCCGAACGAGATCGGGAGCAAGTCCCGACCCCGCCCGACTGACGGTAAGAAGATCTCGAAAGCTTCGAACGGAGTTTCACAAGCGCTCTGGCGGGGGAATTCTGATCGGATTGTCGAACGCAATTCGAATCCGCGAGATGTACGGCGGCGGCAGCAGCGGCTGATCCGAACATTTGGCGCACGCGACAAGGGCACCTGAGCCCCATGACGTGGCCTGGGGGGAGTTTGGATGGGTGATTTGACTAGCGCCGGTGGGGTGAGCCAGTCGGCGAGAGGCTCGGCGCCGCGCCAGGCCGCCTTCGGCTTCATCTTCGCGTCGGCTCTCATGAACTCGATCTCGTTCGGGATCATGCTGCCGATTGTTCCAAACCTTATTCGGGAGCTGGCCGGCGGCGACACTTCGTCGGCATCTGAGTGGAACGTGCTCTTCGCGACCAGCTGGGGTGTGATGCAGCTCTTTTGCGGGCCGCTCCTCGGCATGCTGTCCGATCGGATTGGGCGGCGGCCGGTGCTGTTGATCTCATTCTTCGGGCTCGGCTTGGACTTCCTTCTCATGGCCTATGCGCCGAACCTTTGGTGGCTGCTCGCCGGACGGCTGCTCAATGGCGCGACGGCGAGCACGATGTCGACCGCCAACGCCTATCTCGCCGATGTCACACCGCCAGATCAGCGCGCCAAGACCTTTGGCCTGATGGCATCAGCCTTCTCCATCGGCTTCATCGTGGGGCCGATGATCGGGGGGCTACTGGGCGAGTACGGGCTGCGACTACCGTTCATTGCCGCGGCCGTCATTACCTTCGCCAATGCGATCTATGGCCTGCTCGTTTTGCCGGAGTCGCTGCCGAAGGAGCGACGCGCCAAACGGTTTGAGTGGGGCCGGGCCAATCCGCTGGGCGCCTTGAGGCTGCTCCGCTCGCACTCGGACCTGCTTCCTCTCGCGGGCGTGGCTTTTCTCTTCCAGCTTTCTCAAATGGTCCTGCCCACGATCTATGTCCTCTACACCGCCCACCGCTACGGTTGGTCGACCGGCATGGAGGGCGCCGCTTTTCTGCTGATCGGGGTTCTTGGGGTCTTTGTTCAGATGGTCCTGGTCGGGCCCGTCGTCGCTCGGATTGGCTTGAGGAACGCCATCTTGCTCGGGGCTGTATCCGGCGCGGCTTGCTATGCCTGGTACGGCGCCATGGCGAACGGATGGGTGTTCCTGGTTGGCGCGGCTCTGCAGGCGCTGCAGGGATTCCTGATGCCTGGTCTACAGGGGCTCATGACCCGCTTGGTCCGGCCAGAGGAGCAGGGCCAGTTGCAGGGCGCCAATCAAAGTATGATGGGTGTCGCTTCGATCGCCGGGCCGATGATCTTTGGGATGGTGTTCGCTTGGTCAGTTCGCCACGAGACCATCTCATCGATTCCAGGGCTGGCCTTCTACGTGGCGTCGGGCCTCATGGTCGCTGCCGTCTTGCTGGCCTTCTGGAAGGCGCAACCTCCTGAGAAGGAAGCCTAGGGACGAGGGCGGCCGCATTGCGACGGCTCTCAGCTGAGGCCGGCGAGAAGTTGCTTGCACTTGTCTCTCAGCACCCCGTCGTGGGGCCGCGTGGCCAGCCAATCGCTGAAAGCGATGATCCTGGCTTCCTGGGCGGGCGACCAAGTCTCGACCCGCATCAACAGCGTCAGTATGGCCTGTGCGCGCTCACGGGGGGAGGGGGCGCTTGGCAGCGTGCGGCAAAGGCTCTTGGCCTCGACCATGGCATGGTGACGCGGGGACATCTTGTTGCTGTGGATCATTGGTTGGCGGGGAAGCGCTCTTGTGCGTGGAACACGGAACTCAACGCAAGATGCAGAGCTCGGGGGCCCTTGGCAGAAGAAGGGCGCGGTCCCCCCCCGGGATTGGGGGGCCCCCCCCCCCGGGCAGGTAAAAAAAAAACAAAAATAACCGAAACCGGGAGGGCCCTTCACCGTTAATGAAAGTGCGCGGGAGACGCTCGCGCAGGTGGGTTGAAACGCCTCGAACGGCTTTCGAAAATAGGAACATTGAAACCGTTGCGGAGGCAGTCGGGCGGCTGTGGCCTGCCCCCACGGGGTGATCCAGTTTCGATGTTAGTGCACAGCGTTTGCTGACGCCATGGTTGGGGTGGGCGAGCGCGCGCTTTCCGATCGAGCTGGCGCGGTCGCCCATGGCACGAGGGT
>NZ_JAYRST010000020.1:0-47793 GCF_041920015.1 Phenylobacterium sp.
CCGCGCCCACTGCGCCTCGCTCAGTTCATATCGTTTAGCCGCCATCCAAAAGGCCTCCGCCTAAGCGGAGACCTATGAATCACGCATCAAACGACCCGGGAATCCCTGAATGTCGATTGGACCTAGTCGTGCCAGAAGCCGCCATCCCTGCAGCTCCCAAGCTATGCCGTCCGCACGGCGCCCCTATGGCGGACAAAAAAATCGGGGCGCACGCGGCGCCCCGACAGGTTGCTGGATCTGATCGTCAGAAGTGTTTCTTGACGCCGATTTGGAACACCCGGCCCAACATGTAGGCGTTGGTGTAATCGTAATTGTACTGGCTGCGGGTGAACGGCGGATCTGAGTCGAAGACATTGATCACGCCGATGGTCAGGGCCGTGTCCCACGGCAGTTGGCCCTGATAGACGAAATCGTGGGTCACCTCGTCGTCGGTCTTCAGCACCGAAGCGCCGACGATGTTGTCGGTTCCGGACTTGTAGTGGGTGGTCCAACGCAGGTTATGCGGCCCGCGCGACCAGTTGACATAGGCGTTCACGCGCAGCTTCGGATAGGAATAGAAGGCGCTGAGCAGCTCCGTCTTGCCGGCGCGATCAAGGGCCGGCGAGATGGTGTAGCCGTCGAGGGTGATCAGCGCGCCACGCTTGTATTCGATAGTGTAGGTGCCGTCGGCGCCGAAGGTCAGGTCGCCGTCGAACAGCGCATCGTCCCAGTAGTAGGTCCCCTGGAAGTCGACGCCGGAGGTGTCGACGCTCGGCCCGTTGATGAGGTTGGTCTTCACCGACAGGAGATTGCCCGGCGTGCAGTCGTCGGTGGCCGGATTTCCGTCATCGGCGAAGTTGAACCGGCTGCGGAAGGCCGCGACGTTGCACTGCCACGTCGAGGGAGTGGTGCTGGGGAACATGGTCGAGACCAGGGCGGCCGCAGTCTCGTTGGTTAGCTCGTCCTTGAACTTGAAGCGGAAGTAATCGACCGTTCCGCGGAAATTCCCAAGGCTGAGGATGAGGCCGACATTGTAGGTGTCGGCGGTTTCCGGCCGCAGGTCGGGGTTCCTGGCCTGGTCGACCGGGCGATAGAGCGAACCGACGCCCGGAAGGTTGAACTGGGCCAGGGTGCGCACGTTCCCAGGCGTGATGTCGCTTTGTTGCGGCGCGCGGAAGGTCGAACCGGCCGAGCCGCGGAGGGCCAGCCAATCCAGCGCTTGCCAGCGGATCGAGATCTTGGGGTTGGTGGTCGAACCGATCCGGCCGCCATAGTACTCGTGCCGCACGGCGCCCGAGAGCTCCAACCGGTCGGTGATCGGCAGCTTCACTTCGCCGAAGACCGAAGAGACGATCCGGTCGACATCGTATTCCTGGACAGCCGAGTAGAAGGTGAAGGCCCCGGTGCCGCTCGTACCGCAACTGGGCAGGCCGTCGCCGTAGGGACTGCTGTCCACGCAAGGCGCGGCGTTGATGTCGTAATAGTCCGGAACGCTGATCTGCACGCGGTCATAGCGGTACTGCGCGCCCAGGGCCCAACCGATCGGACCGCCGGACAGTTCGATCGGCAGCTTGCCGTTCAACACGCCTTCCACCACGAAGAGCGAGGTCCGGGTGTCGCCGGTCAGGTCCTGGTGCAGCCAGTTCAGAAGGTCGGGATTGTCGTTGCTGGCGCTCGCCACATAGTAGGGATTGACCCCGCCCAGTCCCATCGCCCTGGGATAGGCGTTGGCGAACGGGTTGAAGTACATGCAAGGCCCGACGCCGGGCGTCCCGGTGGCCGGGTTGCAGCCTGCTCCGCCCAGGCCGCGCAGCGCCAGTTGCAGGCGGCTGACCGCGATGTCCGGGCCGGCGCCGGCGACGCCGTGGTTTTCCTGGAACGTCCCTTGGAGGTTCCAGCCGATGTCATCGAAGATGTGTCCCTTCAGGCCCGCGCTGAAGCGGTAGGCGGTGGCTTGGCGATGCTGGTGGTCGGCGCCGTCGGCGTAGAGCGGATTGCCGCCATAGCCTTCCGGCCGCCACAGGGTCTGGGATGCGATCGCGCCGTTCGCGGCGGCGTTGGTGCAGATCGTCCCCAGCGCCGGGCAGTTGGCCGCATTGGACAGGAACGCGATCAGGCCGGGATTGGTCGGTGGAATGTAGAACCGCGACTGCTGGTTCAGGCCGACCGCCGGATAGGGCGAGGTGCCGCCGCCGGGCGATCCGCCCGAGGCCATGATCGGCGTCGGGAACTGCGTGGTCGACTGGGCCGGCGAGACACGTTCGTCGGGCACGTCATGCCGCGCCCACAGGGCTTCGGCGTGGAAATCGATGTCATCGGTGACGGCGAAGTTCAACTCCGCATAGAGATTGTAGTGGTATTCGTCGTTCACCAGATTGTCGAACTGGGTGAACTGGAAGCGACAGCCGGACGCCGGGCTGGCCGCGCTGACCAGCACGCCGCCGAGCTCTGCGCAGCCATTGTCGACGAAGGACTGCGAGAACGTGCCGCTGGCCAGTTGAGCCGCCGTGCCCGTGGTGAACACACCGGGGTTCGAGGCCGTCGACCAGCCGCCGTAGAAGTTTTCGGCGAACGGGCGCAGCGCCCAGTCGCGGTCGGTGGTGCGCAGTTCGCTGCGGCGACGATAGGTGCCGGTGACCAGCAGGTTGCCGCGGTCGAACTTCCATCCGTAGGCGCCGCTGATGTCGTAGTCGCCCGATGAGCCGTCGATCTTGGAATAGTTGGCTGTGACCTCGAAGCCCTCGAGATCGCGGCGGGTGATGAAGTTGACCACGCCGCCGACGGCGTCGGAGCCATAGGTGGCGGCCGCGCCGTCGCGCAGGACCTCGATCCGCCCGATCGCCACGTTGGGGATGAAGTTGATGTCGACGGACTCGATGGCCACCGCCGCGGGCGAGGGCGCCATGCGCTGGCCGTTGAACAGGACCAGGGTCCGCTGCGAGCCGAAGCCGCGCAGATTGACCGTGGCCGCGCCCGCGGCGGTGCCGAGGAAGCGGTTGCTTTCCCCGATGGACCCCTGGGCGGCGCTGAGGTTCTTGACCAACTGGACGGTGCTGGGCGAGCCCTGCTTCTGCAGGTCCTGGGCCCCGATGACATTCACCGGCAAGGCCGCGTCGGTCGGCGTGCCGGCGATGAACGAGCCGGTGACGACCACTTCCTCGACCGTGGCCGCGCCGCCGGACTGGGCTGCGGCCGGACCGGCGGCCAACGCCATAGCGACGGCCAACCATGATCCGCCGCAGAGGTATCTGCGATTTAGCATTGATTTTTCCTCCCCTCGCCCCCCGCTCCGACTCCCGCCGAAGCGCTTTTTGACTCGCGAGTACAATTACCATCCCCCTACGGGCCGGTTTGCACCAGAGCATTTTTCAAGGCCGAAACACTTTGACGCGAGGCGCGGTCGAATTTGCCCTAACGCTCAGGCGTCCCCATAAATTCCCTGGGAAGAAAGCGCGGTGAGCCTTCGGCGCCGCAATGTGAGCGCGACGCCCGGCAATTCCTTGGTTTTATAAATCTTGTGGTCAGTATGCTCCGCCATCTCGCTGCGGCGCACTAACGGACGCTGTCGATTCAGATCCGCCGACGGCGAGGATGCGAACTAGGGAGACCGACGGCCGGCTCCCAGGCCGTATGGTTTGATGGCGGCCGTCATCGCGCCGGCCGCCCTGCCCCTACTTGCGCACGAAGGCGCACAGCTTGTTGCCGTCGCAGTCGCGCACATAGGCCGCGTAAAACACCGGGTTCATGCCCTCGCGCACGCCGGGCGGGCCTTCGCAAGCGCCGCCGGCCGCCAGCGCGGCCGCATGAAAGGCGTCCACCGCGGCGCGGTCGGGCGCCTGGAACGCCAGCATCGTCCCATTGCCGTAGGTGGCCGGCTCGCGGTCGAAGGGCCGAGTCAGGAAGAACCGCGCGCGTTCACCCTC
Source organism: Phenylobacterium sp. (assembly GCF_041920015.1). Lineage (GTDB taxonomy): Bacteria > Pseudomonadota > Alphaproteobacteria > Caulobacterales > Caulobacteraceae > Phenylobacterium. The sequence goes on from NZ_JAYRST010000020.1 coordinate 3,903, forward strand.
GCGCTCGTAGCCGGTCCAGGTCGGGCTGGTTTCCCGGCGCACCGCGCCCAGCGGAGCGAACGCCGCATCATAGAACCGGATCGCCCGGTCCATATCGTCCACGCCCAATGTCGAATAGGCGATCATCTGACCCTCCCTGGTCGCTTGTCGTTCCCGACGACGCCTCAGCCCATCGGGTAGAGAATCTCCTTGGAGACCTTGTCGATCGCGTCAAGCACGTCCTTGCCGAGCGTCACGTCGGTCGCGGCGAAGATATCGGGAAGCTGGTCCTCGTGGGTCGCGCCGACGATGGTCGAGGCCACGAAGTCGTGCTGCTTGCTCCATGCGGTCGCGAGCGTCACGAGCGACATGCCCGCGTCCTGCGCGATCACGCCGAAGCGCTCGGTGGAGGCCAGCGACTTGTCGTTGACATAGCGCCCCGCCATCACGGCCTGGCGGCCGCCCAGCTTCAGATAGTTGGAGAAGCGCGCACCGTCCGGCCTGGCCCCGCCGTTGTACTTGCCCGACAGCACCCCGCCGGCGATCGGCGAATAGGGAATCAGGCTCACCCCTTCCTGGCGGCAGGCCTGGGCCAGTTCGTCCTCGAAGCGGCGGTTGTTGAGGCTGAAGTTGTTCTGGATCGTCTCGTAGCGGACCGTGCCCTCGCGCTCGGCGACGGCGATGGACTTGGTCAGCCCCCAGGTCGTCTCGTTCGAGCAGCCGATCACGCGGACCTTGCCGGCCTGGACCAGGTCGTCCAGCGCGCGCAGCGTCTCCTCATAGCCGGTTCCATGGTCGGGCCAGTGGGTCTGGTAGAGGTCGACATAGTCCGTGCCCAGGCGCTTGAGGCTGGCCTCGATGGCGCGGACGATGTTGTGGCGGTCGAGGGCGGTCATGCCGGCGCGCTGGGCGCTCTTGATCCAGCCGTGGCTCGGACCGCTGACCTTGGTGGCCAGGATGACGGCGTCGCGGTCCTTGGTCCTCAGCCAGCGGCCGACGATCTCCTCGGTGCGGCCGGCCCACTCGGGCTTGGGCGGCACGGGATAGTTCTCGGCGGTGTCGAAGAAGTTGATCCCAGCGTCGAACGCCTTGTCGAGGATGCGGAACGACATGGCCTCGTCGGCCTGGGAGCCGAAGGTCATCGTACCCATGCAGATGTCCGACACGACGATCGCGCTTTTTCCCAACCGCTTCTGGCCCATGAGATCCTCCGACTTCCGCTGAATGGACGTGCGGGCGGCGGACCTGGTCCCCTCCCCAGCGACGCCTGGATAGCGGGGCCGAGCTTCGCAGGAAAGGGCGCAGGCGAACCTGAGCGGTCAGAGCCGCTTGGCGAGCGACGTCCCGCAGAGCCGATGGGCGCCGGCTCCCCCATCGCAAAGGCGCCCCACCGGAGGTTAAGGTCCTTCCGCGCCGGCTTGTGCACGCGCCCAGAACACCGTTCGGTACAAACGTGGACCAACCGTCGAAAGCCGTCTGATGGACGCCTCCGGATGAAGACCGACGCTTTTCGCATGCGGCCCGCTCTTGTCGTGTTCGCGCTCGCCTGCGCGACGGCGAGCTCCGCCCAGGAGGCGGCGCCCATCGCGCTCGACTTTCGCGCGGCTCAACAACGGCTGGTCGAACGGTCCGACGCCGTCGAAGCCCAGAACGCCCACCTGCGCAGCCTGTCGGCCCAGGAGGCGGCGACCCGCACGCTCGGCCGCCCCGACCTGGATGTCGACGTCCAGTTGCTGGACTACCAGAAGACCCTGATCCTGCCGCTCGGGCCTTTCGCGGCGGCGGCCGGGAGCCTGGGCGTTCCCGACCGCCTCCACTTCCAGACGGAGCGGTCGAGCACCCGGCCGATCGCAACGGCGACCCTGCCGATCTATACGGGCGGTCAGATTCCGGCGACGCAGGCTGGGGCCCGAGCACAGGTGGCGCAGGCCAAGGCCGATCTGGCGCTCACCGTCGAGGGCCAGCTCCTGCAGTTGACCCAGGCCTATTTCGGTCAGCAACTGGCCGAGCGGGCGCTCGGCGTCCGCCGCGACGTCCTCGCCGGCCTCGAACGTCACGCCTCCGACGCCGCCAAGCTCGAACAAGAGCGCTTCATCAGCCGCGCCCAGCGCCTCCAGGCGGAGGTCGCACGCGATGACGCCGCGCGCGAATACGAGAAGGCGATCTCGGACCTCGCCAGCGCCAACGCGGTCCTGGCGGGTCTGCTGCGTGCGCCGACGGGCGTCCGCCCGACAAGCCTGCTGTCGGTGAACTCCAGCCCCCTGCCGCCACGCGACACCTATCTCGCCGGCGCCCTCAAGGCCCACCCGCAGCTCGAGCGCTTCCAGGCGATCGAGGAGCAGGCCCAGGCGGGCCTCGACCTGCAGCGGGCGAAGATGCGGCCGACGGTCTACGGGTTCGCGCAGTACAATTTCGACCGCGAGGAAAGTCTGCTTACGGACCCGGATTGGTCCTTCGGCGTCGGGGTCAAATACAAGCTGCTCTCGGGGCTTGGCCGACGACAGATGGTGGAGGCGGCCCGCGAGACGCGCAACCAGGCCGAGGCTGGGCGACGAGAAGCCGAGACCCAGATCATCATCGGCGTCACCAAGTTTCACAATGAAGCGGAGGCTGCGCGCCGGCGCTTTCTGCTGCTCGACAGTTCGATCACCTCGGCCGAGGAGAACCTCCGGCTCCAGACCCTGTCCTACCGGGAGCAACAGGCGACATCGCTCGACGTGATCGATGCAGAGCTTGGACTTGGGAAGGCGCGACTACAGCGCGCCCAAGCGGCCAACGACTACATCCAGGCGCTCGCCCAACTGCTGAACGCCAGCGGACGCATGAACGAACTGCCCGACTATCTCACGCGCGCCGACCGGGTGATCCCATGACCGACCCCACGACGAAGGCCGTCGATGACGCGGCCCCGCCGCCATCCCGCCGGCGCATCTCCAAGCCCATCGTCATCGGCGGACTCATCGCCGCCTTGCTGGCGCTTGGCCTCTGGCTGAGCTACCGGCCGGTTCCGGACCAGTTGCAGGGCATGGTCGACGCCAGGGAGATCCGCATCACCAGCAAGGTGACGGGTCGGATCGAGCGCTTCTTCGTCAATGAAGGCCAGCTGGTTCGTTCAGGCCAGCTCCTCTATTCGCTCACCAGCCCCGAGGTGGCGGCCAAGTCCGAGCAGGCGCATGGCGCCTTGGCCAGCGCACAGGCCGTTGAGAACAAGACCGAGGAAGGCGCCCGCCGCGAAGAGGTTCGCGCCGCCGAGGCTCAATGGCGCCGCGCCCAGGCCGCCGCCGACCTGGCCGAGGAGACCGCCGGCCGGACCGGGCGCCTCCATGACCAGGGCGTGATCTCCGGACAGAAGGCGGACGAGGCGCGAACCAACGCGATCGCCTCGCGCGAGAGCGCCCGCGCGGCGCGCGCGCAGTATGACGCCGCCCTCGCCGGCGCCCGCCCACAGGACCGGGCCGCCGCCAGCGGCCAGGTGCGCCAGGCCCAAGGCGCCGTCGCCGAGGTGGAAGCCGCTGCGGCCGAAACGAAGATCTACGCCCCTGCGGACGGCGAGATCGGGCGCCGCCTGGCCCAGCCGGGCGAACTCGTTCCGCAGGGCTTTCCCGTTTTCACCCTGACGCAGGTCCAAGACCCCTGGGTCACGCTCACAGTTCGCGAGGACCAACTGAGAGGCCTGCGACGCGGCGTGACGATCAAGGGATCGGTCCCGGCCCTCGGAACGCGTTCGGCCGCCTTCCGCGTCGAGTTCGTGGCCCCCGCCGGCGACTTCGCGACCTGGCGCGCCACCCGCCAATCGCGCGGGTTCGACATCAAGAGTTTCGAGGTCCGCGCCGCACCGGTCCAGAAGATCGAGGGCCTTCGGCCGGGGATGACCGTTCTCTTCGATTGGCCCCAGTGAAACCCGCTCTGCGCGCCTTCCAGGGGTCCTTGCGACGGGAGATCGCCTTCCTGGCGACCCATTTCTGGGACCGGGCGCTGCTGAGCCTGGCGCCGCTGGCCCTGATGGCGCTCCTGGCGGTCGAAATGTCCAGCGGCGTGATGCGCGATCTGCCCATCGTGGTCGTCGACGCCGACGCCAGCGCCCTCAGCCGCGAGCTCATCCGCCGGCTCGACGCCGCGCCCGCCCTGAAGGTCGTCGAACAGACCGGCGATATGGCCTCCGGCGAGCGGCTGGTGCGGATGCGCAAGGCTTACCTGCTGGTCTTCATTCCCGCTGGGGAGACGCGCGACGCCCTGCGGGGCGATACCGGGAAGATCACGCTCTTCTTCAACGCCAGCTACTCCACGCCGTCCGGCGCGGCCCTGCGCGAAGCCAGCAACGCAATTCAGGCCTATGCCGGGGTATTGTCGGCCCGTCAGACCGCCGCGGTCGCCGGCCCCGGCAAGGTCAGGGCCGCCCCTGTCAGCGCTCAGACCACGGTCCTCTACAACCCCCAGGGCAGCTACGAACTACAGCTTGTCGGCCTCTTGCATCCGGCCATGCTGCATCTGGTGTTCATGGTCGCCGTCGTCAGTGCGCTCGGCCGCGAGTTGCGCGATGGCGCAATCGGCGCCTGGCTGAGCGGATCGACGGGTGAGAACCTCGCCCGCGTGGCCGGCAAGCTTACCCCCTATCTTGCCGTGTTCATGGCCTGGGGCCTGGCTGCGAGCCTGTACCTCGCAACGATCCGGGGATGGCCCGTCGCCGGGAGCCTGGCCCTGATCCTGGTCGGATACGCAGCCATGTATCTCGCCTATGCCGGAGTCGCCTTGCTGTTCGTCGGCCTCACCGGCTCCATGGCTCAGTCGCTGTCGCTCACCGGGATTTATGCGGGCGCCTCGTTCGCGTTCGCCGGCGCCATTTTTCCGGTCGAGTCCGCCTCGGCCTTCGCGCGGGTCTGGAGCGCGCTTCTGCCCTTCACCGCCTTCGCCAATCTATGGGCTGAGCAGTTCGTCATGGCCGCACCCGCCGCGGTGTCGCTGCGCCAGATCCTCATCCTGCTGGTCTTCCTGGCAGTTGGGGCCACGATCGGGCTGCCCAGGTACCTGCGCGCCGCCCATCGCCCCGACCTCTGGGGGAAGCGATGATCGGCAAGGCCTTCCTCGCGACCTTTCGCGCGATCCTCGCCGATCGCGCCGTCCTGCTGCTGATGGTGGGCTCGGCGATCGTCTATTCGTTCTTCTATCCGGCCGCCTATTCCGGCGAGGTCGTGGTCCGCATCCCGGTCGCCGTCGTGGACAACGACCACACGGCCGCCAGCCGCGCCTTGGCCGTCAAGGTGCGCGGGTTGCAGCAGGCCCAGATCGTGGCTCAGGCCCCCTCTTCACAAGAAGCCCTGCGGCTGATGAGCGAACGCCGCATCGACGCCTTCGTCCTGATCCCCGACGGCTTCGGACGCGCCATCCTGCGTGACGAACAGGGACATGTGGCGCTCTACGGCAACGGCGCCTTCCTGCTCCGCAGCAGCACTTCGCTCGCCAGCCTGGGAACCGCGCTCGCCGCGCTCGGACGCGAGGCCGCCGTCAGCCAGTCGATGGCCAAGGGCGCGCCCGCCGCCGCGCCGCTGGCCGTGATCGCCCGCCCCCTGTTCAATACGCGCGAAGGCTATGGCAGCGCAGTCGTTCCGGGCGTGACCTTCCTGATCATCCAGCAGACCATGGTCATGGGAATTGGAATGCTGGCCGCCACCCGGCGCGAAGCGCTCGGCCCCCACGCCTTCTCTCCCGCGACCTTCGCCGGCGCCGCACTCGCGTTCTTCGCGATCGGACTTTCAGTAGTTCTCTATTATATCGGCTTCGTCTTCTGGTTTCAGGACTATCCGCGCGCAGGCGCCCAGGCCCTTACCCTGATGGTGTCGGCGACGCTGTTCGTCGCGGCGGTCGTCTGCGGCGCCATGGCCTTGGCGAGCGTCTTCAGGACACGAGAACGGCCGGTCCAGCTTTGGATCATCACCTCGCTGCCCATCTTCTTCCTGTCGAATCTCTCATGGCCCGTGGAGCAGACGCCGACCTGGCTCGCGGCCCTCGCCCGCCTCCTACCGACCACGCCGGGCATCCATCTCATGGTCGGAGCCAATCAGATGGGAGCCTCGCTCGGCGAACAGGCGCCTGAACTTGCAAATCTGCTCCTGCTGATCTTGCTCTACGGGGCCATCGCCTACGCCCGGCTCGTCCGTCGCCAGCCGCTTCGGCGCACAGAGACGCCTTGAAGCGTCCGTTCGCGGCGCCTACTAATCCTGGCTCCAGCGAGGTCCAAGCCAGATGCAGAGCTCTTCCCACGCTCAACTGACCGAGGCGCTCAGCCAGGCGCTGGGGTCCGGCGCCGTCTTCGCTGGAGAGGCCGCCCTGGAGAAGGCGCAGGGTTCCTGGATGAGACTGGGAGCACCGATCGCGGTCGTCTACCCGAAGTCGACCGAGGACGTGTCGGCCGTGCTGCGCATCGCCCACCGCTTCGGCTGTCCGGTCACGCCCTGGGGCGGGAAGACCGGTCTGGCGGGCGGGGCCATGGCCGAGGGGGCGGTGGCCCTCAGCCTGGAGCGGATGAACGCGATCGAAGACATCGACGTCGCCTCGGCCACCATGACCGTCCAGGCCGGCGTCATCCTGCAGACGGCCTGCGAGGCGGCCGAGGCCGAAGGCCTGTTGCTGCCGCTCGACCTGGGCGCACGCGGGTCGGCGACCATCGGCGGCAACATCTCCACGAACGCCGGCGGCAACAGGGTCCTGCGCTATGGCATGATGCGCGACATGGTTCTGGGACTGGAGGCGGTGCTGGCCGACGGCACGATCGTCAGTTCGATGAACCGCCTGATGAAGAACAACACCGGCTATGACCTGAAGCAGCTCTTCATCGGCTCGGAAGGCACGCTCGGCGTCGTCACTCGCGCGGTGCTGCGGTTGCGCAGCGCACCGGTGAGCCAGAACACCGCCTACCTCGCCGTCGCGGACTTCGATGCGATCCCACGCCTCCTGCGGCGGCTGGAGGCGGGCCTCGGCGGCAGTCTGTCGGCGTTCGAGGTGATGTGGCCCGCCTTCTACGACCTCGTCACCACCGAACCGGCCAAGGGAAAGCCGCCTCTGCCGCGCGGCTACCCGTACTATGTCCTCGTGGAATCCCTCGGCGGCGACAAGGCCGCCGACGCCGAGCGGTTCGAGCAGGTGCTGGGTCGGGCGCTGGAAGAGGGCCTGGTCGTCGACGCCGTCATCGCCAAGAGCCAGGCCGAGCAAGCCAAGATGTGGGCGCTGCGCGACGACGTGGGCCAGGTGAACCGCAACGGGCCGGCGATCACCTTCGACGTTTCGCTGCGGATCGCCGACATGCCCGCCTATGTCGCCCAGGTCGAGGACAAGCTCCGCGCCCGCTGGCCCAAGGTCGACAACTACGTCTTCGGTCACCTGGGCGACGGCAACCTGCACGTGCTCGTCTGGCCGGGCGAGCAGGGGCCGGGGATAAAGAAGGCGGTCGAGGACATCGTCTACGGCCCCTTGCAGGCCATCGGCGGATCGGTCAGCGCAGAGCATGGCATCGGGCTGTCCAAGAAGGCGTACCTGCCGATGTCCCGCAACGCCGGCGAGCTCGCCCTCATGAAAGCGTTGAAGACGCTCCTCGACCCGCAGTCGATCCTGAACCCAGGCAAGATACTCGACTGACCCGGCGGCGGAGCACGCCTTCGGGCGTGAAGATCGCTGGTCCCTCTAGCGTCTGCGTGGGGGGACCACGTCGGCGAAGACCGGAAAGGTCTTCCAGGCCGGCTCCAGCGGTGCCTCCCCCTCGGCAGGCGTATAGGACGAGGCCGCCCCGGCGCTCAGGTCGGGAATGTAGCGCGGGCAGTTGGGAAAGATGTCGGTGGGCGTCACCCGGACCAGCAGTTGGGCGCCGGGCATGTCGGCCATGCGCGGATCGCCGGTCAGCACCTGCGCCACGCCGTTCACCCGGATACGCGCCGGCTTCTCGCCCATGGCGATGAACAGCAGCCCCACATGCGGGTTGGCGACGATGTTGCCCAGGCTCTTGAACATGCCGTTGCCATCGTAGTCTGGAAAGATCAGTTCGTCGGGCGCCGTCACCTGCGCGAAGCCCGGCGGACCGCCCTTGAACGAACAATCGGGCCGCCCTTCCCGATCGGCCGTGGCCAGGAAGAAGAAGCTCTGGGCGGCGATGAAGGCGGCGTCGGCCGGGGTGAAGGCCTCATGGCGGGTCACCTGCTGCAGGCGATCGGCCAGCGCCCGGCTGCCGAACGCGTCCTGCAGATCCCGATTGCCTTGGTGGTACATGGCCGCGCCTCCCGGTCTACGCCCCAGCCTGGGCTGCATGGCCCTCCGGTTCAAGCTGCCTCGGCGCGCCTGTCGATCCCTCTGGGATGTAAGGCTTGATAAAGGCGTAAGCCCTATAGGTGAGGGGGAGTTGGGGACCTTGCGCCATGCATCCATCGCGGTGGCTTGACGATCGCGTCGACACCGTCACGCGCACGACGATGCCGATCTTCGGCCTGCGCCTGGCCGTCGCCGCGGCGATCGGGACGCTGGCGATCGTCACGCTGGGGCAGGACGTTGGATTTCTATGGTTGCTGGCCGCGGCCAGCGCGGAGGTCGGAACCTGGATCACGACGCGCAGGACACGGCGCGGCCTTAGCCAGACCCTTGGCCAGAGGCTGGTCTATCTCGCTGCGATTTTCTGGATGAACATCGTCTGGTCGGGGCTTGGCGTCGTCCTCTGGCTGGATGGCCGGACCGCTTGCGTAGCAGCCGCGGTCTGCATGCTCGCCACCCAGATGCTGCATGCGCAGGTCTTCGCCAGCCGGTCTCCGGCCGTGCTCCTGGCGGTCGCCGCGCCGCCTATCGCCGGCTTGGCCGCCCTCGTGCTGTTCGCCACGCCCGGCGGATGGAGCGAGCAAGCGCTGTTGAGCGGCGCCGCGGCGATCATGATCGCCTATATGACCCGCGCGGGCCTGACCAACGCCGGCCACCTGCGCGAGCAGGAGGAGGCCCAGACGAAGGCCGAACAATCCGCCCAGGCCAAGGCCAGGCTGCTCGCCGACATGAGTCATGAGTTGCGAACGCCGCTGACCAGCATCCTCGGGTTCACGCGCATGATCGCCCAGCAGGACGACTGCGGGACGTTGACCCGGAGCTATCTGGAGCGCGTGGAGGACGCCAGCAGCGCCCTGCTCTGCGCCGTCAACGACATCCTCGACTTCTCGAAACTCGAGGCCGGGCAGCTGATCCTCGCCCCTGAAGAGGTCGAGGCGGCGGGCCTGGCGCGCCGTACCCTCGATCTCCTGACGCCCCAGGCCGCCGCCAAGGATCTGCGCCTGGTGCTGGAAAGCGATCTTCCGGCAGACCTGCGGCTCATGGTCGACCCGGCCCGCCTGCGCCAGGTGCTTCTCAATCTGCTCGGCAATGCGGTGAAGTTCACGCCCGCCGGAGAGGTCGGCCTGGCCGCCGCCTACGACCCGGAGACCGCACGGCTGACCTTCTCGGTCCGCGACACGGGGCCGGGGATTGCGCCAGAACGGTTGGACGCCCTGTTCAAACGCTTTTCACAGGTCGGCGCCGCAGGCAGCCGGATCGGAGGAACCGGGCTTGGCCTTGCGATCTGCAAGGGCCTGGTCGAAGCCATGGGCGGCGAGATCGGCGTGGAAAGCCAGCCGGGTGCAGGAAGCCGCTTCTGGTTTTCCGTGCCGGCGCCAGCCGTCCGGCAAGGGCGGATCGCCGTCACCGGCGACGGCGGGGAGCAGGAGACGGCGCCGCTGGCGGGATTGAAGATCCTGGTGGTCGACGACCATCCGGCCAACCGCGAACTGGCGAGCCTATTCCTCGGCGGTTTCGGCGCGGAGGTTCACCTGGCCGAAGGCGGGGAAGCGGCGCTCCGCGCCTGCGCCGCCGGGGTTTTCGACGTCTTGCTTCTCGATCAGCACATGCCGGACCTGGACGGTCCGGAGACGCTGCGCCGCCTGCGCCGCGCCAAGGCTGCTCCACCTGTCGTCCTCGCCTTCACGGCCGATCCCAATGAGGCGGCAGGGCGCAGCGCCCTGGTCCACGGAGTCGTGCCCAAGCCGATCGACCCGGTCGCCATGCTGACCACGATCCTGCAGGCGCTCGACGCAGGCAGCGCATCGGGCCCCTACTTCGCCCGGCCCGACAAAGCCCTCATCCGCTCGTCATAGCCGTCCGGCCAACGGTACGGCGGAAGGGTGGCCAACAAACCGAGCCTTGGATGGCTTGCTCCCTCGCGGAAATAGGCTTCGGCGAGCAGAAGCCGCTCTCGCCCCCGAGCGATGGCCGGCCCCAGGAGGTCGCGACGCGGCGAGCGAAGGAAACGGCGCAGAAGACCGCGCCAGAACGGCCTGGCGCGTGTGGACGGGTCCGAATAGCCGCCCGTCCTGAAAAGAGTGCAGACGCCAGCTTCCCCCGTCCACAATGCGAGCGACAACCAGATATCGGGCGCCTCCCCGTACTGAAAGTCGAAGCCCAAGTGCTCTATGCGATCAGGGTTGACACGCTCGAAATCGAATGAGCCAAACCACCGCTCTTCCTTGCGAATGGGTCGCTGTTTGACGACGACCCATCCCAATTCCAAGGCGGCCGGAACCAGTTCGCGCTGGATGGCGGCCCGCATGTCCTTCGATGCGACCCAGTCGGGGCTGCGCCGACGTGGCTTCATCGCGACTTCACCTCGATCAGATATTTGGCCCGTAGAGGCTCACCACGTCGACTCATCGCCGAGCACCGCATGAGAGCCAAGTTGGCCGAAGGGATAGCCGACGACGGCGCCGACATCGCGCGGCAGGAAATGATCCACCCGGTAGCGATCACCGAAATAATCGTAGGCCTTTTGTTGATTGGGACTGAGACGACGGATCGACCGTCCGAACTTCTGTTCGCTCATATAGGCGAGAGAATCTCCCTCATCGAGTACGGTGATCTTACCACCTGGAAGTTTCACACGCTCTCCACCCTGAACCGGCATCCGACCGTTGGCCGCGGTGCGGACACGTCCCATAGCTTCTCCCAACTTGCCTTTCTCCGTCATAGGAAGTCCATCGCTGTACCGGCGCCCGGCCAGCCCGAAAGGCGCGGCCATGTAGCCGCCAGCCAAGGCCGCCCGGCTTGCATCGCCCCAGTCCGCGGGCCGCCCGTTCAGCACGTCCTGGGTCACGGCGGTGGTCGCTCCCCCAATGGCGCCCGCCTGTCCCGGCCGCCCCTTGGCCGAAGCGACTGCGGCGGCCGCACCGCCAGCGGCCGAACCGACATAGTCGCCGGCAGAACTCAGGCGCCGGTTTTGGATGTCCATCAAGGCTTGGGTCGCGACGCCGCCGCCCGCACCGACCCCGCCCAGCACAGCAGCCTCGCGGGCGATCATCGGCGCGGCCTGGGCTATACGGACGCCGCCGGAGAGTACGGCGTCGACAGGCCCCAAGGCCGCGAATCCCAGGCCGGTTCCGACAACCTCGCCCACCGTGCGCGCAGCGCGGTAGTTACGGGCGTCATACTGATCACGCGCGCGCTCTGCCGACATGCGGCTCTGCCAGGCGGCGCCGAGATCGGCGCCATTGGCCGCGTCGTTGAGCGCGCGGACGCCAGCATAGGCGCGATCCCCCAATCCCAGCGTGAAAGCGTCCTGTGCGCCTCTGGCTGCGGCGAGGCCTTGATCGACGGTCCGCTGGACCGCCGACGCCGGCGCGGGTCGCGCTACAGGTTTGGGTTTCGCCGCAGCCGGCTTCGCCGTGACGGCGACCGCCTTGGGTGCGGACGCGGGCGTAGGCTTCCTGCCGGCGAGCACATCGGCCCCGTAGCGAGCGACCTCCGCCGGAGTTCGGAGAACCAGTTCCCGCCCTGCACGGAGCGCATCTCCGTAGACCTTGTGAGCAGCGGCTTCCGCTTGCCGCCCGAGTTCTTCGACCTCCCGCCGCCGGCGCCTGTAATAGTCTCCCATCGTCTCGAATACGTCGCCCATGCACCACCTCATCATGTCGAGAAGCAGTGGCGCGCTCGATCAGATACGCCCCCGCCACCATCTTTCGATCTTCTCACGACCCGCTGGAAGTGCAAGAACAAAATGAGAACATTTTGGCTGGAGCGTCCTTCAGCTCCTGGCGCCTTAGAACCCGAGGGAGCTCGATCCTACCAGCGATAGCGCATCTGCAGGCCGGTGAGCCGCGGCTGGTTGTAGCGACGGATGGAGGCGTCCTGCGCCAGGAGGTAGGTCTGATCGGCAACGTTGTCGACGAAAGCCGTCACCACCACCGGCCCGGCGGCCACCCCGAGGCGCAGGTTCAAAAGTCCGTAGTCGTCCAACGGAACGCTGGTCGCCCGCATCTCCTGCGCCCCGCCCCATTGCGCGGTGTAGAGAATGTTGCCGAACACCTCGCTGCCGCCGATGAAGGGACGGCGATAGTTGAGGTCCGCCGAGGCCAGCCAGTCGGGAACCTGCGGCAGGTTCACCCCGTCGAACACGCCGGAGGTCACCTGTCCGCCCTGGCGTGAACCGCTGAGAGCGACGCGGAGCAGTCCGCCGAAAAGGTGGGCGCGGCCGACGACTTCGGCCTCCACGCCCCAGGATTTCGCCTTGCCGACATTGGTCAGAAAGCTGGTCGAGGCCACCGGGCAGACCGGGTTGCTGAGGGCGCAGCCGTTGTCGACCTGCGCGATCATGTCCTTGAGGTCGTTGCGGTAACCGGCGACCGCGACATAGAGGCCGCGGCGGGGGGCGCCCTTCAGGCCCAGCTCCCAGCTCGTCGAGGTTTCGTCGTCATAGCCAGCCTGGATCGGGACCGGTTGGCGCAGATCGCCCAGATTGGTGTTGAAGCCGCCGGCCCGGTAGCTCGTCCCGACCTTGGCGTAGACCATAAGGTTCATCGGCAGGTCGTAAGAGCCGGTCAGGTTGTAGGAGACGTTCGAGGGCGCGTTCGAGGCGTCGATGACGCGGGCAGGGCCTCCGACCGCGGCGCCGCTGCCTCGGTCGTACAGGCGAGCGCTGATGCTCTTGTCGTCGCGAGTGTAGCGCAGTTCGCCGGCGAGGCTGAAGGCCTCGGTGACCGCGTAGTTGAGCGAGCCGTACATCGCCACCGACTCGTAGGTCAGGACCGCCGGCGCATAGGTGCCGATGGACGGATTGGCGGCCGTCGGGGTGCGTGCGGCGCTGACGGAATAGGCGCTCTTCTGCGACATGGCCTCGGCGCCGACCAGCCAGTCCAGCCGCCCCTCCAGAGCCGCGCCAGAGAGATGGATGTCCTGGCTCCAGGTTCGGGTGACGTCGACGACATAGGCCGCGGCCCCCGGGTCCACTGGCGTGAGGGGGCCGACCTGACCCGCCGCGCGCGCGGCGGCGAGGTCGACGGCGTTGATGCCGTCGGAGTCCAGGTCGTATTCGGAATCCCGCTCGCGATACATCGAGGTCGAGGTCAGTCGGCCCCAACCCAGGTCGTAGTCGACGCTGAGGGTCACGGCGTCGATGTCCTGCTCGGCCCGCGGGCGGGTGCTCCAGCCATAGCTGTACTGCGGCTGGATGTAGCCGCCCGGAAAGCCCGGCGTACCGGCGGGGATGTAGAGGCGGTAGATGACGGTCGGGATCGTCGCCTGCTGCGACTCAGCCAGCAGGTTCACGTCCAGCGGGCCGTTTGCGTAGCGGAGCTGCCCGCGCAGGCCCAGACCGCTGGTGCGGTCGAAATAGACCCCGTTCTGCGGGTTGTAGAAAAAGCCGCCGTCCTGATCGATGTAGTCGGCCCCGATGCGCAGGGCGAACGTGTCGCTCAGCGCCAGGTTGGCCGCGCCCTGGAGCTGCAGGCTCTCGTTGTCGAAACCGTAGCGAAGATCGACATAGCCCTCGTGATCGAACTCCGGGCGGGCCGAGACGATGTTCACCGCGCCCCCCACGGCGTTGCGGCCGTAGAGCGCGCCCTGCGTGCCGCGCAACACCTCGACCCGGCCGATGTCGAAGAAGTCGAGCCGGCTGAAGTTGCGCCCGCCTATGGCGCCGCCGCCGACATAGGCGCCGTTCCGGTAGAGGCCGACGCTGGGATCGCCGTTGGTCGCCCGCGCGGTCGATGAGGCGCGCATCGAAATCTCGGAGGTCAGGGTCGAGGTCAGGTTGTTGAACCGGACGCTCGGCTGGGTGGCGAGCAGTTCGCCAGAGCCGCCCGCCCCGCCCCGCTCGGCCAGTTGCGCGCCGTCGATGATGGAGGCGGCGGTCGGCACGTCCACGAGACGCTCTTCGCGGCGGCGGGCGGTGACGACCACCTCGCCGACCGTGACCTCGGACGCATCGCCGGGGGCCGGCGCCTGGGCCGTGGCCGGCGCGCTCCAGGCGGCCATGGCGGCGAAACTGACGGAGACGAGGCAGAGATCACGGCGGCGCATCTGGAAAATCCCCCCATGCCTTAACGGCAAAAATTATCGATAATTTCAGCATGAAAAGCGGGGAGGCGCTTGTCAACCCTTCGGCGACAGCGGCGAAATCTTCAGGAAATGTATGTAATTACAGCGACTTGAGAGCGGACTGGATCAGGTCGCGGAATCCGATCGCCGCTTGGACGGCGTGAGCCGGCTCGACGGTCCGCAGGTCATCGGCCGCCGCGTGATGGAAGCGATGCGCCCCGAACACGCCCGCAAGAGCAGGGTATCCGGCCGCGATGATGTGCCCAAGCTCGCCCGCCGCGCCAGGGGCGGCCGGATAGGGCGCTTCCAGCCCAGGCTGCCCGGCGAAGATCCGCCGCGCCTCGTCGATGAGAGAGTGGCTGACCCCGAGATAGCGTTGGGGGTCGGCGCTGGGCAGCGGGGTCATCTGACCGCCCAGTTCATGCCAGTCGCGCGCGGCGGCGTTGGCGCCCAGGTGCAGCCAGAAGGCTGTCTGCGCCGGTTTGGGCGCCGCATCGTGCAGCAGGCGCGCGGCGCCCAGGTTCTCGTATTCGTGGCCGCTGTTGCAGACGAAGGCGACATTGACCGGCAAATCCGCCCGCGCCGCCCAGCGCGCCAGCATGAGCCAGATCGCGACGCCCGGTCCCCGTTCCCCCGCGCAGCCGAACCAGCCCGAACGCGGAGTCGAGACCACCAGCCACCGTTCTCGTCCGCGGTCGAGCCTGGCGACGATGTTGTAAGCCTCTCGTCGCCCGCCCGCTCCGGCTACGGTCAGCCGCCCGACCTCGCCGCGCGCCGCGGCGGCCAGGAACGGCGGGGCGGCCTTGGGCGCGAGGATCGCGGCCGGACGGGGGAACATCGGCCCATCGGCCGGTGCATTCAGCGCCAGGGCCTGCCCCGTCGGGCCATGGGTGATCAGCACCACCGCCGCAGCGCCCGCGTCGAAGGCAGCCTGCGCCTTCTGGCGCGGGACCGGCGAAACCAGGCTGGACCATCGTGCATGCGGCAGGGACACGAGGGCGATCGCTCCCTTCAGGCGCGCCCGATCACCGACATCGGCAAGGACCAGCGGCGCCGATATCCCGTCCTGCGGGGTAGTGACGACGACCGCCTGGGGGATGACGGCGGCGACTTGCCCGTCGACGGCGATCTCGGCGATGGAAGGCTCGAACCAGGGCGCTTCGAAGGTCTGCCGCTCGATCGCGAAACCCAGGGCGCGAAGCTCGGCTTCGAGCCATGCGCCCGCCGCGCGGTCGCCCGGCCCGCCGGAGGCCTTCACGCCGAAACCCACATAGCGCTCCAGGTCCGCCTGGGCGGCGCTCACCGTGAATGGATCCATGGTCATTCCCTCAGCCGCCCCGGCCCCCAGGCCGGCGATGGAAGCAGTCAGGACGCCGCGTCGCGAAACCCGCATCACGACGCGGCCTTCGGGGCGCTGCGCCGACGCCTGGGCGCAGGCTCGGGCTGGGCGGTGCGCGCGAAATAGTCCTGCAACGCCGCCGTGAAGTGACCCTGGCTGAACCCGATGAGGTCACGCGCCGCCTGGTCGGCCAGGTCCGGGACCCGTGCGACGATGTGCAGGCAAAGCTGTTCGTAGAGATCGGCCGAGGTCACGCCGGGCGGGGGCTCTATGCCGCTGATATAGTCGATGCCGACGGTGTGGTGCTGCCATCGCCCGAACAGGGCGACGCGGTCGAGCAGTTCGGCCGCCATCGGCGCGCCGCTGCGGCGGGCGATATAGGCGCCGACGCTGTTGGAGACCGCCAGGTGACGCATCGGATCGCGCGTCTCGCGCACCACGGCCTTGTAGGCCGCGACCCGCCGCAAGAGCTCCTGGCCCTGCTCATCGGTAAGCGCGGTGCAGGCCATGCGGCAGACGACGCCGAACAACGCCTTCCAGAGCTCGAGGACCTCGGTGGTCGCATGCGTGTCGATCTCGATCACATGGGCGCCGCGCCAGGGGACGACCTTGATGAAACCGGTGTTGGCGACATGCCGGAACGCCTCGCGCACCGGAGCGTGCGACACGCCGAACCGTTCGGCGACTTCGCGCTCTCGGATCCATGAGCCGGGCGGAATGCGCCACTCGACTATGTCTTCGATCAGCGCATCGGCGATCATGCGATCCTGGGGCGGAAGATTGCTCGCCGTCTGAGTCATGCTGGTCCGTCGTGGCCGTCCTTGAGACTGGGTCATAGGATACCACCACTTCCAAGCGCAAATATTATCGATAATATCGCATGGAGGGAGGCCACATGAAACGAGTCGTCACCACGCTCATCACCCTGTCCCTGGCCGCCGGCGCAGGAGCAGCCGGCGCGCGAAGTCCGGCGCCTGCCGACCCCGCCGACCAGCGGGCCTGCTTGGCGGCGGCGCAATATTCCGACGCCCGCCGGGGTCTCTCGGTCCTCGTGCTGCGTGACGGGGCGGTCGTATGCGAACACTACGCCGCCGGCGACGCCGAAACTGGCCACGAACTCTATTCCGGGACGAAGAGCCTGGTCGGGCTGATGGCCGCTGCGGCGGTTCAAGACGGGCTCCTGACGCTGGACGAGCCGGTCTCCGACACCCTGCCGGAGTGGCGGGACGATCCGCTGAAGACGCAAGCGAGCGTGCGCCAGCTTCTGTCGATGACCGCCGGGCTGCCCAGCCGGGTCGGGCAGCCTCCCGCCTACGCTGCGGCCGTGACGATGCCGTTCAACGCCGCGCCGGGCGCGCGCTTCCAGTACGGCCCGGCGCCGATGCAGGTGTTCGGCGAGCTGCTGTCGCGCAAGCTGGCGGCCAGGGGCGAGCCTGCCGACCCCCTCGCCTATCTCGAGCGCCGGCTGCTGCAGCCGCTGGGCATAGGCTACGCTGCCTGGCGCAAAGGCCCTGATGGATGGCCGTTGCTGCCGCAAGGAGCGGCGATGTCGGCGCGGGAGTGGGCCAAGGTCGGCGAGTTCGTCCGCAGCGGCGGCCGCAAGGATGGAAAGCCGCTGGTCGATCCCGAGGCGTTCGGCGAACTCTTCCAAGGGACCGAGGCCAATCCCGGCTATGGCCTGACCTGGTGGCTGCCCCTGCCAGGGCCAGACCTGGGCCCAGCCGCCGGCAGCGACATCGGCCCGCGGGCCGCCGAACTTCCAGCCGATATGGCGATGGCCGCCGGGGCCGGCGATCAGCGGCTGTACGTCATCCCCTCGGCCGGCCTCGTCATCGTCCGCCAGGCCCGGCTCGACCTGGCCGCTCTCCAGCGTCCCCGCACGGCGGACGACTGGTCGGACACGACCTTCCTGCGCCTGCTGATCGACCGCTAGAGTCCCAGTCGGGTCGCGTGCCAGGAGGCTTCGGCGCGGCTGGAGATGCCAAGCTTGCGGTAGATCGCCTTGATGTGGCTGGCGACGGTGTGTTCGGTCATGCCGAGGTCGGCGGCGACCTCGGCGTTGCGAAGCCCGCGGCCGATCCGCGCCAGCACGTCGCGCTCGCGCGGGGTGAGTTCCTGGTCCGGCGGGGCGCTGGGGCCCGTGCGGCGGAAGTGATCCATGATGCGGCGCGCGATCGCCGGAGAGAGAGCCGGCGCCCCTTCGGCCAGTTGCCGGAGCTGGCGTTCCAGGCTTTCGGCCGGTTGGTCTTTCAGGAGATAGCCGTCGGCTCCGGCCGACAGCGCCGCGACGATGTTGGCGTCGTCGCCCATGGCGGTGGTGACCACGCAGGCGACGTCCTTCTGCGCCTGGCGCAGGCTGCGCATCACGTCCAGGCCCGATCCGTCGGGCAAGCCAAGGTCGATCAGCGCGAGATCGAAGTCTTCCGCCGCCGACAGGGCGACGCCCTCGCGCAGGGTCGCCGCTTCACGCACTTCGCAACCTGCGAAGGCGCGGCCGACCAGATCGATCAGCCAGCGCCGCGTCTCGGCGACATCCTCGACGATCAAGACCCGTTTCACGCCCGACCGCCGCTCAACGGAAACTGGGCCTGCACACGCACGCCGCGTTCGGAAGGAAGGACGGTGAGCCGCCCGCCCAGGGCCTCCATGCGCTGGCGCATGTTCGACAGGCCGTTGCCGCGCACGACCTCGACCAGTTCGAAACCGCGCCCGTCGTCCGAGACCTCGACCAGCAGGCCCGCCGCGTTGGCGACGATCTGCACCGCGATCCGGCTCGGCTCGCCATGCCGGAAGGCGTTGCTCACCGCCTCCCGCAAGATGGCCCGCAAGGTCTGCACGCCGGGCGCGGCGAGCTGGACATGCTCCGGCTCCAGCACTCGCCAGTCGAAGGCGATGCCGCGGGCGGCCAACAGTTCAGCGAACTCCAGCCGCAGGTCGGCGAGCAGGTCGGGCAAGGCCAGATCGGCCCCGGCGTCGTTGATAATGTTGCGCAGATCGGCGAGGGCCTCGCGGACCAGCCGGTCCTTGCGCAGAGGTTCTTGGCTGTGCAGCGCGCCCATCAACTGCACGCCGATATTGTCGTGCATGTCGCGGGCGATGCGCCGGCGTTCCTCAGCCACGCCCCGTTCGTAGGCGCGGCGGCCGTCGATGGCGTTGGCCAGCATGGCGCATATCTCGTCGGCGAGCCGCCCGTCGCCGCTGTTGAACAGACGGCGGCCGCGACGCGGGTGTTCGAGCCTCAAGGCCGGCGCCCCGCCGAGCGCCGGGACCGCCAGAGCGCGGCCTTCGTGCGTCACGCCGACGGGAGCGGAGAGCTCGGCCGGAACGATCTCCAGCGGCTCGAACACTTCGTCCAGCAGATTGCGCCAATTGGCTTCGAACGCCTGCGGGCCTGGGCTGAGCGCGATGGCGATGGCGTCCTTGGCCAGCCGCGCCCGGTCAATCTCCCGGCGGCCCAGCACCCATCGGGCGGCATGATCGCGGAGCGGCAGATAGAGAACGGCGATGAGGGCCAGCGAGAGCCCGAAGGCCGGAATCCGGGCGAGCGACACCGCGGAGATGAGCAGAGCGTCCAGGGCCAGCAGCAGGGCCGCGCCGACCAGGTAGAACAGGATGCGAAAGGCCCAGCGATCGAGTTCGAACAGGCGGTAGCGCGCCACCCCGATGGCGATGCCGAGGTGGATGATCAGGAAGCTCAGGAAGCCATAGCCCTGGCTGACCACCGCCTGCTCGCCCAGCATATGCGGGGTGACGACAGGAAAGACGAAGCCGCCGGCCCCGACCGCGATGGCCAGGCCGAACCAGCGCAGGATCGTCCGGGCGGCCGGGTCTGCGCCGGCCCGCCAGTACTGCACGCCCGCACAGACCAGGATGGCGATCATCTCGATCAGGGTCGGCAGATTGGCGCCCCAGGCGGGACCGCTCGGAAGGCGCAGGGTGTCGGCCGCCCACCAGAGGCCGAAAATCACGAGCGGCGCGGCGAACCATCGGCCAAGAACCAGACGGCGCGGATAGACCAGCAGCAGGGCGATCATGGTCGCGCCGAACAGCAAGGCGCCGAAGTGGTTGGCGGCTGAAAGCGCCGCGAACAGACGGCCATCCAGAGCGATCTCGCGGGTGCTGTACAGCGCCGCCGGGAAGGTGAAACCCAGGATGCCGAAGCTGGCCAGGGCGAACAGCCGCGGAGCCAGGGTGTCGGGCCGCGCCCGCAACACCCACGCTCCCATCAGGAAGCTGACGGCGCCGACGGCCAATTGCACCCAGAAGGCGCTTGGAAGATCGCTGAGGGGCCGGCGGGGCTGGGCCGTCACCTGCACGGCCCGTCCCTCGGCGCCGGGCGCGCCCAGCACCAGCTCGACCGGCCCTTCCCGCAAGGCCGAGGCCAGGGCGGTCTGGCGCGCGAAGAAACGGCGCATGTGAGCATAGGAGGCCAGGGTGTCCGGCTCCTCGACCAGGTCGCCCGGCTCCAGCTTCAGCACCTCGCCGTTCGCAAGCCGCACCGCCTGAAGCGGCGTCGGTTCCTTCACGGCCTGGGCGGCGGGCCCGTCGGGAACGGCCTGCACGCCAAGCATCGCCCCATCCGCCGAAAACCGCAGTCCGAGCCAAGGTTGCGCCGTGGCCAGCACCAACAGCAGCGCGACGAGCGCCAGTCCGACGCCGGCCAGCACGAGTGAATTACGAAGTATGCCGAGAAGAACCCGCATGCTGCGTCCGCTATTTGACTTGAAGCGCAGCACCCCCCACGCCGAACCAGGATATGCCTGTCGGGCGTGGCTTTCGCCAGCCTGTAATCGCAGCACGCGGTCACACTTCAAGCCAGCTTGCCTCACCGAAAGCCGCCCCGCCCTCCCCTGTTCAGGGGATTGAGTATCGCCGCCTTCCACAGGCACAGCCGGTCTTGCTCGGAATAGGGGGAAATTTCCTTGATTAAGATTGCTTCTATGCTTGCCGGCGCCTCGCTCGTGGCGCTGTGCGGGAGCGCGGCTCATGCGCAGACGACGCCTCAACCGCCCGTCATCCCGACATCGGCTGGCACGACGACCATCGTCGCGGCGGATGGTACGAAGATCGAGACGACCGTTCTGGGGCCGACCCAGATGAAGATCATCATCAGCGGCGGCCCGGAGTTCACCAACAATCCCGCGACCGTCAACTTCACCAACATCTCCACCAGCGGCCTGGTCCAGACCTATACCGGCGACGTCACCCGCGGCGGCGTGACCTCGGCCTTCACCTGCACGGTGGACGCCGGCGCCAAGACCGTGAGCGGCAGCGGAGCCTGCTCGACGATCTTCGCGTCTCAAGCGGGCGGAACCACCCCGACCACGCCGACAACACCCACGACTCCGACGACGCCTACAACACCGACAACGCCGACCAACCCCACCACGCCCACGACGCCCACGACGCCCACCAACCCGGTCACGCCGGGCCAGCAGACGATGGTGGCGCCCGACGGCACGGTCATTACGATCGCCACCGGCAACCTGATGCTGCTCAACGACGTCTATGCGGATCAATTCCTCAAGGCGCTCTTGAACGACCAACTGACAGCGTCGTCGATCCAGTCGATGATCGGCGGGCGGCTGCAGTCGCTGTTCGCCGCGGCGGGCCTGGGCCCCTTCACCTCGAACTATCGCGGGCTCTCGGCGGGGGATTCGGCGAGCGGCCTGAGCGCCTGGGGCAATGTCAGCGGCCTGGGCCTGAAGGACAAGCGCGGCGGACGCAACGAGAAGGGCGACGCGCGCTCGGCGGCGGTCGGCCTCGACTACAGCTTCTCGGGCGGCGGCGTGCTGGGCGTCTTCGCCTCGTGGGGCGACCTCGACATGGACGGTCCTTCGACTGCCTTCAGCTCCGACGGCTGGACCGGCGGGATCTATGGCGCGATCTCGCCGCTCGACAGGGTGCAGATCATCGGCACCCTCGGCACGAGCCGCCAGGACGTGGAGTTGTCGCGGCAGTTCGGCATCCTGTCCTCCAAGGGCAAGACCGAACGCGACCAGGTGTTCGGAAGCCTCGGCGTGGAAGGCCTCGTCGACCTGGCCGACAACTGGGTGCTGAGGCCGTCCGCCTCGGTGTTCGTGTCGCGCTCGCAGACCGACGGCTATGTCGACAACGCCGGCCGGGCGATCGGCAAGACCAAGGCCGACATGAGCCTGCTCAATGTCGGCGGGGTGCTGATCTACACCGGGGAAACCATCGCGCCGTACGTCAGCGCGAGCTGGAACCGCGACCTGGAGAACAACTTCGGCTCCGACCGCGACTTCGGTCGTCTCGGCGCCGGCGTGGCTTTCCAATTGACCCCCGCGGTCTCGGTGGACATCGGCGCGTCGACCGTGGTCGGCAAGTCGCATGAGAAGGAAGCCCAGGTCGGGGCGACCCTCGTCGGCCGCTTCTGATGTGGAGCCGGGCGGCGCGGGCTTGCGCCGCCTTCGTCCTTCTGACGGCCCTGTCGGCCTGCGCCACGGCGCCGGCCGGTAAGCGCGGATGGACGCAGTTCCGCATCGACGCCGGCGGCCGGCCGCTCCAGGCCGGCATGCAGACGGCGGCGGGCAATGGAGAGGTGCTCGTCGTCGTTCTGGAGGGCGACGGCCGCGCGCACGACGCACGCGGCCGTCCCACTCGGGACCCGACTCCGGGTCATGCGGTGGGGCGTGACATCGCCATGGCCTGGCCCGACCGAAACGCCGCCTGGCTGGCGCGGCCGTGCCAATACGTGCGGCGGCAGGATGCGTCCTGCGCCGAGCCCGCCTGGAGCCAGGAGCGCTTCAGCCCAGCTCAGATCGATACGATGGCGGCGGGCGTCGATGTGCTCAAGGCGCACACTCAGGCTCAGCGCGTCATTCTGGTCGGCTGGTCCGGCGGCGGGGTGATTGCAGCCGTCCTGGCGACCCGCCGCACCGATGTGGAGGCCCTGGTCACCCTCGCCGCCCCGTTGGACCTGTCGACGTGGGCGACGGCGACGCAGACCACGCCCCTGGCCGCGCCGCCGATCGCGCCGCTTCCCGAAGTCGTTCAACTCCACCTGCTTGGAAACAGAGACCGCGTGGCCCCAGCCGCGGCGCTCGAGCCGGGCGCTAGGAAGCTGGCGGGCGATCGCGGCGCAATCGAGATCTGGGACGCTGGCCACCTCTGCTGCTGGGCGGCTCAAGCCGGACGCATCGCCGCCCGGTTGCGGGACCTGCAAACCCAGGCCGCCCAGAGATAATTCCCCGTCGGCGGCTCTCGAAGAGCCGCCGCCATTTCCCTTGAAAACGCGCTCCAGACTCATAGCGAGCAGCCCATTGGGAGGGGTTGCTATTGCAACTGATTAGCAATATCAGCGCAACAAATCCGTCGAGTTTGGGGATAGGGTGATGCCCGTCAGAGTTCCGTTCCGCGCCGCGCTGCTGGCGACCGCCGCAGTCCTGGCTTGCGCTTCCGCAGCCGCGGGCCAGACCGCCGCCGAAGCCAACGCGGTCGAAGAAGTGGTCGTCACCGCCAGCACGCGCGAACAGACCGTCGCCCAGGCCCCGGCGTCGATCTCCATCGTGACGGCCAAAACCCTCGCCCGCCGCCCCGTCGCCGACCTGACCGATGCGCTGCGGGATGTCGAAGGCATCAGCATCAGCGGCGGCTCCAACACCCAGGACGTATTCATCCGCGGCCTGCCGGGCAGCTACACCCTGATCCTGGTCGATGGCCGCCGCCAGACCACGCGCGACACCCGCGTCAACGGCAATGCGGGCCTGGAACAGAGCTTCACCCCGCCGGCCGGAGCCATCGAGCGGATCGAGGTGGTTCGCGGCCCGATGTCCTCGCTCTACGGATCGGACGCCATCGGCGGAGTGATCAACATCATCACCAAGAAGGTTCCCGAGCGCTTCGGAGGATCGGTCGGGGTCGACTATATCGGCCAGGAACACGGCCGCGCCGGCGATTGGCGCCAGGGCCAGTTCTATGTCGCCGGCCCGCTGGTGTCGGAACAGCTCGGCGTCCAGCTCTGGGGCCGCAAATACGACCGCCAGGAGGACAAGATCCTCAACGGTGTCAACGCGGCGGACGACTACAACCTCACCGGACGCTTGGCCTGGCTGCCGGCGGACGGGCACGAAGTCCTGCTCCAGGCCGACCGGACCTATGTCCGCCGCGACAGCACGGCGGGCCACAACCTCGCCGCCGCCGGGCGCGACAGCTACAATACGAGCGTCCGCAACTCCGGGTCCCTGAGCTGGAACGGCCGCTGGGACTGGGGCACGAGCGCCCTCTCGGTGCTGCGCGAGCAGACCCAGCGCAAGGCCTATCAGCGCGGCGTCGGCAACACCGACTATGTCCGCGACGTCCGTGCGCCCGAGATCACCAACACGGTCGCCGACGCCCTCTTCAACCTCCCGCTCGCGGACACTCCGCTCGGGAACCACAACCTGGTGTTCGGGGGCCAGTTCATCCGGAACGAGCTGGTCGACATCAATCCCGGACGGCGCAACAACCTCGACGGAACCTTCAAGGTCTGGCAACGCGCCGCCTTCATCGAGGACGAATGGCGGCTGGTGCCCAACTTCGCCATCACCGGCGGGGTGCGTGTGGACGACCACGAGCGCTATGGCGACCACTGGAGCCCGCGGCTCTACGCGGTCTGGAACCTGAACGACGCCCTGACCCTGAAAGGCGGCGTTTCGACCGGCTTCCGCGCGCCCGAGCTTCGCCAGGTCGCGCCGGGCTATGCCTACACCACCGGCGGCGGCGGTTGCAGCTATGGGCCCGCGGGCACCTGCGGCGTCATCATCGGCGACCCGAACATCCGGCCCGAAACCAGCACCAACTACGAGATCAGCGCGCTCTATCAGCCGACGCCGGACATCTCCGTGACCGCCACGGTCTTCCGCACCGACTTCAAGGACAAGATCGAAAGCGCTCAGGTTTTCCTGGCCAACGGTCAGGTGGCGCGATGGAGCGACGACCCCAACTATCGGCTCTGGTACTGGTACAACCTTTCGGATGCGCAGATCCAAGGGTTCGAATTCAGCACCCGTGCGCGGGTCGCCGACCGCCTGTCGCTGAAGGCCGGCTACACCTTCACGGATTCCGAACAGAAGTCCGGTGACTACAAGGGCTACGCGCTATCGCGAACGCCCAAGCACATGGCCAACCTGCGCGGCGACTTCCAGGCCACGGACGCCCTGGAGCTCTGGGCCGCGGCGAACTACCACGGCGAGGAGATCAACGCCGGCCTGCGGGTGGGCGCCAACGGCCGGCCGGTGCTCGAGGGAACCCGCCAGGTCGCCCGCCGCTATCCGAGCTACACCACGGTCGACCTCGGCGGCACGTGGCGCGTGGTCGACAAGGTCGCGGTCAAGTTCGGGGTCTACAACATCGGGGATCAGGTGCTCGATGTCGCCGACTACGACTTCCAGGGCGACGGACGGCGTTACTGGCTCGGCGTCAACGTCGATTTCTAACCCATGCGCACCGCCACATCCTCCAACGCCGCCCCACCTTCGCGGGCGCGGGTCTTCGCCGCCACCCTTATGGCCTGCGTCGCCCTGACGGCGGCGAACGCCGAGGCGCAGCCGCGACCGCAGGAACCGCTCGGTCCCACCATCGCCGACCGCGGCTCGGCGACCTACGCCTTCCGCACCTTCGTCGTGACGTCCGAAGACGGCCTGCGCCGCTACAAGGTCCAGGTCGCCGAGCCGCGAAAGCCTGCGCCGGCCAAGGGCCGCCAGGTGGTCTACCTCCTGGATGGCAACGCCGCAGTGGCGGCGCTGGACGAGGCGTTGCTCGCCACCTTGGCCGCCGGCGATGCGCCCGTTCTGGTGGCGATCGGCTACGACGTCGACACCCGTTTCGACATCATGGCGCGGGCGCTCGACTACACGCCGCCGCGAATGGATGGGAAGCCGGCCGCCGACGACATGAGCCGTCCGGGCGGCGGCGCCGATGTCTTCCTGCGGCTCATCGAACATCGGATCATGCCGCAGGCCGAGGCCGGTCTGCGGGTCGATCCCGATCGGCGCACGCTCTGGGGCCATTCCTATGGCGGCCTGCTGACTCTCTATGCGGCCCTCGCCCGCCCCGGCGTGTTCCAGCACTACGCTGCCGCCGACCCGTCCCTCTGGTGGAACGCGGGCGAAGTGCTCAATCGGGAAACGGCCTTCCTCCAGGATCCTCGCCGCAAGACGCTGAGCCTCGACATCGTGGCCGGCGGCGGCCAGCGTCGCGGACCCGATCAGCGCGCGCCTACGCCGATGAGAGGCTCCTTGCCGCCGGGAACCCTGGAGGCTTTCGTCGGGCGGCTGCAGGCGGCCGGCGTCGACGTGACGTTCCAGGAACTCCCCGACCAGTCCCACGGCGCTCTGTTCCGGACCGCGCTGGTCCGAACCCTGACCGCTCTCTCCGAGACGCCTGCGCCATGATGGGGTGGGTCGCCGGCCTCCTGGTCTGTGCGGGGACGATCCTGCTCTACATGGCGGCGCCGACGCAGAAGCTCGCGGCGAAGCCGTTGCCCAGGCCCTGCCTCGTCGGGGGATGGCTGACCCTGCTGCTCGCCCTGGCTCCGCTGCTGGCGATCATGGGGCCGGCGACGGCGGTGTTCACCTGGATGACTGGCGCGATGCTGGTCTGGTCCTTCGCGCCCCTGGCGGTCGCCTGGTGGCGCGGTCCCCCGAAGGGCAAGAGATGAAACGCGCGCTTTCCAGCAATGACTGGCTTGGCAAGTCGAGCGCCGGCCTGATCCTGGGCTTCCTCCTGGCGCTCGGCGCCGGGGGCCTCTTCAAGGTCCTGGGCGGCGTCGGCGACACCTTCTTCTCGACCAAGGGCCAGCTCGCCATGTGGCTGATGGCGCCGGTCTGGGCCGGGGTGCTGTCGTTCTGCTTCATGTTCCGTTCTTCGGCCCGCGCCTGGGGGTGGCTCGCCCTGGCCAACCTGGTGCTCTGGGGCGCCCTCTACATGCTCGGAGGCCTCGCCGTATGAAACTGCCGACCGATCTCGTGAAGATGTACAAGGAGATTCACGGCTGGGTCGGGATCATCTCCGGGCTGGCCCTGTTCATCGCCTTCTACGCCGGGGCGATCACCATGTTCGAGGAGCCGCTCCAGCGCTGGGCCTCGCCGCCCAGCCGTCTGGCGCCGCCACCTTCGCTCGAACGCACGCCCGAGCTCATCGACAAGGTGCTCGCCGCCCATCCCCAGGCCGCCAAGGACTACGAGATCAGCCTGGCCGTCGATTCCGCGCGGCCGGCTCGCATGAGCTGGACCGACGCCTCGGGCGACGAACACGGCGGCGGAACCACCCACTACGCCTCGCTGGCGCCGGACGGGTCGCTGCAGGTCGAGACCACCGGGCCCTCGCCCGTCGCCCAGTTCATCGACGTGCTGCACCAACAGGTCGGCCTGACCTTCCTGCCGCATGAGATCGCCATGCCGATCATGGGCGCGATCTCCCTGCTCTATGCGATCGCCATCGTGTCGGGCCTGGTGGTTCTGCTGCCGAGCCTGGTCTCGGACCTGTTCGCCCTGCGTATCGGCAAGAACGTCAAGCGCATGTGGCTCGACATCCACAACCTGCTGGGCGTCTTCAGCCTGCCGTTCCATCTCGTCATGGCGCTGACCTGCGTGGTCTTCGCCTTCCACGACCAGTTCTACGACGCCCAGGCGGCGGCGTTCGGGCGGCCCGACCGGCCGGCGCGCGAGGCCGCCGGCCCGCAGCCAGCGATCCTTCCCCCGGCCGAGATCGTCGCCCGGCTGGGCGAGCAGGCGCCCGGCTTCACCCCGATCGTCCTCGACTACAGCCGGCGGCCGGACGGCTCGGTCTCCCTGCGCGTGGCCGGTTCGGACCCGCGCTTCGGCACGCGCGGCCCGACCTACGGCTTCGCCGGCGTCGATCCGGCGACCGGCCAGATCAAGGCGACTGACTATATGCCGGGCCGCCAGGACGGCTGGTCGGCCACGATCACCAGCTTCTTCGCCCTGCACTTCGGCAGCTTCGGCGGCGCGCCGATCCGGTGGGCCTACTTCCTCCTGGGGCTGTCGGGCGCGTTCATCTTCTACACCGGCAATCTGCTCTGGATCGAATCCCGGCGCCGGCGCGAACGCAAGGCCGGCCTGGTGGAGCAGACGCGCTCGACCCGCGTCCTGGGCGCGCTGACGGTCGGCGTGCCGCTGGGCTGCGTCGCCGGCGTTTCGGCCAGCGTTGCGGCCGCCAAGCTGCTGGCCCACGACGCCACGCCCGGCATCCACAGCGCGATCTACTACGCCGTCTTCCTGGCGTTCGTCGGCTGGGCGCTGGCGCGGGGCGCGGCGCGCAGCGGGTTCGAACTGGCCATCGCAGGCGCCGCGGCCATGCTGGCGGTTCCCCTGGCGAGCCTCGCAGCCGGCCCTGACTGGTACGTCTCGCCCGCCCTGATCGCCATCGACCTCACGGCGATCGCCCTGGCGGTGCTGCTGGCGATGTCCGCACGTTCGGCGCGGCGGCGGATGGTCGAGGGTCCGCGCGACAGCGTCTGGGCGCGTACCGAAAAGAACAAGGCGGAAAGCAGCTCGGGTCGGGGAGGCACCGAGCCGGCCAGCGCGCCGTAATTACG
Organism: Phenylobacterium sp.; assembly: GCF_041920015.1. Lineage (GTDB taxonomy): Bacteria > Pseudomonadota > Alphaproteobacteria > Caulobacterales > Caulobacteraceae > Phenylobacterium. The sequence goes on from NZ_JAYRST010000020.1 coordinate 32,135, forward strand.
GCGACAACCGCGCCGGTTGACCTTGATCAAGGCGCAAACCCCCGCCGCGCGAGAGACTTCCGAAACTAGAGCATTTTCCGCCGAAGCGGACGCCGGTTCGGCGCAGAAAATGCTCTGAATTCAAAGAATCTTGAGCGTGGTCCGGTTCTATCGAAACGGATCACGCTCTAGGCCAAATGCGGCCATGCCAAGGGAGGAGCGGTTCATGACCTGGGGTCGCCGGCCAAGGCCCTCGCATTCGATCCTTCACGTGTTCGGGGCGTCTGGACGCTCCTGCTCCGACGTCGCCGAGATTGCCCGTGTCGATCCGCAGCGCCGATCTTGAACGCGTCCGGCGGCTGCCGCTGTTCGTCTCCATCGCGGACGAGGTCTTCGCTCGCCTGGCCGCCGGCGCCTTTCTCCAGAGGTTTCCCGCCGGCGCCGACCTGCTGGCCGAGGGCGATCCCGTCGACTTCCTCTACGTCCTGCTGGACGGCTCGGTGGAGTTGTCGGGCACGTGGAACGACAAGGAAACCACCCTGGCCGTGCTGGGGCCGGTCTCCACCTTCATCCTGGCCGCGGTCATCCTCGATGCGCCCGCCACCATGAACGCCCGGACGGTCGGCCGCTCGGACATCCTGATGATCCCCGGCGCGGCCCTGCGGCGCGAACTGGAGGAAGATGTCCGGTTCGCCAGCGCCGTCGCCCTGGAGTTGTCGGGCTGCTATCAGGGCGTGGTCCGAGCCATCAAGAACCAGAAATTGCGCGGCGGGGTCGAGCGGCTGGCCAACTACCTGCTGGCCCAGCGCAGCCGCCAGGGATCGGACGCGACGCTCACCCTGCCCTACGAGAAGCGGTTCATCGCCTCCCTGCTCGGCATGACCCCGGAAAATCTGTCGCGCGCCTTCGCCAGCCTGGCGGATTACGGGGTCGAGGTCGACGGCCCCCACGTGACCATCTCGCGGCCCGTCGCGCTCGAGCGGCTGGCCAAGCCCGACCCTCTGATCGACAAGCATCTTCCTTCCGACATCACCTTGATCAGCAAGCCCGACCGCGAACGCAGCCAGACGCTCGAGACCTATCGTCCGCCGCGGCCGTGACTAGGCTCATCCTGGACAAGAAGAGGTGGGCGCCGGCTTCCCCGTCCGGCGCCCGGCCGCGGCCGGATGGGATATTCCGGCGCAACGGCGCGGCCCTGCGCGAACCGAAGGGAGCCCGCCGAAGCCGCCCAGGCACTCTACCTGCCTGGCGCGCGCCGACTTTGATCCGCCGCAAATCACGCGGGCGGCGGGGCGACCGACGCTCCCTGGCTTACATCAAGCCGCCGCTTGACCGAGCCGGTCCCGACTGCGTCCGGGCGCCGCTAATTTCACGTGGGGGGAGGTGACGCCATGCCATCGACACAACGCCTTGCGCATCCGATCGAGGCCCTCGCCAGCGCCCTGCGCCTGAGCTCTCGCCTTCCGCCACCGCCTGACGTTCCCGCAAAGCTTCGGGTCGTGCCGGCGAAGTGGCCGCCGTCCTTCGCGCTGACCGCCAGCGCCGAAGGCGCCGCACCTGCTCCGGCCGCGGAGGACCGCACATGACCCGTAATTCGCAACCGGACGTCATCATTATTGGCGGAGGCATGGCCGGGGCAGGCCTGGCGGCGCATCTGGCGCGGCATCGGCGCGTGACGCTGATCGAACGCGAAGCCGCCTGCGGCCTGCACACCACCGGACGGGCGGTGGCCATGTTCACGCCCTCTCACGGCGCTGCGGCGGGCCGGTCCCTCGCCACAGCCAGCCGGGCGTTCTTCGAGGCGCCGCCCGCCGGCTTCGACGGCCCGCTCCTCCGCCCCCGGCCAGCGCTGCATATCGCACGGCCCGCTCAACTGCCGGCCTTGTCCGATCTGGCCGCGCGGCTCCCGGGCGGGATCGAACTGACGGCGGCCGCGACCCGGCGACTGGCGTCGATCCTGCGGCCGGACATCACCGGCTTGCTCGAACCGGACGCCGGCGACCTGGATGTCCGCCGGCTGCACAGGCGATGGCTTGGCGAGGCGCAGGAGCACGGCGCCGAAATCCGCCTCTGCATCGGCGACTACGCTATCGAACGCAATCGCGGCCTCTGGAAGCTGCAAGGCGACGGCTGGAGCCTGGCCGCACCGGTCCTGGTCAATGCCGCGGGAGCGTGGGCCGATGTCGTGGCCAGCGAAGCCGGGCTGGTGCCTCTGCGCCTGGAGCCGCGGCAAAGGACCCTCGCCCTGATCGATCCGCCGCCGGTCGCCGGCTTCACCGGCTGGCCGATCGTGAAGGACGTCGACGACCGCTTCCACTTCCGGCCCTTCGCCGGAAAGCTGCTCATCGCGCCCGCCGACGAGGAGCCGTCCCCGCCTTGCGACGCCGAAGCCGATCCGCTCGACATCGCCTGCGCCCTGATGCGGTTTCAGTCCGTCGCCGATTACGAGATCACGGACATCCGCCATCAATGGGCGGGCCTTCGCACCTTCGCTTCCGACGGTCTTCCGGTGATCGGATGGTCGGGCGAGGCTTCCGGCTTCTTCTGGTTCGCCGGACTGGGCGGGATGGGCGTGCAAACGGCGCCCGCCGCAGCGCAACTGGCCGCGGCGCTGCTGCTCGATCGGCCGGTCCCGCGCGCCCTCCTCGACCACGGCCTGGTTGCGACCGCCTTCGGCCCTTCGCGTTTCGCCGCGGCGGACCTGGAACGAGCCGCCCTTTCCTGAGAATCTTCAGTCGCTCGGCGCGTGACCGGCGGCATAGGCGGCGCGGCGCGCCTGGAACGTCTCGAAGGGGAACTTCACCGGCACGCCCTCGAGGCAGGCGGCGAGCATCTCCAGATGGGCCGCCCAGCCGGCGCAGGCCCGCGCCGCGTCCTCGCCGCCCGGGACCTGGACGCAGAGCGTCAGGCGCGAGCCTTCCTCGCCATCTGCGACCAGGGTCCAGTCAATAGGACGAAGCGGCTCGCCTGGGCGGCTCCAGGAATAGGAGAGCGTCGTAGGCGGGTTCAGGCGCAGAACCTGGCTGTCGATCACCACCCCGCTTTGCTCGAAGTCGAGCCTCACCGCGCCGCCGGGACGCAGTTCGATCTCGCCCGGCGCCAGCCAGTCGACGAGGCGTTCCGGCTCGGTCAGCGCCGCCCAGACCGCGTCCGGCGTATGCGGCGTGTGGAGCGTCATCACGCCCTTCAGATAGGCGCCGTTGCGCCTGAGCGGCTCGCAGTGGATGCCTGGCTCGGCCATCTCGATCTCCCTGTGATTATATGCGGCTCTCAGCCCGCCCGGCCGGCGCGCTGGCCGATCAGCAACGGCCCGTAGACGAGGGCGAAGCCGCCGAAGGCCAGCGTCCAGAGGCCGGCCGAGACTGCGAGCAGAACCGGTGAATTGTCGTGCAGCGGCGCGCACAGCCGGGTCAGGGCCGCGGCCAGCACCGCCAGATATATCCAGACCGTCCGGCGGTCGGCTTCCCGCGGCCGGCCCGTATGGCCAAGGGTCGCGCGCGTCATGACGGCGAGGGTCATGACCCCGACCGCGCCCGCGCCCAAAGCGTGGACGCCGAGGGTCGCTGGAACCTGCGACGGCGCCAGAACGCCCGCCCCGATCAGGCCAAGACCCAGGGCGAGCCAAGCGTATCCGACGTGAAGGATCCACACCAGCGGCTCAGCCCGCGCCTTCCAGCCGCGCCAGCGCAGCAGCCGGACGGCGTGCGCCACGCCGGCCGCGGCGAGCAGCCAGCCCGCCGCCGACGCGAACGGCGCGACGATCCAGGCGCCGAGCGCCAGAACGGTCAAGGCCAGGACGAAGGCGTCGTAGCGCCCGAAAGGCGTAGGTCCGGGCGCAATGCCGCGCGCGCCGACCCAGTTCTGGGTGAAGCTCGGAACGATCCGTCCGCCGATCAGCGAAAGCAGGCCCGCGGCGAGCGCCAGGGCCAGCCTCTGCGCCAACTGGTCGGCGCCCGCGAGCCAGGGCGCGAAATGGTAGAGGATGTTGGCGGCGGCCAGCAGCGTCACCATCAGGCAGACGGGAAGGTTTCGCCGGTTGCGGCCGGCGATGATCTCGCGCCAGACGGCGGCGGCGAACACCACCAGAAAGCTCGCATCCACCACGGCCGCCAGAGGCATCAGAGCGGGCGGCGCCAGGCTGGCCAGCCGTCCTGCCGCCCAGAGGCCGAAGAGCCCGGCCAAGCCCCGTCCCGTCACCGGCAGGCGCCCCGTCCAGTTGGGAATGGCGGTGAGCAGGAACCCGGCGATCACGCCGCAGAGGAAGCCGAACAGCATTTCGTGGACGTGCCAGGCGCGGCCGTCCAAGCCACCGACCAGCCCTCCGTTCATGTGCAGCGCGGCGACCCAGATCGGCGCGACGATGGCGCCCCAGAGCGACGCAAAGAGGAAGAACGGGCGAAACCCGCCGCTGAACAGGGCCAAGCCCTTATGGCCGCGAATGGCTTGGGCGGTGCCGGTCATGGGCGTCCTGCCGCTGTCTGCGCGCTCCGCCGGCCGGGCGCATCTGTCTTCGCCGGCCCCGGTGCGCAGGTGAATGATGAGTCACCCTGCCCGGACTTCCGCCGGCCGACTTTGCGTTGGCTCAAACCAGCGGGGCGCCGACTCGGGAATTTTTCGGAAGACTCGGCAAAACGACATCCGTCGCCCCGTTCCTTGTCAGGCGACAATTCCGATCCGATTTGAATCAGTCAGCGTGACGGCTCGAAAGGAGACGGCCATGGCGTTCGACAACCCCCTCGCCTCGGAGATCTGGGCGAGCAAATACCGGTTCGCACCCGCCGGAGACGGCGGCGATGCGGCGATCGAAGAGACCTGGGCGCGGATCGCCACGGCGGTCGCCGAAGCCGAGCCGCCGAAGCTTCGCAAAGTCTGGCGCGAGCGCTTCCTAGGCAGTCTGCAGGACTTCCAGTTCCTGCCTGCGGGGCGGATCATCGCCGGCGCCGGGACCGCGCGCTCGGTGACCTTGTTCAACTGCTTCGTCATGGGCGAAATCCCCGACGACCTGGGCGGCATCTTCGGCCACATCCAGGAGGCGGCCCGCACCCTGCAGCAGGGCGGCGGCGTCGGGATGGACTTCTCGACCATCCGGCCGGCGGGCGCGCCGGTCCACGGCGTCGGCGCCGACGCCTCCGGCCCGCTCAGCTTCATGGACGTCTGGGACGCGATGTGCCGCACCATCCTGTCGGCGGGTCAGCGCCGGGGGGCGATGATGGGATGCCTGCGCATCGACCATCCCGACATCGAAGCCTTTATCGACGCCAAGCGCGACGGGACACGCCTGCGCAACTTCAACCTCTCGGTCCTGGTCACCGACGCCTTCCTCGAAGCCCTGGCCCGCGACGACGACTGGCCGCTGACCTTCGGCGGGACGACGTTCAAGACGGTGCGCGCCGCCGACCTGTGGCGCCGGCTGATGCAGGCCACCTACGACTGCGCCGAACCGGGCGTGATCTTCATCGACCGCGTCAACGAGAAGAACAATCTCGCCTATTGCGAACGGATCATCGCCTCCAATCCCTGCGGCGAGCAGATGCTGCCGCCCTACGGAGCCTGCCTGCTCGGCTCGGTCAATCTCGCCCGGCTGGTGGATGCGCCGTTCACGCCCGGAGCGAGTCTCGACGAGGCGCGCCTCGCCGACCTCACCCGGACGGCGGTGCGCCTGCTGGACAACGTGATCGACATCTCGCGCTATCCGCTCGAGGCCCAGGAACTGGAGGCCAAGGCCAAGCGACGGATCGGGCTGGGCGTCACGGGTCTCGCCGACGCCCTGATCTTCTGCGGCGCGCGTTACGGCGCGCCCGAAGCGGTGGAATTGACGCGCCGCTGGCTGGCGGTGATCCGACGCGAGGCCTATCGCGCCTCGGCCGAGCTGGCGGCCGAGAAAGGGCCCTTCCCGCTCTACGATCCGCAGATCCTGGACCGCCCCAATCTGCAGGCGCTGGACGAGGAGACCCGCGGACTCATCCTACGCCATGGCTTGCGCAACGGATGCCTGACCTCGATCGCCCCGACCGGCACCACCTCGCTGCTGGCGGGCAACGTGTCGTCGGGCATCGAGCCGGTGTTCGCCATTTCCTACGATCGCAAGATCCGCCAGCCCGACGGTTCGACCCAGGCCGAAACCGTGGAGGACTACGCCCTGGCGGTCTGGAAGCGGCTGCATGGCTCCAAGCCGCCGCCGGAAGACGTCTTCGTCAGCGCCCAGACCCTGACGCCGGCCGACCACCTCCGCATGCAGGCCGCCGCCCAGGAGATGATCGACAGCTCGATCTCGAAGACCGTGAACTGCCCGGAGACCATCGCCTTCGACGATTTCGCGGACGTCTATCTGGAAGGGTGGCGCACCGGCTGCAAGGGCCTGACCACCTATCGGCCCAACGCGGTGACCGGCTCGGTCTTGTCGGTCGCGGCGGCGACGGAAACCCCGCCGCAAGCGCCACAGGCCGCGGCGGACGCGCTGACCCCGCGCCCCGACCGTCTGGAGGGCGCGACCTACAAGCTGAAATGGCCCGAAAGCGCTCACGCGGTCTATGTGACCATCAACGACGCTCATGTCGGCGGAGCGCGGCGCCCCATGGAGATCTTCATCAACTCCAAGAACATGGAGCACTACGCCTGGACCCTGGGGCTGACGCGGATGATCTCGGCGGTGTTCCGGCGCGGCGGGGACGTGTCGTTCGTGGCCGAGGAACTGAAGGCGGTGTTCGACCCGCGGGGCGGGGCCTGGCTCGACGGCCGCTACGTGCCTTCGCTGCTGGCGGCGATCGGCGGGGTGATCGAACGGCACCTGCGTCTGGACGGAGCGGGGTCGGAGGCGGCCCTGGAAAACGCCGCCTCCGTTCCGATCGTGCGGGCCATCCCGCCTAGCCCGTGTCCGCAATGTGGGTCCGCCGCTCTGCACCGCCAGGAGGGATGCGACACCTGCTCGGACTGCGGCTATTCCAAGTGCGGTTAGCGGGCGGCGATCCTGATCGTCAGGCTGGCGGAGCGGAACTCTCCGCCAGCGTCCCGCAGGGCCGAATGATAGGACCGCATCGTGCGGGCGCTGGCCTTGTCGGCGCACCAGTCGAGGTCGAACAGGTCGAGACCGCCATTCGAGACGGCGTTCCGGCAGACCATGAAAGCGCTCGTGCGCACGGCCTTGTACACGCCGCCCGAATCCAGGCCGGCGATGCGGATGGTGAGGCTTTCCGGCCGCGCGCCAGTGACGCTCAGGGGCGCAAGATCCTGCGCCGCGGCGCCGGTCGTCATCAACCCGGACATGAGGCCCGCCAGAACCAGCGACTTGCAGGTTGCGGGGCGGAGGAAGAGAGAGGTCTTGGACATGCGAAGGCTCCTTGTCTGTACGATCAGACTAGGTCGCCTGCGCTCGCTGCGCCTTGGCTGGGGTCAACCCGCCTCTTGATGATTGCGTCCTGGCCGATGCGACTGGGGCAATCTAGTCGAGCGCCGTCTTCTCTGCGGCGGCCAGGTCTTCGAGGGTGTTCAGATTGACGAACGGGTCCGGATCTGGCTCGCCCCAGTCGACCACGCTCACGCCCGCGCTTTGGGCGAGCCCCTTCAGCGACCGACCGCCCGCAGTCCGATAGGCGTCGAGAACCTCGCGCGCCGAAACCCGCCAGAGCGCGCAGGTCGGATGCAGGCGCCCATGGCTGAAGGCCATCGCGACCCGATCGCCGGGGGCCAGAACCCCAGCCAGGCGCTCGCCGAGGTCCAGCGGCAGGCGCGGCGCATCGCAGGGCAAGGTCAGCACCAGGCCTGATCCGCACGCCTCGGCGAAGGCCAGGGCCGAGGCGAGGCCGGCCAGCGGCCCGACGCAGTCGACCGGATCGAGCAGCAACGGCACGTCGCTCCGCCCGCCGACCTGGTCGGGTGTCCTCACCGCCACGGCGAGCGGCCCCAGCCCCTGGGCGCGGGCGATGCGCAGCCCATGATCGAGGAGCGTGCAACCATCCAGCAGCCGCAGGGGCTTGGCGCCGCCCATGCGCCGTCCTTCGCCCCCGGCCAGCAGCACCGTGACGAAGGTCCCGGCCGACATCGGCCTCAGGCTCCGCGCCGCCGGATGAGGGTGAAGGTCTGGCTTTGCGGGACCAGGCGGGAGCGCAGGATCTGGGCGATAGCCGCAAGGGCTGGGTCCTCGGCGTCCTGGGCCGCGGAAATAAGCTGGGTCCAGCGTTCGTCCGAGGCTTCGGCGACGAAGGCGGCCATGCTTTCGCGCACGAAATCCTGGACCCCGAGGCCGGCCTTCGCCGCAGCCTGGGCCGTGCGCTCGGCCAGCGCCGGATCGGCAAGCGACAGCCAGGCCTCGGCGCTGACCAGGGTCTCCTCGTCGGCGAGCATGTCGCCAAGGGACAACGACCGGTCCGCGACTTCGCCGGTCGGAGACAGGGTCAGGCTGACGCCCCGGAGTTTCGCCTGTTCGGCGAGGTCGGCGGTGTAGCGGGCGGCGGCGGCGGCCCAGGCCCGGCTTTCCAGGTGCAGCCGGATCTGGGCTTCCACCTGGTCGAAGGGCGCGCGGCGCGGGGTCGTGCGCCGCTCGAGCCGCAGCACGTGCCATCCGAACCGCGAGCGCACCGGCGCGGGCGCGATCGTCCCGGCCGGCAGGGCCAGCAGGACCGTCTCGACCTCCGGCATCAGGTCGCCCTGGCGCAGGTGGCCGAGCCGCCCGCCCTCGGACGCCGAGGGGCAATCGGACAGGCTGCGCGCCAGTTCGGCGAAACTCGCCCGGCCCTCGGCCAGCGCGGCGATGGCCTGTTCGGCGGTCGCCCGCGCCGCCTCCACGCTGGCCGGATCGTCGGCGGCCGGCGCGACCAGGATGTGAGAGGCCTCGTAAAGGGCAGGAATCTGGAAGCGTGTCGGATGGGCGTCGTAGAGACGCCGGCACTCCGCGGAGGTCGGGGACGCCACCTCGATCTCCGCCTCGAGGACCGCGCGCACCAGCGCCTCTTCCTCGGTCTCCTCGCGGCCCTGCTCGTCCCATTGCGGCTGCGGCTGCAGGCCAAGCTCGCGCGCCCGGCCCAGCAGCAGGGCCTTGATGGCCAGGGCCTTGGCCGAGGCCGCCCAGGCGTCGGCGGCCGAGAGGCTGGGATGGTTCTGAGCCTCCTGGGCGATGAGCGACTCGGGAATCTCCACCCCCTCGACGACGATCTTGCGGGCCGTGTTCATTCGGCAGGATCCAGCCGGACCGGCCCCTTGCGCACGCTCATGTCGCGGCGAGTGCGCACGAGCTGCCAGCCGCGGCGGTTGAGATACCAGATCGGTGCCGAGAGCATGTGGACGAGGCGGGTGAACGGGAAAACCAGCAGGATGGTCAGGCCGAGCGTCAGGTGCGCCTTGAAGATCCAGTGCACGTCGGCGACCAGGTCCGCGATGCCAGGACGCAGGGTGAAGACGCCCTGGGCCCAGTTCATGAACTTCATCATCTCGTGCCCGTCGCGATGGGTGAGCGAGATCGGGATGGTGGCCAGGCCGAGCAGAAGCTGGGCCATCAGCATCACCAGGATGGCGGTGTCGGCGAAGCTGGAATTGGCGCGCACGCGCGGGTCCATCAATCGCCTGTGCAGGAGCAGCAGCCCGCCGACCAGGGCGAAGGCGCCGGCCACGCCGCCGGCGACGATGGCCAGCATCTGCTTGGCCGAATGGGTGACGCCCAGCGTGTCCCAGACCACCACCGGCGTCAGAAGCCCGACGAAATGGCCGCCGAAGATGGCCAGCACGCCGATATGGAACAGCACCGAGCCGGTCATGAGCTGCTTGCGGCGCAGCAGTTGCGAAGAGCCGGTGCGCCAGGTGTAGGGCTCGCGGTCGAAGCGCAGGACCGAGCCGATGGCCAGCACCGAAAGGGCGACATAGGGATAGACGCCGAAGAGGATCTGATTGAGGTCCATGGCTTTGCTCGCTATGCGGCCGCGCCGCCGTGCGCCCGCTGCGGACGGACGGCGGGGCGTTCCAGGGCTTGGCGTTCGTCGCAGCCGGCTTCGGAGGGGCCGAAGGTCACGGCGCTCTCGGCCCACAGGCGGTCCATGGTCGCGAGATCGCGCGGATCGTCGTCGGGCTCGGCCAGCATGGCGGCCAGCACCTGGCTGTCGGCCTCCTCGGCGGCCAGGGCGGCCAACGCCCCGAACACTGCGCGATAGGCGCTTCCGCGGCGATGCAACCGCTCGCCGAGCGCGTGCAGCACGTGCCCTGCCTCGGCCAGCAGCGAGGCAGCCTCGTCATCGGGCAGGGTCGAGAGGAACTCCAGGAAGACCGGCAGATGGTCGGGCAGTTCGTTGGCCGACAGCTCCAGGCCCTTGCTGCGGTAGAGCTCCAGCAGGGCGACCATGGCCTGGCCGCGATCGCGGCTCTCGCCATGGACGTGTTCGTAGAGGTTCAGCGACAGCGACCGGGTGCGGTCGAACAGCCAGACATAGGCCTCCTGGACGTCGAAGAGGTCGCCGCGTTTCAGATCGACCGCCAGCTTGGCGAGCGCCGAGCGGATGGGGGCCGGGATGTGCGGGTCCGCGCCCAGAACCGCGGCGGCGTCGGACATCAGGGCGCGGGTCTGCTCGGTCGGGTAGCTGAGGAGAAGGGCCAGGGCCCGGTAGGAAAGCGACACCTTATGCCTCCATCTCGGCTCTGGGGCGCGAACGGCGATTGGGTCCGAACAGGCCAAGCTCCGTCCGGCCGCCCGAACAGTCGTTGCCGAAGGTGAAACCGCACGAGCCGCGCAGGTGATAGGCGTCCTCGGCGGTTTCGCGATGGGTCGTCGGGATGACGAACCGGTCTTCGAAATTAGCGATCGCCATGTAGCGGTACATCTCGTCCACCTGCTCGGCGCGCAGGCCGACGCGTTCGGCGATCCGATGGTCGACCACGCCCTCCACCGTCCGCGCCCGCATATAGGCGCGCATGGCCAGCATCCGCTCCAGGGCCAGCACCACCGGCGCCTCCTTGCCCGCGGTCAGCATGTTGGCGAGGTAGGCCACAGGAATGCGCAGCGAGCGCACGTCCGGCATCTCGCCGTCCATCTCCAGGGCGCCGGCCGAGGCCGCCGACTGGATGGGCGAGAGCGGCGGGACGTACCAGACCATCGGCAGGGTCCGGTATTCCGGGTGCAGCGGGAAGGCGACCTTCCAGTCGATCGCCATCTTGTAGACCGGGCTGCGGCGGGCCGCCTCGAGCCAGGCTTCCGGCACGCCGTCGGCCCGGGCCTGGGCGATGACCGCCGGGTCCTCGGGATCGAGGAAGACGTCGAGCTGGGCCTGATAGAGATCCTGCTCGTCAGGCGTCGCGGCGGCCCTCTCGATGGCGTCGGCGTCGTACAGCAGCACCCCGAGGTAGCGGATGCGGCCGACGCAGGTTTCCGAGCAGACCGTGGGCTGACCGACCTCGATCCGCGGGAAGCAGAAGGTGCACTTCTCGGACTTTCCGGATTCCCAGTTGTAATAGATCTTCTTGTAGGGGCAGGCCGAGACGCACATCCGCCAGCCGCGGCACTTGTCCTGGTCGATCAGGACGATCCCGTCCTCCTCGCGCTTGTAGATCGCGCCCGAGGGGCAGGCCGCCACGCAGGTCGGGTTGAGGCAGTGCTCGCACAGCCGCGGCAGATACATCATGAAGGTGTTTTCGAACTGGCCGTAGATGTCCCGTTCGACGCCCTCGAAATTGTAGTCCTGCGACCGCTTGGCGAACTCGCCGCCGAGGATTTCCTCCCAGTTGGGGCCCCACTCGATCTTCTCCATGCGCTGGCCGGTGAGCTGCGAGCGCGGTCGCGCGGTGGGGAAGTGCTTCATCTCCGGCGCCATCTGGAGATGGGCGTAGTCGAAGTCGAACGGCTCGTAATAGTCGTCGATCTCCGGCAGGTCGGGATTGGCGAAGATCTTGGCGAGGATGCGCCACTTGGGGCCCATGCGCGGCTCGATCTTGCCGTTCGGCTTGCGGACCCAGCCGCCGTTCCAGCGCTTCTGGTTCTCCCAGTCCTTCGGGAAACCGATGCCGGGCTTGGTCTCGACATTGTTGAACCAGGCGTATTCGACGCCCTTGCGCGATGTCCACACGTTCTTGCAGGTGACCGAGCAGGTATGGCAGCCGATGCACTTGTCGAGGTTCAGCACCATGCCGATCTGAGCGCGAACTTTCATTGGCCGGCCTCCTGCGGCGACAGTTTTTCTTCCAGCCAGTCGACCTTCCTCATCTTGCGGATGATGACGAACTCGTCCCGGTTGGAGCCGACCGTCCCGTAATAGTTGAAGCCGTAGGCGAGCTGGGCGTAGCCGCCGATCATGTGGGTCGGCTTGAGCACCGTACGTGTGCACGAGTTGTGGATGCCGCCGCGCAGGCCGGTGATCTCCGATCCCGGCGTGTTCACGATCTTCTCCTGGGCGTGGTACATGAAGGTCGTGCCCGGACGGATGCGCTGGGACACCACCGCCCGCGCGGTCAGGGCGCCGTTGGCGTTGAAGGCTTCGATCCAGTCGTTGTCGACGATCCCGGCCTCCTTGGCGTCCGTCTCCGAAATCCAGACCACCGGGCCGCCGCGATTGAGCGTCAGCATCAAGAGGTTGTCGGTATAGGTCGAGTGGATGCCCCACTTCTGGTGCGGGGTGATGAAGTTCAGCGCGATCTCACGCTCGCCGTTGGGCTTGCGGCCCTGGACGTAGGTGGTCTTCAGGTCCACCGGCGGCTTGTAGACGCACAGCGCCTCGCCGAACGCCCGCATCCACAGGTGATCCTGGTAGAGTTCCTGTCGCCCTGAGAGCGTTCGCCAGGGGATCAGCTCGTGGACGTTGGTGTAGCCGGCCGTGTAGCAGACGTGCTCGCTTTCGATGCCCGACCAGGTCGGTGACGAGATGATCTTGCGCGGCTGGGCGAGCAGATCGCGGTAGCGGATCTTCTCGTCCTCCTTGGGCTCGGCCAGATGGGTGTGCTCGCGGCCGGTCTGACGCTCCAGCGCCGCCCAGGCCTTCACCGCCACCTCGCCATTGGTCTCCGGCGCCAGGGTCAGGATGGTCTCGCAGGCGTCGATGTCGGTGTCGATCTGCGGCATGCCCTGGGTCAGGCCGGGGTCGAGCACCGGGCCGTTGAGGTCGCGCAGCAGGTCCACCTCATGGCCGGTCTTCCAGCCGAGACCCTTGCCGCCGTTGCCGACGTTCTCCAGCAGCGGGCCCAGGGCGGTGAAGCACTTGTAGAGATTTGGATAGTCGCGCTCGACCACCGTGATCTGCGGCATGGTCTTGCCAGGGACCGGCTCGCATTCGCCGAGATACCAGTCCTTGACGTCGAACGGCTGGGCGAGCTCGGCGGCGCTGTCATGCTGGATCGGCGTCAGGACGACGTCCTTTTCCACGCCCAGCACCTCGGGCGAGACGTCCGAGAACCGCTTGGCGATGGCCTTGAAGATCTCCCAGTCGGACTTGGCCTCCCACGCCGGGTCCACAGCCGCCGAGAGCGGGTGGATGAAGGGGTGCATGTCCGAGGTGTTGAGGTCGTTCTTCTCGTACCAGGTGGCCGTCGGCAGGACGATGTCGGAATAGACCGCTGTCGTGGACATGCGGAAGTCGAGCGTGACCAACAGATCGAGCTTTCCTTCCGGCGCCTGCTCGTGCCAGGCGACCTCATTGGGCGTCTGGCCGCCGGTCTGGCCGAGATCCTTGCCCTGGACGCCGTGGGCGGCGCCGAGCAGGTGCTTGAGGAAGTATTCGTGACCCTTGCCGGACGAGCCGAGCAGGTTCGAGCGCCAGACGAACATGTTGCGCGGCCAGTTGGCCGGGTCGTCCGGGTCCATGCAGGACATTTCGAGCTCGCGGCTCTTCAACTGCCGGACCGTGTAGTCCTTGGGGTCGACCCCTTCGGCGGCGGCGGCCTTGGCGACCTCCAGCGGATTGGTCTTCAGCGCCGGGGCCGAAGGCAGCCAGCCCATGCGCTCGGCGCGGACGTTGAAGTCGATGAGCGCGCCGTCCCACGAGCCTTCGGGCGCGGTGGGGGAGAGAATCTCGTTCACACCGACGGTCTCGTACCGCCACTGGCCGGTATGGGCGTAGAAGAACGAGGTCGAGTTCTGCTGGCGCGGCGGCCGCACCCAGTCGGTCGCGAAGGCCAGGGGCGCCCAGCCGGTCTGGGGACGCAGCTTCTCCTGGCCGACATAGTGGGACCAGCCGCCGCCGGACTTGCCGATGCAGCCGCACATCACCAGCATGTTGATGACGCCGCGGTAGCTCATGTCCATATGGTACCAGTGGTTCATCGCCGCCCCGATGATGACCATGGACTTGCCGTCAGTCTTCTCGGCGTTGGACGCGAAACCGCGGGCGACGGCGATGATCTGCTCGGCCGGGACCGTGGTGATCGCCTCGGCCCAGGCTGGCGAATAGGGCTCGAGGTCGTCATAGCTGGTCGGCAGGTTGGTCCCGCCGAAGCCCTGGTCGACGCCGTAATTGGCCAGGAAGAGATCGTAGACGCAGGCCACCAGCGCCTCGCCCTCGGCCAGCTTCAGGCGCTTGACCGGCACGTTGCGCACCAGCACGTCCGGGTGCTCGGTGGAGGTGAAGCCGTTGGCGGCGGTGTTGGCGAAATAGGGGAAGCGCACGGGAACGACCTCGTCGTGCGCGTCCTTCAGGCCAAGGCTCAGGCGAACGTCGCGGCCCTGCCCGTCCCGCTCCTCCAGGTTCCACTTGCCGTCCTCGCCCCAGCGGAAGCCGATCGAACCGCTGGGAACCACGACCTCGCCGCTGGTCTCATCGAGAGCGACGGTCTTCCATTCGGGATTGTTGTCCTGGGCCAATGCGCCGTCGAAATCCGCAGCGCGCAGCAGGCGCTCGGGCGCGAAGCCGTCGCCCTGCGGGACCAGGCGCACCAGCATCGGCAGGTCGCTGTAGCGCCGCAGATAGTCGCGGAAATAGGGCACCTGGCGGTCGACGTGAAACTCCTTGAGGATCACGTGGCCGAAGGCCATGGCCAGGGCCGCGTCCGTGCCCTGCTTCACCGACAGCCACAGGTCGGAGAACTTCGAGGCTTCCGAATAGTCCGGGCAGATCACCACCGACTTGGCGCCGCGATAGCGCGCCTCGGTATAGAAGTGGGCGTCGGGGGTGCGGGTCTGCGGGACGTTCGATCCCCAGAGCAGCAGGAAGCTGGAATTGTACCAGTCGGCGCTTTCGGCGACGTCGGTCTGTTCGCCCCAGGTCTGGGGCGAGGCCGGCGGCAGGTCGCAGTACCAGTCGTAGAAGGAGCCGCAGACCCCGCCGAGGAGTTGCAGGTAGCGCGCGCCGGCCGCGTAGGAGACCATCGACATGGCGGGGATTGGCGAGAAGCCGAACACCCGGTCCGGGCCGAAGGTCTTGACCGTATAGGCGTTGGCCGCGGCGATGATCTCGGTCACCTCGTCCCAGGTCGCCCGGACGAAACCGCCGGACCCGCGCATCGAGGTGTAGCTGGCGCGCTTCGCCGGATCGCTCTGGATCGAGGCCCAGGCCGCGACCGGCGTGCGCACCGCGCGCGCCTCGCGCCAAAGCTTGAGCAGCCGCGAGCGGACCAGCGGGTATTTCACCCGGTTGGCGGAATAGAGGTACCAGCTGTAGCTGGCGCCGCGCGCGCAGCCGCGCGGTTCGTGATTGGGCAGTTCGGGGCGGGTGCGGGGATAGTCGGTCTGCTGGGTCTCCCAGGTCACGATCCCGCCCTTGACGTAGATCTTCCACGAACAG
>NZ_JAYRST010000021.1:0-47019 GCF_041920015.1 Phenylobacterium sp.
CGGACGACGTGAACCCGCTGCGCCGCATCGAACTGGTCCGCGCCGGCCAGGAACGGCTGGTCGACGCCGCCGACGACTTCGCCCGCACCCGCGCCGACCGTCTGCGCCTGGCCTTCCGCCTCGCCGGCCTGACGCCCTCGTCCTTCGTGCCCAAGGGCGGCTCGCTCGGCGGCCCGCTGATCGAGGCCAAGGATTCCCGCGCCCTGGCCGCCGTGCTCGACGTGGACGAGGATTTCGCCGAGCGTATCCAGCACGCGGCCACCAACCTCTCCGAGGCCAGCGCCATGGTCGAGGCGGCGACCAAGCTGCCCTTCGCCCGCCCGACCACCGCCACGCCCCAGACCAGCAGCTACGGCGTGCGCTTCGACCCCTTCACCCGTCGCCCGGCCTTCCATTCCGGCCTGGATTTCGCCGGTTCGACCAATTCGCCGATCTATGCGACCGCGCCGGGGGTGGTTTCGTTCACCGGCGTCCGCTCCGGCTACGGCAACACCATCGAGATCGACCACGGCCGCGGCTTCAAGACCCGTTACGCCCACCTGCAGGCCATCGGCGTGCGTCCTGGCCAGCGCGTCGTCGTCGGCACGCGCATCGGCGGCATGGGCTCCACCGGGCGTTCGACCGGCCCGCACCTCCACTACGAGGTCTGGGTCAACGGCCGGGCCCAGAACCCTTCGCGTTTTCTGAAGGCGGGCGACTATGTTCTCCAAGGCGACTAAGGCCGACAAGGCTCAGGAGCTCTCCGCCCCGGCCGGGGCCAAGACGCCCAAGGCCGCCTCGCTCATCGGCCAGGATCTCGTCATCGAAGGTTCGGTCAGCGGCGAAGGCGAACTGCATCTCGACGGCGTGGTCCGCGGCGACCTGCGGGTCGAGCGCCTCACCCTCGGCGAGACCGGTCATGTCGAAGGCTCCATCCAGGCCGAGAGCGTCGACATCCGCGGCCGCGTGATCGGCTCGATCACCGCCAAGCAGGTGCGCCTGCATGGCGCGGCCCACGTCGACGGCGACATCACCCACGAACAGCTCTCGGTCGAGACCGGCGCCTTCTTTCAGGGTCGCAGCCTGAAATTCCAGCGCCCCGCCCCGGTCGCCCTCGCCGCCCCCGAACCGGAAGCCCAGAGCGCTTAGGCGGCCGCATCCTCGTAGGCGCCGTTCCTCAGCACTGGCGCACATTGGCTGACATCGAGGTTCGCGGCGATTTCGACGTCGAGTTCATAGCCACGCTCGCGAAGTTCGATCCCCGAACGACAGCCGAACAGCGTCGCCTTGAGATGAGGTCTGGCCGCGCGAAACGCATCGCGCGCCACCTCCGCCTCGGGCTCGCCCTCGAGGCCCAGCGCCTCGATAATCGCGCCAGCGCCGATCAGGTCCTCGATCGCCGGACGCAGCGAGCCATCCGCCCAGCGCTCTCCACCCGGTATGACCGCGATATCCTCGCCCCGCGCCAGTTCCAGCGCCTTGGCCGCCACGGCGCTGGCGTTGCGCAGGCATCCGGCGATCACGATCGCCTCGCCGCACGCCAGCGACAGCCGCGAGCCGTTCGGCGAGGGCAGCAGCAGCCGCTCCCCAGGGTCCAGCTTCATCAGGCTGGCAGGCGACAGACTGAGCTGCCCTCCGGCCCGGCGTCCGGCCACGAACCGCACGTCCAGCCGCGCGGCCTCCTCACGCGCCGCATCGTCGTCGCTCCAGGCGAACGGATAGATCCTAGCCTTGCGGTGAACGGCCACGTCCACCGCGGTGGAGAATGACAGCACATCGACGATCACCAGCACGGCGGCTCGGTCGCGCAGCAGTTCGACCCCGCCCAGCCCCCATTCGCAGCGAACCCTCTGCATCGTGCGCCTCCAACGCTCGGACGTTTCTCCCTCCTCTTCATGGGGAGGGACAGGCGGCGAAGCCGCCAGGGTGGGGCTTTGCCCGGCCGGCCCCCTCACCCATCTCGCCGCATTGCGGCGATCCACCCTCCCCGCAGCGGAGGAAGGAAAGCACAGTCCCCCTACGCCCCGGCCCCGTCGCGGGTGTTGCCGACGCGTTGCGCCAGGGACGCGCCCATGAACTCGTCCAGGTCGCCGTCCAGCACCCCTTGGGTGTCGGAAGTCTCCACATTGGTCCGCAGGTCCTTCACCATCTGGTACGGCTGCAGAACATAGGATCGGATCTGGTGGCCCCAGCCGATGTCGGTCTTCTGATCGTTCAGCGCGGCGGCCTCGGCTTCGCGCTTCTGCAACTCCAGCTCATAGAGCCGCGCGCGCAGCATCTTCCAGGCCTCTTCGCGGTTCTGGTGCTGCGAGCGGCCCATCTGGCAGGCCACCACCACCCCGGTCGGAACGTGGGTCAGGCGCACGGCCGAGTCGGTCTTGTTGATGTGCTGGCCGCCCGCGCCCGAGGCGCGATAGGTGTCGGTGCGCACGTCGGCGGGGTTGATCTCGATCTCGATGGCGTCGTCCACCACCGGATAGACCCAGACCGAGGCGAAGCTGGTATGCCGCTTGGCCGCCGCGTCGAACGGCGAGATGCGCACCAGCCGGTGCACGCCCGCCTCGGTCTTCAGCCAGCCATAGGCGTTCGGACCTTTGATCTGCAAGGTCACCGACTTGATGCCCGCCTGTTCGCCCGGCGTCTCTTCGAGGAAGTCGACGCTCATGCCGTGGGCGTTGGCCCAGCGCGAATACATGCGCAGCAGCATTCCGGCCCAGTCGTTGGACTCGGTGCCGCCGGCCCCGGAATTGATTTCCACGAAGGCGTCGTTGCCGTCCGCCTCGCCGGAGAGCAGCGCCTCCAGTTCGGCGCGCGCGGCGCGGTCCTTGATCGCCTTGAGCTGGGCGCGCGCCTCGTCGAGCGAGCCTTCGTCCCCCTCCTCGTCGGCCAGCTCGGCATAGCCGATGGCGTCGGCCAGGTCGCGTTCCAGCGATTGCACCGCCTCGACCGACGCCGCCAGCTTGGAGCGCTCGCGGGTGATCGCCTGGGCGGCCGCCGCATCGTCCCAGAGGGTCGGGTCCTCGACGCGGGCGTTCAGCTCATCGAGCTTTCTTAGGGCCGGTTCCCAGTCAAAGTCGCCTCCTGAGCAGTTCGATCGACTGCTCGATGTCGGCCTTGGCAGCCTCGACATCCGCTCTCATGGGAATCTCCGAACCAGAAACAGTCTGGGGCCGCGGCAGATAGCGCGCGACGCGAGGGAAAACAATGGCGTGGGTCCCACGGGCGGCCCGATCTGCGCCTCACGCCTCAATAGAGCCCGGTCATGTCGTCTTTCTTCTGGGGGGCGGCCGGCGCAGCGGGGGCGGGCGTGGTCAGCTTTCCATCGGGCCAGACCTGACTGTAGGGCTGCGGGCCGGACAGGCCGCTGTCCAGCGGCGCCTGGATCACCTTCGGCTCGGTGCCGGGGCGGAAGGCCTCGCGGATGCCGCGCACCGTGGCGAACTTGGCGTTGGCCGGCGCCTTGAACTCGGTCTTGGGCCATTCCTTGGCCGCTTCCTGCATGAATTCCACGAAGACCGGTACCGCCGCGGTGGTGCCGGTCTCGCCCTCGCCCAGGCTGCGGTTGTCGTCGAAGCCGACGAACACCCCGGCCACGACCTGGGGCGTGAAGCCGACGAACCAGGCGCTGCGGTATTCGTTGGTCGTGCCGGTCTTGCCGCCCACCGGCCGGTTCAGCACCAAGGCCGAGGTCGCCGTACCGCGCTGGACCACGCCCTGCAGCATCGAGGTGATCTGATAGGCGGTGATCGGGTCCATGACCTGTTCGCCGTCCGGGGCGACCCGCGGGCTTTCATCGCCGTTGAAGGCGGCGTTGCAGCGCGGGCAGTCGCGCTTGTCGCCGCGGAAGATCGTCTCGCCATTGCGATCCTGCACCAGTTCGATCAGGTGCGGCTCGACTCGCCGTCCGCCATTGACGAAGGCCGCATAGGCCGCGGTCAGCCGGAAGGGCGTGGTCTCGCCCGCCCCCAGGGCCATGGCCAGCACCTTGTCCATCTTTTTGACCACGCCCATCTTCACGGCCAGATCGCTGATGCGGCTCATGCCTACGCCCTGGGCCAGACGCACGGTCATGGCGTTGCGCGACAGCTCCAGTCCGCGGCGCAGGGTCAGGGCGCCGTAATAGCGGCGGTTGTAATTCTCGGGCGTCCAATCCTGACCGCCGGCGCCGCGCAGGGTGATGGCCGAGTCCATGACCACGCTCGACGGCGTGTAGCCATTCTCCAGCGCAGCCGCATAGACGATCGGCTTGAAGGCCGAGCCCGGCTGACGCATCGCCTGGGTCGCGCGATTGAAGTTCGACAGCGAGAACGAATAGCCGCCCACCATCGCCAGCACGCGGCCCGAATAGGGCTCTATCGCCACCAGCGCGCCGTTGACCGCCGGAATCTGCTTCAGCCGGAAGCTTGCGCCGCCCTCGACCGGCTCGACGAACACCAGGTCGCCTGCGCGCAGGCCCTTCCCGGCCCTTGCCCAGGCGACGTCCTGGCCGACGATGGACCCCGCCCCGCCGTCGCCGGCCAGACGCACGCGCACATTGCCGCCGGAAACGTCGGTGATCAGCGCCGCGCGCCAGCCGCGCCGCTCCGAAGGCGGGCTCTCCTGCTTGGCGACCGCTTCCCAGCCCTCCGCCTTGTCGACGTGGCCCCAGGCGCCGCGCCAGCCGTGGCGGCGGTCGTACTTTTCCAGGCCGTTCATCAGCGCCACCCGCGCGGCCGTCTGCAGCCGCGGATCGAGCGTGGTGCGCATGTAGTAGCCGCCCTCGTTGAGGCGCTGCCCCATGGTCGCCAGGCCCCGGCGGCGCACCTCCTCCACGAAGAAGTCGGCGTCGCGGTACTTGGCCCGCGTCGGAGCCTTCTGGACCTTTAGGTCCTCGCGCTTGGCGGCCTCGGCGTCAGGGCGGCTCACCCAGCCCAGATCGGCCATCTGGTCGATCACCCAGTTGCGGCGCACGATGGCCTGGGCCTTGCGGCGCAGCGGGTGGTAGTTGTCCGGCCCCTTCGGCAGGGCCGCCAGATAGGCGCTCTCGGCCAGGGTCAGGTCGCTGATCGACTTTCCGAAATAATTATAGGCCGCCGCCCCGACCCCGTAGGAGCGATAGCCCAGCCAGATCTCGTTCAGATAGAGTTCGAGGATCTGCTCCTTGTTCAGGGTCTGCTCCAGCCGCCCGGCCAGGATCGCTTCCTTCAGCTTGCGCCCGACGGTCGCATCGCTGGTCAGCAGCACGTTCTTGGCGACCTGCTGGGTGATGGTCGAACCGCCCTCCAGCCGCCGGCCGTTCGCCGCATTGGCCACGTTCTTCATCATGGCGCGGGTCAGGCCCAGGGCGTCGACGCCGCCGTGAGTGAAGAAGTTGCGGTCCTCCGCCGCCAGGAAGGCCTGGACCAGGTGCGGCGGAATATTGTCGTACGGCACGTATATGCGACGCTCGCGCGAAAATTCGCCGATCAGGGTGCCGTCCCAGGCATAGGCGCGCGTCGCCGTCGGCGGCCGATAGTCGACCAGGTCGGTGGCGTCGGGCATGTCGTGGAACAGCCAGGCCGCGTAGATCGCCAGGGCGAAGCCGGCCAGCGCGATGGCGCTCAGCACCGTCACGCCAGCGATTGCGATCCATCGTTCCGGGGGCTTCAAACTGACCGACCTCCGCGGGGCCATGGCCCGCCGCTGCGGCTGGTCTAGCGTGCATCGCGCCGGGCGCCAACGGCCGTGCGCGTCGCAGGTCGCGCGGACGCCCTAGTTCGAGGCGAGCTTGGTCGTCTGGCCGAAATAGTCGTCGATCGCCTCGACCACCGATCCCATCAGCCGCCCGCGCTTGGCCGCATCGCGCAGCACCGCCTCGTCGGCCGCATTGGTCAGGAAACCCATTTCCAGCAGCACCGCCGGCACGTCCGGCGCCAGCAGCACGGCCAGGCCCGCCTCGCGGTGGCTGCGGCGCAGCAGCGGCTGATGGTCGCTGATCCGATCGAGCAGCACCTCGGCGAAGCTCGCCGACCGGTTGCGGGTCATCCGCTGGGTCAGGTCCAGCAGGATGGTGGAGACCCCGTGGTCGCCATGAGTGCCGGCCTGCATGAACCAATCGTCCTTGCTGACGAACTTGGCCGAACGCCCCGTCGCCCGGTCGGCCAGGGTGTAGACGCTGGCCCCGCGCAGGGTCGGGTCCGAACCCGAATCGGCGTGCAGCGAGATGAACAGGTCCGCATCGGCCCGCCGCGCGATCTGCACCCGCACCGCATGGTCGACATAGACGTCGGTCTCGCGGGTCATCACCACCTTGTAGCGGCCGGTCTTCTCGAGCTGGCTCTTCAGCGACTTGGCCGCCGCCAGAGTCACGTCCTTCTCATTGCCCTCGGCGCCCTTGGTCCCGGGGTCCTTGCCGCCGTGCCCGGCGTCGATCACCACGACCTTCTTCAGCGGCAAGGCCGCCTTGACGCCCTTGACCGGAGCCGAGATGAAACGCGCATCCGACTTGGCCGCGACCTTCACCTTGGCCGGATCGCGCGCCGCCAGGTCGATCACATAGCGATAGTTCGGCACCCCGTCGGCAGGGGGCAGCAGGAAGCGGCGCTTGATCACCGCCTCACCGGCCAGGTCGACGCGCAGCCGCGCCCCGCCGGGCCCATTGTCCACGACCCAGGCCTTCACCAAGCCCAGCCCCGCGCCCTGCAGTTCGTTATCCACCGAAACGCCGGGCAGGTTCATCACGACCCGCAGGTCTTCCTGTCCGCTGGAGGCGATCTTGCCGGTGGCGGCCTTGTCCAGGTCGACCACGATGCGGGTTTCGGTCCTGTCGCCGCCCAGGCGCACCTTCAGCACGTCCGCCCGCGTTCCGGCCGCCTGGGCCCCAAGCGCGATCGCCAGGCAGCCGACAACAGCGCCGGCGGCCGCCAGCACGCTTCGCCCGCTGATCCTGAACACGCCGCTCATACGCGCAGCCCCGTTACACTTTTTGCACAGTCTCACCCATATAGCCTGTGACGGCGTGGACAAACGGTTAACCCCGTCTTCACGCTGTCCCGCTGCGGCTTTCCTTTTCGCCGCCAGTGTAGCAATGTCCGGCCGCGCTGGAACCGCGCCCTGCGTCGCAGGGTCGCCCTCCGCGCGACCAAACAAGCCCGCGTCGGTTCCGCCCCTTCGGCGACGACGCCCCATCCGATCCGCGCCTATCGTTGGGCGCGCCTGGGAACACACCAATGGGCAGCGCCGCTCGAGCCCTTTTCCGGCCTACCGCCCGCCTTGCCGCTCTCGGCAATGCGACGGACGGTGGCGTGCGCGCCCTCCTGACAGACCGGCGGCGCCCGAACCTTGCGTTCGAGGCGCGCCTCGGAGACGTACTTGATGTCCAAGAAGATGTTGATCGACGCCGCACACGCCGAAGAGACGCGTGTCGTGGTGGTCGACGGATCGCGTGTTGAAGAATTCGATTTCGAAAGCCAGAACAGGAAACAGCTCAGAGGGAATATCTATCTCGCCAAGGTGACGCGCGTCGAGCCGTCGCTGCAGGCGGCCTTCATCGAGTACGGCGGCAACCGCCATGGCTTCCTGGCCTTCAACGAAATCCATCCCGACTACTATCAGATCCCGGTCGCCGACCGCGAAGCCCTGCTGCGCGAAGAGGCCGACGAGGAAGAGGACTTCGCCGAGGCGCGCGCCCGCGGCGAGGACGATGACGAAGACGGCGCCGTCAGCGACGACGAAGACGACGTCATGGAAGAAGAGGTCGCCCGGCGCCGCCGGCGGCTGATGCGTCGCTACAAGATCCAGGAGGTGATCCGCCGCCGGCAGATCATGCTGGTCCAGGTCGTCAAGGAAGAGCGCGGCAACAAGGGCGCGGCCCTGACCACCTATCTCTCCCTGGCCGGCCGCTATGGCGTGCTAATGCCGAACACGGCCCGTGGCGGCGGCATCAGCCGCAAGATCACCGCAGTCACCGACCGCAAGCGCCTGAAGGGCGTGGTCCAGAGCCTGGACGTGCCGGACGGCATGGGGCTGATCGTCCGCACCGCCGGCGCCAAGCGCACCAAGGCCGAGATCAAGCGCGACTACGAATACCTCCTGCGCCTGTGGGAGAACATCCGCGACACCACCCTGCACTCGGTCGCTCCCGCCCTCATCTATGAGGAAGAGGACCTGGTGAAGCGCACCATCCGCGACCTCTACGACAAGGACATCGACGAGGTCTGGGTCGAAGGCGAGGCCGGCTTCAAGGAAGCGCGCGACTTCATGCGCATGCTGATGCCGTCGCAGGCCAAGAAGGTGCAGCCTTATCGCGAGGCCGCCCCGCTGTTCGTCAAGCACCGGGTCGAAGATCACCTGAGCCAGATCTATTCGCCGGTCGTGCCGCTGCGGTCCGGCGGCTATCTGGTCATCAACCAGACCGAGGCCCTGGTCGCGATCGACGTCAACTCCGGCCGCGCCACGCGCGAGCGGAACATCGAAGCCACCGCGCTCAAGACCAATCTTGAAGCGGCCGAGGAGGCCGCCCGACAGTTGCGCCTGCGCGACCTAGCCGGCCTGATCGTCATCGACTTCATCGACATGGATGAGGCCAAGAACAATCGCGCCGTCGAGAAGAAGCTGAAGGACGCTCTGAAGGACGACCGCGCCCGCGTCCAGATGGGCAAGATCAGCTCGTTCGGCCTGATGGAGATCAGCCGCCAGCGTCGCCGTTCCGGCGTGCTGGAAGGCACCACCCACATCTGCGAGCATTGCGCCGGCACCGGCCGCGTGCGCTCGGTCGAATCCAGCGCCCTGTCGGCCCTGCGCGCCGTCGAGAGCGAGGCCTTGAAAGGCGGCGGCGAAGCCACCCTGAAGGTTCCGCGCGCCGTCGGCCTCTATATCCTCAACGAAAAGCGCAACCATCTCGCGCGCCTGCACGAGACCCTGGGCCTCTTCGTCACCATCGCCATCGACGACGGCCTGGCCCACGCCGACCACGAGGTCGAGCGCACGGCCACCGAAACGCGGCCCGAGCACGCGCCCATGGCCCATGCGCCGCTCCAGCCCTACGA
The DNA here is from genome assembly GCF_041920015.1 of Phenylobacterium sp. Classification (GTDB taxonomy): domain Bacteria; phylum Pseudomonadota; class Alphaproteobacteria; order Caulobacterales; family Caulobacteraceae; genus Phenylobacterium. The sequence goes on from NZ_JAYRST010000021.1 coordinate 8,985, forward strand.
GCCGGTGGAAGACGACTTCGACGACGCCTTCGAGGACGAGGCCGACGAGGACGAAGACGAACTCGACATCGAGCGTGAGGCCAGCGACGACGACGAAGCCGAACAGCGCTTCCAGGATCATGAAGACGAGGAAGACGGCGAAGAACGCGGCGGACGTCGCGGGCGCCGCCGGCGCCGCCGCGGACGCCGCGACGGCGAACCGCGCGAGGCCGCCGAACGTCCCGTCCGCGCCGAGGCCGAAAGCGACGAGAACGGCCGCCGCCGGCGCCGCGGCCGCCGCGGCGGTCGGCGCATGCGCGATGACGGCCGTCCGGCGGACATGTTCTCGTGGACCCGCCCCTGGGTGCCCTATGGCGACGACCCGTTCGTCTGGCACGATCCGTCCGAGGACTTCCCGGCCGCCCGCGCGCCTGCGCCCGCTCCGGTCGCCGACTCCGTCCCGGCTGCGGCTGAAGCCGTCGCGCCCGCGCCGAGCGTGAGCGACGAGCAGCCCCACGTCGACATGGACGTCTGGGTCGAACTGCCGGCGATCGAGGAAAAGCCGAAGAAGCCGCGCCGCAGCCGCGCCCGCGGCAAGGCCGCCGAGGCGGTCGAGGCTGCGCCCGAAGCGGTCTCGGAGGCACCTGTCGACGTCGCCGAACCGGCTCCCGAGCCTGTGGAAGCTGCGCCGGCGGTCGAGGAGCCCGCGCCAAAGGCCAGGAAGCCGCGCGCCCGTCGCACCAAGGCGGCCGCCGCCGAGGAGGCGAGCGTCCAGCCCACGCTCGAAGCGCCGCCTGAGGTCGAGACCGCTCCGGAGGCCGCGGCCCCCGCGGTTGAGCCTGAGCCCGAACCCGCGCCGCAACCGGAACCCATCGCGCCGGCCGTGCGCGAGCCCGATCCGAACGAGATCGTCGCTCCGCCGTCCGTTCCGAAGAAGGGCTGGTGGCGTCGCTGACGTCCGCACCAGGGGAGCCGGCCAGGGCGGCCGGTTCCCAGCGGACCTGAAACGTCGTCCTCGCCGAACCAGTATCCACATCGGCGAAAAATGCTCTAGGCTCGGCTAAATTCGTTCTGATGCGGGGGCGCTTGGAGTTTGTTCGGCATGGTCACCCCTGCCCGCTCGAAGACGGTCCTGGCGGCCGCCCTGTCGCTCAGTCTGCTGCTGCACGCAGCGCCGGTGCGGGCTGACGACGGCGTCGCCCTGATCCGCGACACCGAGATCGAGGAGATCCTGCGCAAGGACTCCGAGCCGATCTTCAAGGCCGCCGGGGTCGACGCCAAGTCGATCGACATCCTGCTTATCGGGTCGAAGGAGCTCAACGCCTTCGCCGCGCCCGGCACAATGGGCGTCTTTACCGGCCTGATCCTCGAATCCGAGAACCCAAACCAGCTTCAGGGCGTCATCGCCCACGAGGTCGGCCACCTGGCCGCCGGCCATTCGGCTCGCTCCGGCGAGATGAACGCCGCCGGCATGAAGCCCTTCCTGCTGACCATGGGCCTGGGCGTCCTGGCCGCCCTGGCCGGATCGGGCGAAGGCGCGGCCAGCCTGATCGGCAGCGCCAGCTATTTCGGCACGCTGGGCGCCATGGGCTACAGCCGCGAGCAGGAAAGCCGCGCCGACCAGGCGGGGGCCGCCCTGCTCGAGCGCGCAGGCCTGTCGGGCAAGGGACTCGTCGATTTCTTCGACAAGTTCCGCTACCAGGAGGTCTTCCAGGAAGCGCGGCGCTTCGCCTATTTCCGCTCCCACCCGCTGTCGTCGTCCCGCATCGAGGCGCTGCGTCACCGGGTCGAGCAGAACGCCCACTACGACACCCCCGACAAGCCCGAAGACATCGCCGAGCATGCGATCATGCGCGCCAAGCTCGACGGCTTCCTGAACCCCACCGTAGCGATCACCAAGTACGGCGAGAAGGACGCCTCCTATCCGGCCCGATACGCCCGGGCGATCGCCTACTACCAGATGAAGCAGCCCGACCAGGCGCTGAAGGCGATCGACGCGCTCCTGGCCGAGCAGCCGGACAACCCCTACCTCTGGGAGCTGAAGGGCCAGGTCCTGTTCGAGTTCGGCCGTGCGAGCGAGGCCGAGGCGCCCCAGCGCAAGTCCGTCGAGTTGAAGCCCGACGCGCCGCTGCTGCGCATCAACCTCGGCCAGACCCTGATCGCCCTGGACGACGACAAGAAGGTCGAGGAGGGCGTGGCCGAGCTGCGCAAGGCCCTGACCCAGGAACACGACAACGCCACCGCCTGGCGCATTCTCGCCCAGGCCTACGACAAGCAGGGCAAGGAGGGGCTCGCCCGCCTGGCCACCGGCGAATACTTCTTCGCCGTCGGTGATTCAACCCAGGCGCGCGTCTTCGCCATGCGCGCAAGGGAGAAGCTTGAGAAGGACACGCCGGAATGGCGGCGGGCGACCGATATCGTGCTGACCTCGAATCCGAGCCGCGACGACCTGAAAGACCTCGCTTCGGAAGGTTCGATCAACCGTCGCACGCAGCGTTGAGCCGCCGCGGCGCCTTCGCAAAGCCTCGCTTCTCGCTTATGTCGCATCGCATGACCAAGATTTCCCGCGCCGCCCTGCTGGCATGCGCCGCCCTCGCCCTGCCCCTCGCCGCTTGCCAGAAGAAGCCGGCCGACGACGCGTTCGGCCAGAAGGTCCGCGCCTATCTGCTCGCGCATCCCGAGGTGATCGAAGAGGCGGTGGTCAAGCTGCAGGAGAACAAGCAGGCCCAGGCGCAGGAAGCGGCCAAGGCCTCGCTCGCCAAGTTCCGCCAGCAGCTCGAACGCGATCCGCGCGATTTCGTGGCCAATCCGAACGGCAAGATCACCGTGGTGGAGTTCTTCGACTACCGCTGCGGCTACTGCAAGGCCAGCGCGCCCGAGGTGCTGAAGCTGATCCGCGAGAACCCCGACGTCCGCTTCGTGTTCAAGGAATTCCCGATCTTCGGCGGCGAGAGCAACATCGCCGCGGCCGTGGCGCTCTCGCCGGCCGGCAAGCCGAAGAACATCGAGCTCTTCGACCGGTTCATGGCCGAGAAGTCGCTGGACGAGGCGGCGATCGACCGCCATCTGCGCGCGGTCGGCGTCGACCCCGCCGCCGCCCGCGCCGGCGGGGCCGGCAAGGACGTGCAGCAGCACATCGCCGACAATCGCCAACTGGCCATGGCGCTGGGCATCGAGGGCACCCCCGCCTTCATCATCGGCGAACACATGGTGCCGGGCGCAGACATGCAGGCCGTCCGCGCCGCCCTGGCCGAAGCCAAGGGCGAGAAGCTGAAATCTCCCGGCTCGCCCAAGCTCGACAAGGGCTGATCGGCCAGGTCGATCGACAGGGCTTGCGCGCGCCTACGCTGGCGCTACCCTTCCTCGTGAGTGCGGTTGCTTAGAGTCTGTCCGTCCACAAGCGGCGAGCGGAATGCACGAACGGGTGCTGATTATCGGGGCTGGAATGGCGGGCCTGTGTGCGGCGCTGGCCTTGGCGCCGACCGGGCGCGACATCGTCATTCTCGAACGCGATCCGCCGCCGCCGCGCGGTGATCCCGACCTCGCCTTCGAGAGCTGGTCGCGTCGGGGCGTCGGCCACATCCGCCATAGCCACGCGTTCCTCGCCCGCCTGCGCTCGATCATCAAGGCCGAGCATCCTGAGCTGCACGCCGAACTGCTACACGCCGGCTGCCGCGAACTGGGCTTCGAGGGCATGCTGACCGACCTCCACCGGGCGCACTACCGCCCCCAGCCCGCCGACCGCGACTTCGCTGTCCTCACCAGCCGCCGCACAACCCTGGAGCTGGTGATCCGGCGCTATGTCGAACGCCATCCCAATGTGCGCCTGGTCTCGGAGACCTTCGTGCGCGGCCTGCTGGTGAAGCAACTTCCCGAAGGCCTGCGCGTGCTCGGCGTCTCGGCGGCGGACGCCGGCGGAGGACGCGACATCATCGGCGACGTGGTGATCGACGCCGGCGGGCGCACCTCCTCGGGCGTCGAACAGCTCATCGAGGCGGGCGCGGCGATTTCCGAGGAATCTGAAAACGCCGAGATTCTCTATTTCACCCGTCACTACCGCCTGCATCCCGGCGTCAGCGAGCCCCCGCGCGGCAAGGCCTCGACCACCGGCGATCTCGGCTTCCTGAAGTTCGGGCTGTTCCCCGCAGACAACGGCTGTTTCTCCGTCACCCTCTGCGTCCACGAGCTCGAACTGGAGATGCGCAAGGCCCTGGTCGATCCGGCGGTGTTCGACGCGGTCTGCGCGCGCCTGCCGGGCCTGGCCCCTTGGGTCGCCCAGGAGACCGCCGCCGGCGTCAGCCGCGTCTTCGGCATGGGCGACCTGCACAGCCGCTGGCGGACCCTGGCCAGCGGCGACACGCCTTCGGTGCTCGGCTATTTCGCCATCGGCGACAACCTGATCCGCACCAACCCGCTCTATGGCCGCGGCTGCTCGTTCGCGGCGGTGACCGCCTATCTGCTGCGCGACGTGCTGGTCGCCACCGACCACGCCGGCGACCGGCTGGTCGAATTCCAGGAGCTCGTCACCCGCGAGCTGCGGCCCTACTACGACAACATGCGCGACCAGGACCGCGCCGCCATCCGCCGCGCCCGCCAGCAACTGACGCGCGGCTATCGTCCCAGCCTGAAAAACCGCGTCGTGAAGAGCTTCCTGGAGGACGGGGTCAACATCGCCATCCGCTCGGACGTCGACCTGCTGCGTGCGGCGCTGCGCGGCTTCCACATGCTCGAGCCCCCATCCGCCTGGCTGAAGCGGCCGGACAACCTGGCCAAGGTGCTGCGCTATTGGGCGACCGGCCGCGAGAAGAAGGCCGGCGCCTATCCGGTCAAGCCGGGGCCGGGCCGGGTCGAGATGTTCCAGGCCCTGGGGCTCTCGACCGAGGCCGACATGATCCGCAGTTAGGGGCCAAGGCCCGGCCTAGGCTTGTCGTCGCGGTTTTGACGACACGGAAGAGGCTAGGCCCGCTTCTGCAATCCGTTCTGTTTCAGCCGCCAGACCAGCACGTCCAGGCGATCCTGGCCGAAGAACGGCTCGTTCTCGAACACCATGGTCGGCACGCCCCAGTGGCCGGCGGCGCGATGGGCCTCCTGGTTGGCTTCGATCTCGGCGGCGATCTCGGCGCTCTTGCCGGCCGCCTCGGCCTGCAGTTCGTTCATGTCGAGGCCGGCGCGGGCGATGGCGCGGGCCAGCTTGTCGCCCTCGTTCCAGGGCATGTCCTGCCCGCTCCAGATCAGGCGCGAGACCTCGTCGTAGAAGGCCATGGCCTGCGGCTTGTGCGACGCGATCACGCCTAGGGGCATCAACAGGTCCAGGTGCGGTTGCTCGGCCGCGCCGTTCAGGTTCGCTCCGATCACCACCGGATCGGGGTTGGGCCAGACCAGCGGCAGACCCAGGAACTCACCCTGGCGGCGGCAATCGCGCACCAGATAGGGCACGAACAGGGGGTCCTGCTTGGTGAAGAACCCCTCCGAGCGCACCGCCAGCGGATAGACCGGCCGCATCCGTACATCGACGTCGTAGGTCTCGCTCAGTTCGCGCAGGCGGGGGACCGCCAGGTACGAATAGGGACTGCGAAAGGACCAGTAGACGTCGACGGCGAGGCTCATCAGATCAGACCGGATAGCGGCGAGGATGGCTCAGCATACATACGTTTTGGCATTCGTCCTGCCAAAAATGCCTCCCGCCCGGCGATGACCGCATGCTTCATGGCTAGCGCCATGCGGATCGGCTCCTTGGCGCCCGCAATGGCCGTGTTCATCAGCACGGCGTCACAGCCGGTTTCCATGGCCAGAACCGCATCGGACGCCGTGCCCACTCCGGCGTCCACCAGCACCGGCACCCCGGCCTGTTCGATGATGAGGCCGAGGTTCAGGAAGTTCTGGATGCCGCGACCCGAGCCGATCGGCGCGGCCGCCGGCATGATCGCCGCGGCGCCCGCATCCTCCAGCTTCTTGGCGTAGACCGGATCGTCGCTGCAATAGACCATCACCTGGAAGCCGTCGGCGACCAGCAGCTTCAGCGCCCGCAGGGTTTCTTCCATATCGGGCAGCAGGTGCTTGGTGTTCGACAGCACCTCCAGCTTCACCAGGTCCCAGCCGCCTGCCTCGCGCGCCAGGCGCAGGGTGCGGATCGCCTCCTCGCCGGTGAAGCAGCCGGCGGTGTTGGGCAGGAAGGTGAAGCGGTCGGGTTTCACATAGTCGACCAGCATCGGTTGGCTGGGATCGGAAAGGTTCACGCGCCGCACCGCCACGGTCACGATCTCGGCGCCGGCCGCCTCGGCGGCGGCGGCATTCTCGGCGTAATCCTTGTATTTCCCGGTGCCGACGATCAGGCGCGAGGTGAAGGTGCGGCCCGCGACCGTCCAAGTGTCTTGCGTCTGGACTGTTCCGTCCATCTCAGCCGCCTCCGATAAAATGCACGATCTCGATGCGGTCGCCGTCGGCGAGCGCGGTCTTCCCATAGGCCGATCGCGGTACGATCTCCAGATTGCGCTCGACCGCCACCTTGCGCGCGTCCAGGCCCAGTTGCGCCACCAGCGCCGCAACCGTCGAGACGCCCGACATCGCCTTTTGCTCGCCGTTGATGGTCAGCGTCATGACGCCCTCGTGAAGCTATAGGTTCCGGGAAGCTTGTGACCCCCGCCGCCGACCGTTACAAGACGGCGGAATCGACGGCGGAGCCGAATGTCGAAACCGATCTATGTGCTTAGCGGGCCCAACCTCAATCTTCTGGGGGTCCGGGAGCCGGAGATTTACGGAAAAGAGACGCTGGAGGACGTGCGCGTGCGCTGCGAACGTCGGGCCGGCGCCCTCGGTCGTGCGGTCGTGTTCCGCCAGACGAACCACGAAGGCCAGCTCATCGACTGGGTCCAGGAGGCCCGCACCGAGGCCTGCGCCGTCGTGATCAATCCTGCAGGCTATGGTCACACTTCCGTGGCCCTGTTGGACGCGCTCAAAACGCTCGATATTCCTGTGGTCGAGTGCCACCTCTCCAACCCTGCGGCGCGCGAAGCGTTCCGCCGGGAAACCTATGTGTCTCTCGTCGCGACCGGGCTGGTGTCCGGTTTTGGCGGCGCGAGTTACGAACTGGCCGTCGAGGCGGCCGCGGGCCTGGCCCGTTAAAGCCAAATACTAAGGATTATCAGATGGCTAGCAGTCCCAAGGCCCCCGCCGATCCGATCGACGCGCGTCTGGTCCGCAAACTGGCCGACATTCTCACCGAAACCGGTCTCAGCGAGATCGAGGTCGAGCACAACGACCTGAAGATTCGCGTCGCCAAGACCCTGACGGCGGCGCCCGCCGCCGCCCAGTACGTCGCCGCCCCCGCTCCGTTCGCCGCCGCGCCCGCGCCGGCCGCCGCTCCCACCGAAGCCGCCGCCGAGCCGCAGCGCCGGGGCGATGTGGTGAACTCGCCGATGGTCGGCACCGTCTATCTTCAGCCCCAGCCCGACGCCCCCGCCTTCGTGAAGGTCGGAGACACCGTCACCGCCGGCCAGACCCTTTTGATCGTCGAGGCCATGAAGACCATGAACCCGATCCCAGCCCCGCGCGGCGGCAAGATCGTCGAGATCATCGTCCAGGATGCTCAGCCGGTCGAATTCGGCGAGCCGCTCGTGGTCATCGAGTAGGCTCGATGTTCGACAAGATCCTCATCGCCAACCGCGGCGAAATCGCCCTGCGGGTCCACCGGGCCTGCAAGGAGATGGGCATCTCCACCGTCGCGGTCCATTCCGAAGCCGACGCCGGCGCCATGTGGGTGCGACTGGCCGACGAAAGCGTCTGCATCGGCCCGGCCCCCGCCGCCAAGAGCTATCTGAACATTCCTTCGATCATCGCCGCGGCGGAGATCACCGGCGCCCAGGCCATCCACCCCGGCTATGGCTTCCTGTCGGAGAACGCGCGCTTCGCCGAGATCGTGGCCGCGCACGGCTTCACCTTCATCGGCCCGACCGCCGAGCACATCAAGATGATGGGCGACAAGATCACCGCCAAGCAGGCGGTGAAGGACGCCGGCATTCCTGTGGTGCCCGGTTCCGACGGCGCGGTGACCACCGAAGAAGAAGCTTTCGCCGCGGCGAAGGAGATCGGCTTCCCGGTCCTCATCAAGGCGGCGGCCGGCGGCGGCGGGCGCGGCATGAAGGTCGCCAAGACGCCGGAAGACTTGGCCGAGGCGGTCTCCACCGCCCGCGCCGAGGCCCGCGCCGCCTTCGGCGACGATGCGGTCTATATGGAGCGCTACCTCCAGACCCCGCGCCATATCGAGATCCAGGTCATCGCCGACGCCTTCGGCAATGTCTGTCATCTGGGCGAACGCGACTGCTCGCTGCAGCGCCGCCACCAGAAGGTGCTGGAGGAAGCCCCCTCCCCGGTCATCGACGCCGCCGCCCGCGCCAAGATCGGCAAGGTGGTCGTCGACGCCATCAAGGCCATCGGCTACCTCGGCGTCGGCACCATCGAGTTCCTGTACGAAAACGGCGAGTTCTTCTTCATCGAGATGAACACCCGCCTGCAGGTCGAGCATCCGGTCACCGAGGCGATCACCGGCATCGACCTGGTCCGCGAGCAGATCCGCATCGCCGCCGGCCTGCCGCTGTCGTTCAAGCAGGAAGACGTCGTGTTCGAGGGCCACGCCATAGAATGCCGCATCAACGCGGAGAATCCGCGGACCTTCACGCCCTCGCCGGGACTGGTCACCGACTTCCACGCCCCGGGCGGCCTGGGCGTGCGGCTCGATAGCGCCCTCTACGCCGGCTACTCGATCCCGCCCTATTACGACAGCCTGGTCGGCAAGCTGATCGTGCACGGCCGCGACCGCGCCGAGTGCATCGCCCGCGTCAACCGCTGCCTGGCCGAGATGGTGGTGGGCGGCATCGAGACCTCGATCCCGCTGTTTCAGGACCTGCTGCAACAGCCGGACATCATCTCCGGCGACTACAACATCCATTGGCTCGAACACTGGATGAAGGCGCAGGAAGACGCCTAGCGATCCTTCCGCATAGTGGTTGCACCGCCCCGATGAAGCGTTTCGGCCCCCGCGAGCTGCTCGATTGCTACGCCCGCGGGGTGTTCCCCATGGCCGACGCCCGCGATGACGATCGCATCTTCCTGATCGACCCGGAGAAACGCGGCGTGGCGCCGCTGGACGCCTTCCACGTCCCTCGCCGCCTGGCCCGCACGGTCCGCGGCGATCCGTTCGAGATCCGTATGGACACCGCCTTTGCGCAGGTGGTGGCCGCCTGCGCCGCGCCCAAGCCGGGCCGTACGGAGACCTGGATCAACGGCGTCATCGAGGAGCTCTACACCCAGCTTTTCGAGATGGGCCACGCCCACAGCGTCGAGTGCTGGCTGGACGGGGAGCTGGTCGGCGGCCTCTACGGCGTCTCGCTGGGCGCGGCCTTCTTCGGCGAGAGCATGTTCAGCCGCCGCACCGACGCCTCGAAGGTCGCCCTCGTGCACCTGGTCGCCCGATTGATCGCCGATGGCTACCGCCTGCTCGACACCCAGTTCATCACCGACCATCTGGCGACCTTCGGCGCCATCGAGATTCCGCGCGCCGAGTACCACCGCCGCCTCGCCCGCGCCCTGGCGCACGAGGCCTCGTTTCAGCGCGCGGCGGTCGGCGACGGCGCAGCGGCCCTGCAGGTGATCAGCCAGGCGTCGTAGATCGGGTGCTCGAGCGGGTTCAGGCTGGGCGAGGAGGCGTACATCCAGCCGCGGAACGCCTGTTTCGGCGGCGGCGTGGGCTTTCCGGGCGCCGCGCGCGGCTGCGATTCCACCGTGACATAGGCGATCGAGTCCTCCAGCGCCTCATCGGCGGCCGAGCGCTCGCAGGCCTTCACGGTGAACACGAGGTTCTTGTATCGGACAGGGCGGCCGACCGCGGCCTCGAAGCGCATGGAGGCGGCCGACACCTTGTCCAGGGCCTGGATCACCGCGACGTCGTAGCGTGCACGCTTGGCGGTCGCTTCGCTGGGCTTGGCCGCCACCTGCGCCTTGGGCGGCGGAGCGGGCGCGACCTCCTCGGCCTCGATGGGCGGGGCCACAACCGGCGGGGGCGGCGTGACCTGGACCGGCGGAGGGGCCTCCTGCGCCGGCGGCGGAGGCGTGATCGGGGGCGGTTGCACCGGCGGCTGAACCGCCGGCGGGGCGGGCGTGACCAGAACAGCGGGAGGCGTGGCCTGCGCCGGTTGCGGCGCGGGCTGGGCGACCACGACGCCGGCGCCCGCCACGGCGGCCAGCGCACTCAGTCCGGCGATGGTCCGGACCCTGCGCATGCCTATTCGGGCCGCCAGGCCTCGTAGTCGCCAGACGCCTTCTGGCGCTCGCCGCCGCGGGCGATGGAGCCCTTGGGCCTCCAGGCGTAGACGGTGCCGGTCAGGTTCGGCACATGGTCCTTTTCCCAGGGCTGGCGCTTCAGCGGCGCGCGGGTCGGCGGTTCGTCGAAGGTGTAGTGCAGCCAGCCGTGCCAGTCGGCCGGAACCTTCGAAGCCTCGGCATAGCCATTGTAGACGACCCAGCGGCGCTTGCGGCCCTTGTCGTAGGAATCCCTGTCGTCCTTGGCCTCGTAATAGCTGTTCCCCAGCTCGTCCTTGCCGACGAAGACGCCGCGGCGACCCACGGTGTTGCGGATGCCGATGGTCGCGCCGTTCCACCAGGTGAAGATATTCTTGAGCACGTTTGGGAATTCCGGACAGACGGGAAAGCGGGCGGACTATAGGCGCCCCGCCCTCCAGCGTCCAGCCGCACGAACGCCGCAATATCTTGGGGATAGGCGCCCCGCCGACCGCAACATCTATTGCCCGCATTAAGGATGCTCCCTAGACTCGCGTAGCGGGAGAACCGGATATGGGCGTGGAAGCGGCGAGGATCGAACGGCGGACGCTGGAACGGGCGTCCAGCGTGGCCGAGGTTCTGGCCCCGACCTCGTGGCCCGACGCGCGGGTGGAGGCCTGGCTGGACTGGCTGGGCGAGGACGCCGACCTGCCCGCCGCAGTCTTCCGTTTCGCCGAGACCCTGGTCCAGAAGGGCGACGAGAAGGGCCTGTTCGAATCGGCCCGCGCCCGCGGGGCCTTCCGCCGCGACCTGGGCGCAGCGATGCTGGCCGGACAGGTCGCCTTGTCCCTGCCGCGTTCCGGTGCGGCCGCTCCGGTCTTCCGAGCCGAGGAAGCCGATTGCGCCGCCGCCATCGCCGCCCTGCGGGCCCAGCATCGCGGCCGCGCCATGGCCCGCGCAGCCGCCCGCGAGATGGGCGCGCGGCTGCAGGCGGTGATGGATTCGGTCCTCCGCTGCGAGGGCGACCCGGCCGCCTGCGCCGACCTGCGCGCGAACGCCAACCTGGCCCGCAGCGCCGAAGCCGCCCGCATGGTCGGCGCCACCGACGCCATGATCCTGGAGGCGATCGGCCTGGCCAAGGCCGGCGAACTCGAATGGGGCGCGGCCGAACCCGATTTCGGCGACATCGAAGGGCTGGAACTGGTGGTGGTCGGCCACCGCGCGGCGGAATCGGCCCTGGCCGGCGCAGCCTGGGAGACCGGCGCCCTCGCCGCGGCCTTCACCCCGTCCGCGGGCTCCAGCGTCGCCGCGGCCTGGGGCGGCGCGCGCGGGGCGGTCAACCTGATGGCCTTCAGAGCCGGGGAAGCGTTCGACCAGAGCGCTTTCGCCGCTGCGGTCGCCCTGCTCTCCACCGCCCTCGCCGCGGCGGCGGACGAGCGCCGGGCCTCGCTGGGTCTTGCCGGCGTGGCCGACTGGCTGGTCGCTCAGGGCCTGGCCTACGATTCCGAAGCCGGCCGTGCGGCGATCGTGGACATCTACCGTCACGCCGCCTCGGCCTGCGTCGCCTCGGGGGCGCGGCTGAATGGCGGCTTGGCGGTCTTCGACGACCCCGACCTCGCTCTGCGGCTGGGCGGCGCCAGCGCTTCGGCAGCGCCGTGGCTTGGCCCCGTCACGGTCGCCGAGACCCAGGACGGGGTTCTGACCCGCGTGCTCTCCGAAGCTGCTCTCAGCGGCCTCTCAGCCCTGGGAATCGATCCGGCCCAGACCCGCGCCCACCTGCTGGGCGGCGGCGACCTTTTCGAGGCCCCAGGCATCGACCACGCCGCTCTGAACGCTCGCGGCTTCACCGAGCATGAGATCGCCCAGGCCGAAGCCGCCCTGCCCTTCGCCCAGCGCCTGTCGGCAGCGTTCGCGGCCATCGATCCCGGCTTCCTTTGCGACGTGCTGGGCGCCAGCGAGGCCGATCTCGCCGATCCGGCCTTCGACGTCCTGAAGCTGGCCGGCTTCACCGACGAGGAGATCGCCAGCGCCGAAGCCTATGCCCTGGGCGGCGGGTCCTTGAGCGAGGCGCCGTTCCTGACGCCGGTCCAGCAGGCGGTGTTCCAGACCGCCGACGACCTTGGACCCCAGCCCTATTTCGCGACGCTGTCGGCCATCGCCCACACCCTGGCCGTACCCGCCATGGCCGACCTCGAGCTGGAATGGGACACCGTGCCCGCCGATGCGGCCGGACTGATCGCGCTCGCCGCCCAGGCCGGCCTCAGCGCCATCCGCGTCCGGCGCGCTTCCGCACCCGAGGGCCTGATCCTCGACCTGCCCAGGACCGCCGAACCGCCACCGAAGGCGTCCCGCGAGGCCGAGCCTCAAGCCCACGCCCCCCAATCCGAACGGATCGTCGAGCGCATCGTCGAACGCGACCGCACCCGCCGCAAGCTGCCCGACCGCCGCAAGGGCTACATCCAGAAGGCCAGCGTCGGCGGCCATAAGGTCTATCTGCACACCGGCGAGTACGAGGACGGCGAGCTCGGCGAGATCTTCATCGACATGCACAAGGAAGGCGCGGCCTTCCGTTCGCTGATGAACAACTTCGCCATCGCCATCTCCATCGGCCTGCAATACGGCGTGCCTCTGGAGGAGTTCGTCGACGCCTTCGTCTTCACCCGCTTCGAGCCGGCTGGCGCGGTCACCGGCAACGACTCGGTGCGGTCGGCGACCTCGATCCTCGACTATCTGTTCCGCGAACTCGGCGTCTCCTATCTGGGCCGCCAGGATCTCGCCAACGGCGACCCGGACGAGCTGGACGCCGACGGCTTCGGCCACACCCACCCCGATGACGACGCCCCTCAGCCGGTCAGCCACTTCATCTCGCGCGGCTTCGCCCGCGGCGCGGCGCCGGACAACCTCGTCTTCCTGCCCTCGGCTGGCCGCGGCCCGGCGGCGGAGGCCGATGTCTGCGCCGCCTGCGGCGACATCGCCGTGGTGCGCAAAGGCGCCAGCCTGATCTGCGAGACCTGCGGAACCCGCGCGGCCCCGCCCGGCGACATGACCGGGTGATCCTGCTCACAGCATCTTAAAGCTTCACGGTTAAGCAGGTCGCCTTCGTCGGAGGGTTCGACCATGAAGCTGATCGCCCTGCTCGGGGTCTTCGCCGCCCTGGCGCTCGCCGCGCCGGCCTCGGCCCAGAACACCGCCCAGATCGCCCAGGCGCGCCGCGGGGCGAGCTGTCCCAAGTGCAATCTCTTCCAGGCCGATATGGCCGGGCTGGAGATGCGCGGCCAGAATTTCGCCGGCTCGCGCCTGCGCCAGGCCGATCTTTCGCTCTCGGTCATGAACCGCGTCAGCTTCGCCGGCGCCGACCTGCGCGACGTGGAAGCCTATGGCGGGGTGTTCTCCTCCAGCAATTTCGCCGGCGCCGACCTCACCAACGCCAGTTTCGTCGGCACGCACCTGTCGGGGGCGAATTTCGCCGGCGCCAAGCTCGACGGGGCCAATTTTTCCGGGGCCGAGCTCGACGGCGCACGCGGCTTGTCCCAGGCCCAGCTCAACCGGGCCTGCGGCGACGGCTCGACCCGCCTGCCGGCCGGCCTGCGCATTCCATCCTGCGGCTAAGCTGCTGAGAATTACCGCGATTTAAGTAGCATCCACAGGGCATGGAGCGCACATGCTCCTGGCATGGACAAGCAAGCCATCCCCTCGATCCCCGGTCTGACGCGCTCGATCCTGCTGGGCGCGGCGCTCGCCGCCGCCCTCGCCGTCGCGCCGGGCGCCGCCAGCGCCAATATGGGCGACAAGGACGTCGCTCGCCTGGTCTCGTTCGGCGGCGCCTGCCCCAAGTGCGAGCTGTCGGGCCGCAAGCTGGCCGGCGCGCACTTCATGGGCGTCAACTTCTCCGAAGCCTCTCTCGTCGGATCGGACCTGCGCGAAGCCCGCTTCATGGGCGCCAACTTCGCCGGCGCTGACCTCTCGCGAGCCGACCTTTCGGATTCGCAGATCATCGGCGGCAATTTCAGCGGCGCCGTGCTGGTCAACGCCCGCCTGCGCGACGTCGAGGCCAAGGGCGTCAACTTCGCCGCCGCCAACCTCGCCAAGGTCGACATGCGCGACACCTCGGCCGTCGGATCGAACTTCGCCCGCGCGCACATGGTCGAGGCCGTGCTGCAGGACGCCGAGCTTTCGGGCGCCAATTTCAGCAAGGCCAACGCCCGCGGCGTGAACTTCCGCGACGCGGCCCTGACCGGCTCCAACCTCGGATCGGGCGTCTTCGACAACGCCTCATTCCGCGACGCCGACCTCACCGCGGCCAACCTGGCCGGCGGGGCCTTCACCGGGGCCGATTTCCGCGGGGCCAGCATGAGGGCGGCCAACATCGCCGGGGTGGACCTCTCGCGGGCCAGAGGCCTCGACCAGGATCAGATCGATTCGGCCTGCACCGACGGGGCGACCCGTTTGCCCTCGGGCCTCATCGCCCGCGGCCGCGGCTGTCACAAGGGCGCGCGCGTGCGGGCCGCGACCCCGCCCACGCCGCCGGCGCCGCCCGCCGCGCCGCGCTATCTCGTATCGCTCGAGAACTGAGCCTTAAACGACTTGCGGGGGCTCTCGCCCCCGCATTTCCGTACTGCCCGGTCAGACCTTGATCGGCGGGGCGAGCCGGATGTGCAGTTCCTTGAGCTGCTTTTCCGTCACCTCCGAAGGCGCGTTCATCAACAGATCCTGGCCCTGCTGGTTCAGCGGGAAGGCGATGACCTCGCGGATCGCGGTCTCGCCGGCCAGCAGCATGACGATCCGGTCGATGCCAGGCGCCAGGCCCCCGTGCGGCGGCGCGCCATGACGGAAGGCGTTCAGCATGCCGCCGAACTGCTCCTCGACCACGTTGGCGCCATAGCCGGCGATCTCGAACGCCTTGACCATCAACTCCGGCAGGTGGTTCCGGATCGCGCCCGAGCACAGCTCATAGCCGTTGCAGACGATGTCGTACTGATAGGCCCGGATCGTCAGCGGGTCCTGGGTGAGCAGCGCGTCCAGTCCGCCTTGCGGCATCGAGAACGGGTTGTGCGAGAAGTCGACCTTCTGCTCCTCCTCGCTCCACTCGAACATCGGGAAGTCGACAATCCAGCAGAACCTGAATTGATCCTCGTCGATCAGGTTCAGGTCGGCGCCGACCTTGGTGCGCGCCGCGCCGGCGAACTTCACGAAGGCCTTGGGATCGCCGGCCACGAAGAAGGCCGCATCGCCCTTGCCCATGCCAAGCTGGCCCATGACGGCGTCGGTCGCTTCCGGGCCGAGGTTCTTGGCGATCGGGCCGCCCCAGCCGCCCTGGTCCTCGGACCAGAAGATGTAGCCCAGGCCCGGCTGGCCCTCGCCCTGCGCCCAACTGTTCATGCGGTCGCAGAAAGCGCGGCTGCCGCCCTTCGGCGCAGGCACGCCCCACACCGCGTTCTTGGCGTCTTCGAGGATACGGGCGAACAGGCCAAAGCCGCCGCCGCGGAAGCGCTCGGAGACGTCCTGCATCACGATCGGGTTGCGCAGGTCCGGCTTGTCGGTGCCATAGCGCGACATCGACTGCAGATAGGTCAGGCGCTCGAAGCCCTTGTGCTCGATGGTCTTGCCGAAGTCGTCCTCGTAGGACAGCGGCTGGTCGATGGGCGAAACGCGCTTGCCCTGGCCGAACTCGGTGAAGACGCCATGCATCACCGGCTCGATGGCCGCGAACACGTCTTCCTGGGTCACGAAGCTCATCTCGACGTCGAGCTGGTAGAATTCCAGACTGCGGTCGGCGCGCAGGTCCTCGTCGCGGAAGCAGGGCGCGATCTGGAAATAACGGTCGAAGCCGGAGACCATCAGCAGTTGCTTGAACTGCTGCGGCGCCTGAGGCAGCGCGTAGAACTTGGTCGGATGCAGGCGCGAAGGCACCAGGAAGTCGCGCGCGCCTTCCGGCGACGAAGCCGTCAGGATCGGCGTCTGATACTCCAGGAAGCCCTGCTCGATCATGCGGTTGCGGATCGAGTGGATCACCTTGGACCGCAGGACGATGTTGCGGTGCAAGGTCTCGCGGCGCAGGTCGAGATAGCGGTGCTTCAGGCGGATGTCTTCCGGATAGTCCGGCTCGCCGAACACCGGCAGCGGCAGTTCGGCCGCTTCGGACAGCACCTCGACGGCGCGCACGCGCACCTCGACCTCGCCGGTGGGCAGGTTGGCGTTCACGGTCTCGGGGCTGCGCGCCACCACCTCGCCGTCGACCCGGATCACGCTTTCGGCGCGCAGGCGCTCGATCACGTCGAAGCCGGGCGTTTCCGGGCTGATGACGAGCTGGGTCAGGCCATAGTGGTCGCGCAGGTCGATGAAGACCAGGCCGCCATGGTCGCGCTTGCGGTGGATCCAGCCGGAAAGACGGACGGTCTTGCCCGTGTCGGCGGCGCGCAGGGCGCCTGCGGTATGGGTGCGGTAGGCGTGCATGGGGAGTCGCTAAGGCTCAGAAATTCAAGGCGCGGAAGGGCGCATGCGAGGCCCCGAAAGTCAAGGCGCAGCGACCCCCGCCAGCTACTTCGCCGGGTCCACCAGGGCCTGGTAGACCAGGGTGCGGGTCAAGTCTCCCAGGTCCTCGCCGCCCGTTCCGCCGAAGCGCTGGATCATCCCGACGAAGACGACGTCATTGGCCAGGTCGGCCCAGAACCAGGTGCCGGCCGCCCCGCCCCAGCTCAGGGTCCCCTTGCCTTCCAGCGACCCGGCCTTGCGCGGGTCGTTGACGACCATGAAGTCCAGGCCAAACCCCACCGCCTCGTTGAACGAAGCGCCGGTCGAGCCGTTGGACGACACCAGCGCCGCCTGCGGAATGGCGTTGGTCCCCATCAGCTCCACGCTGGCCGGCGAGAGGATGCGCACGCCGTCGAGTTCCCCGCCGTTGACGATCATCTGGGCGAAGCGCGCATAGTCGCCGGTGGTCGAGACCAGTCCGCCGCCACCCGACTCGAAGCCCGGCTTCTGGGTGAAGTCCTGGATCGGGAAGCCGAACGGCGTCTTGGCCTCCACGATCTTTCCGGTCTCCCGGTCGCCGATATAGACCGCCGACAGCCGCGCGGCCTTGTCCAGCGCCACCACGAAGGAGGTGTCGGCCATCTTCAGCGGCTTGAAGATGCGGCTTTCCATGAATTGGCCGAGGCTCTGGCCCGACAGCCGCTCGACGATCGCGCCCTGCAGGTCGACCGCCACCGAATAGCTCCAGCGCTTGCCCGGCTCGAACAGCAACGGCAGGGCCGCGGCCTTGGCGACCATCTCGCCGGTGGTCGGCGCACCCAGCACCCGCTGGTCGCGGAACATGACGTCGACCGGGTTCTTGTCCGACAGGCCATAGCCGAAGCCGGCTGTGTGGCTCATCAGCTCGCGCATGGTCGGCGGCCGCTTCACCGGTTCCAGGATCGGCTGGCCCTTGGCGTCCTGGCCCTTCCAGACCTTCAGGTCCTTCATCTCGGGCAGGTATTTCGTAATCGGGTCGTCCAGCCGCCAGCGCCCCTCCTCGAAGAGGATCATCATGGCGACGCCGGTGATCGGCTTGGTCATCGAATAGACGCGGAAGATGGCGTCCTTCTCCAGCGGCGCGCCGGTCTCCAGGTTCGCCTTGCCGTAGGTGTCGAAGGCCACGACCTTGCCGTGGCGCGCCAGCAGGGTCTGCACGCCGGCCACCCGGCCGTCGGCCACCACCTTGGCCATCGCCGCGTCCAGGCGCTTCAGACGTGCGGAGTCGAAGCCGACGGCCTCGGGGCTGGCGGCCGGGGCCAAAGCCGCCGCCGGTTCCCGCGCATGGACTGCGCCAGCCCCGCTCCATCCGATCGCAAGCGCCGCAAGCGCGCTCGCCAGCAGGTGTCTTTTCGCCGTCATCAGCCCCTCCCCCGGGATCGTGTTGGAGGCAGCTTAGCGTTGCAGCAGACCCCTACAACCCATCCCGCCGCCTATTTCGGCCGGAATCGCTTGCTGGCCGGAAAGCCCTTGGGCGCCAGCTTTCCGGCGGCCGAGCGCCGGCCCAGCCAGTCGCGCCACTCGCCCCAGACGCGGGTGCGGCCGGCTCCGTCGATCCAGGCTGCGCCCTCTTCAGCCTTGAACACCATGCCGTCGCGCAGGCCGCCTTCGCGATAGGTTTGCAGCTTCACGCCCTTCCCGCGCGGCATTTCGGGCAGTTCCGAGAGCGGGAAGATCAGGATCTTGCCGTTGTCGCCGATCACCGCGAAGTGGTCGCCGCTCATCGGCAGGGCGAAAGCCGCCCCCTTGGCGCCGGCGTTCAGCACCTGTTTCCCCGCCCGGCGCGCCGACAGGCACTCCTCCTCGGGCAGGATGAAGCCGTAGCCTTCCTTGGAGGCGATCACCCGCTTGGCGCCGGCCTTGAACGGGAAGATGTCGACGATGTCGACCTTGTCCTCCAGGTCGAGCATCAGACGCAACGGTTCGCCGTGCCCGCGCGCGCCCGGCAGCTTGTCGCAACCCAAGGTGAAGAACCTGCCGTCCGAGGCGAAGATCAACAGCTTGTCGGTGGTTTCGGCCGCCACGATGAAGCCGAGCTTGTCGCCCTCCTTGAACTTCAGTTCCGAGGGGTCCTCGACCTTGCCCTTGGCCGCGCGGATCCAGCCGCGCTCGGAGAGGATCACCGTGATCGGCTCGCGCACGATCATCGCCTCTATGGCCGCGTCGGCATCGACCACCGGGGCGGCGTCGAAGCTCGAGCGGCGCTTGCCGAGATTGGTGTCTGGCCCAAGGATCGCACGCACGTCCTTCAGCCCAACGCCGACCAGCCGCCATTGGGCGCGGTCCGAGGCCAGCATCTTCAGGAGGCCGTCGCGCTCCTCGACCAGTTCGGCATGCTCGCGCCGCAGCTCCATCTCCTCCAGCCGCGCCAACTGGCGCAGGCGGGTGTTGAGGATGGCGTCCGCCTGGATGTCCGAGAGGTCGAAGGCCGCGATCAGCTTGGCCTTCGGCTCGTCCTCGTAGCGGACGATGCGGATCACCTCGTCCAGGTTCAGGAAGGCGATGACCAGGCCGTCCAGGATGTGCAGGCGCGCCTCGATCTTGTCGAGGCGGAAGCGCGCGCGCCGCACCACGACCTCGCGGCGATGGTCGAGGAACGACTGCAGCAGTTGGCGCAGGCCCATGACGCCCGGCGCGCCCTTGGCGTCCAGCACGTTCATATTGACCGGGAAGCGGCTCTCCAGCGCCGAGAGCTTGAACAGGCTCTCCATCAGCACTTCGGGCTCGACGTTGCGGTTCTTGGGCTCCAGCACCAGGCGCACGTCCTCGGCGCTCTCGTCGCGCACGTCGCCCAGCAGCGGCGCCTTCTTGGTCTCGATCAGATCGGCCAGTTGCTCGACCAGGTCGGCCTTCTTCACCTGATAGGGAATCTCGGTGACGATGATCTGGTAGCCGCCGCGACCGGTGTCTTCCTTTGACCAGCGCGCGCGTACCCGCACCCCGCCGCGGCCGGTGGCGTAGGTCTCGACCAGGCTGTCGCGCGGCTCGACAATCACCCCGCCCGTCGGGAAATCCGGACCCTGGACATGCTCCATGAGCCGCGCGGTCTCGGCGTTCGGGTCCTCCAGCAGCACCAGGCAGGCGTCGATCAGTTCGGCGGCGTTGTGCGGCGGGATCGAGGTCGCCATGCCCACGGCGATGCCGCTCGATCCGTTGGCCAGCAGGTTCGGGAACCCCGCCGGCAGCACCACCGGCTCCTCGTCCTCGCCGTCATAGGTCGGGCGGAAATCGACTGCGTCCTCGTCGATGCCGTCCAGCAGCAGTTGCGCGGCCACGGTGAGCTTGCACTCGGTGTATCGCATGGCCGCGGCGTTATCGCCGTCGATGTTGCCGAAGTTGCCCTGGCCGTCGACCAGCGGATAGCGCTGGGCGAAGTCCTGGGCCAGGCGAACCAGGGCCTCGTAGACCGCGACGTCGCCGTGCGGGTGATACTTACCGATCACGTCCCCGACCACGCGCGCGCACTTCTTGGCCGTGGTGTTGGGATCGAGCCTGAGCTGGCGCATGGCGTACATCAGCCGGCGGTGCACCGGCTTCATCCCGTCGCGCACGTCGGGCAAGGCCCGGCCGGTGATGGTCGAGAGCGCGTAGGCGAGATAGCGCCGCGACAGGGCCTCGGTCAGCGGCTCGTCGATGATGCGGTCGCCCTCGCCGTCTCCGGGAGGCGGGATGTGCTTGGTCATGGTCGAATCAAACTCGCGTTTCCCGTCCGTTCTAGCGGGCGCGGGGGCGGAAGTCGCCGCGGCGCATTCCCGTCACAGCCGCTGGGCCTCGGCCAGGCGCTCCACCAGCCACACCCGCGCCGGCGGCAGCGGGCGGTTCATCGGCCCGAACACGAACAGCTCCAGGAAGTGCGCCGTCAGATCGAGCCCCGCCTTCACGTCTCCCGCCGCCAGCCCCGTCTGGGCCGACAGCATGAAGGGCGGCAGGACGAGCAGCCGGTCCTTGTAGGGCTCGCCGGCCTTGCGGCTGACCGCCCGCCCGGTGCGCGGGCTGACATAGATCAGGTCGTCCACCTCACCGGTCGCCGCGCACTTGGAGAGGTCGAGGCCGAAGCCCAGCTCCTGCAAGAGCCCAGCCTCGAACCGCACAAACACCGCCGGCCAGATGTCCGGCAGGGCCAGGGCCGCGCTCAGGGCCTCGAAGGCCAGGAAGACGCCCGGATGCGGCTCGCGCTCCGGCAGGGCGGCGCCCGCCACCGCCGCGGCCGCCGACAGGCCCGCCAGCGCCGTGCGGTCGTCGAACAACGCGGCCGGCCCCTCGCCCACCGGCTCCAGGCTGGCCGACCCGAGCTGGTCGGCGACCCGCGCGCGGTAGTGGACGAGGGTCCGCGCCCCGGCCTGCAGAAACGGCTTCATCCGCCGCGAGGCGCCGCCCGCCACATGGGCCGCATACTTGCCGTGGCGCGCGGTCAGGAGTTCGACGATCGCCCCGGTCTCACCGTGCGCGCGGGCCGAAAGCACATAGGCGTCGTCCTCGAACTCGGTCATGCGCGCCCCGCCTCAGGCGTCGAAATCCAGGCCCATGTCGCCATAGAACTCGCGCTTGTCGGCCCAGCGCTCGTCCACCTTCACGTGCAGGAAGAGGTGCACCGGCCGGTCCAGCAGCTCTGTCAGCTCCTCGCGCGACTTCTGCCCGATCCACTTCAGCGTCTGGCCGTTCTTGCCCAGCACGATCGGCCGCTGGCTTTCGCGCTCGACATAGATCGACTGCTCGATGCGCACCGAACCGTCCTTGCGCTCCTGGAACGCCGTGGTCTCCACCGCCGCGGCGTAGGGCAGTTCCTCGTGCACGCGCAGGAACAGCTTTTCGCGGGTGATCTCGGCGGCCAGCAGCCGGGCCGGCAGGTCGGCGGTCTGCTCTTCCGGATAGAGCCAGGGACTCTCCGGCATCAGCTCGGCCAGCCGCGTCTTCAGGTCGTCCACGCCTGCGCCGTCCGCGGCCGAGATCATGAAGACCTCGGAATAGACGCCGGTGTCGAACAGGCGCTGGGCCAGGCCCAGCAACCGGTCGCGCTTGACGCCGTCGATCTTGTTGAGCGCCAGGATCACCTGCTTGCCCGAGGCCTTCAGCCCCTCGATGATCGTCTCGACATCCTGGGCCGCGCGCTTGTCGGCGGCCTTGGCGCCCGGCTCGGCGGCCGCCAGCTCGGCCTGCACGTCGATCAGATGCACGGTGACGTCCGCGTCCTCGGCCCCGCCCCAGGCCGAGCGGACCATGGCGCGGTCCAGCCGCCGGCGCGGCGCGAAGATGCCGGGCGTATCGACCAGCACGATCTGCGCCTCGCCCTCCATGGCCACGCCGCGGACCGGAAAGCGGGTCGTCTGCACCTTCTGGGTGACGATGGTGACCTTGGCCCCGACCAGTCGATTGGTCAGGGTGGACTTGCCCGCATTCGGGGCTCCGATGATCGCGGCGAAGCCGGCGCGGGTGGTCATTGAGGTCCTTCTCGTTTCAACAGCATCACCAGGGCGGCGGCCTTCTCGGCTTCCTGCCGCGACCGCCCCTCGGCGAGTTCGGGATCATAGTCTCCCACCGTCACCGAGACGGTGAAAGACGGCGCGTGGTCCGGCCCCTCACGCTTTTCGACGGCATAGGCCGGCAGCGGCAGGCCGCGAGCCTGGGCCCATTCCTGGAGCTGGGTCTTCGGGTCCTTGGCCTTCGGGCCGCCCAGGCGCTCGAACTCGTCCTTCCAGAACGCCAGAAAGAAGGCGCGCGCGGCCTCCAGGCCGTCGTCCACATAGATCGCGCCAAGCAGCGCCTCGCAAGCGTCGCCCAGCACGCTGTCCTTGTCGCGCGCACCGATCTTGCTGGCGCTGAGCGCCATGCGCAGCGCATCCGGCAAGCCGATCGAGCGTGCCACCCGGGCGCAGGCGTGATAGTTCACCAGCCCGGCCATCATCCGGCTCATCTCGCCTTCGCGGGCGTCGGGATAGAGCGCCATCAGGCGCTCGGCCGCCACCAGGTTCAGCACCCGGTCGCCCAGGAACTCCAGCCGCTCGTAGTGGCGGACCTTCAGCGCGCCATCACCGACGCTGGCGTGGGTCAGGGCCCGTTCCAGCAGTTCGCGGTCATGGAACACATAACCGATGCGGCCTTCGAGTTCGGCGACCGCGACCTGGCGTCTGTTCATTTGAGGACGTTGAAGAACCGGCTGGGCCGGGCGTCCGTCACCCAGGTCCAGGGCTTGAACAGCGAGGCGCCCGTATTCCACGACAGCAGGATGATCTGCGCCTTTCCGACCAGGTTCTCGGCGGGCACGAAGCCCACGCCCTTCTCCTGCGCCGGCACGCGGCTGTCGAGGGAGTTGTCGCGGTTGTCGCCCATGAAGAAGTAATGGCCCTCGGGCACCACGAAGGTCTGGGTTTCGTCCACGTCGCCATCCGGCCCGAAGTCGTAGGTCACGAACGTCCTATCGTTCGGGAACGTCTCCTGGAAGCGCTGCACGCTGCGGGTGAAGCCATAGCCGGAGTCCATCATCACCGGCGTCAGTTCCTTGGCCGGGATCTGCTCGCCGTTCACCCACAACCGGCCCCTGCGCATCTGGATGCGGTCGCCCGGCAGGCCGATCAGGCGCTTGATGTAGTCCGTGCGGGAATCGCGCGGCAGCTTGAAGACGATGATGTCGCCGCGCTGAGGCGCACGCTCCATGATCCGTCCGTCGAACAGCGGCGGGCTGAACGGGATCGAATGGCGCGAATAGCCGTACGAGAACTTGGAGACGATGATGTAGTCGCCCTCCATCAAGGTCGGCTCCATCGAAGCCGAGGGGATGGTGAACGGCTGGAACAGCAGCACCCGCAGGAACAGCGCGATCAACAGCGCATAGGCGACCGTCTTGACGATCTCGACGAAGTCATTGACGCCGCTGGCGTTTTGCTGATTTCCCGCGATCTGCGCGCGATCGGTCATCTGTCTTCCTTGTCCTGGGGAGCGGACGTGCCGCCTAGCTAGACGCTGCCTGCGCCTGCGGCAAGCGGCGCTGCAAGACCTGCGCCCGTGGGAGTACGAGAGGCATTTCCCCGCCTGGCCGCGCTTTTCGGGCCTTGCGGGGGCGAAATCACGACCTATCAAGACGCCCATGCATCGATCGACCCTGCCGCTGTCGCACGTCCTTCTTGCGCTCGCGGTGGTGGCCGTCTGGGGCACGAATTTCGTGGTCATCCGCATCGGACTCGACCACCTGCCGCCGCTGACCTTTGCGGTGCTGCGCTTCACCTTCGCCCTGGCGCCGGCGGTGTTCTTCCTGAAGCGCCCGGCGGTTCCCTGGCGCAACCTCGCCGCCTACGGCGTGCTGATCGGAGCCGGCCAGTTCGGCCTGCTCTATATCGCCATCAACGGCTTCATCTCGCCCGGCCTGGCCTCGCTGGTGGTGCAGACCCAGGTGTTCTTCACCATCGGCCTGGCCATGTGGCTGAGCAAGGAGCGGGTGCGGACCTTCCAGATCGTCGCCCTCGCCCTGGCCGCCGCAGGCCTGGCGGTGATCATGGCGCACAATTCCGACGCCTCGGCCACGCCGCTCGGCCTCATCCTGATCCTCGGCGCGGCGGCGAGTTGGGCGGGCGGCAACGCCTTTTCCCGCGCCGCCGGCCAGGTGAACATGCTGGCCTATGTGGTCTGGGCCAGCCTGTTCTCGGTCCCGCCCCTGCTGATCCTGGCCCTGGCGTTCGAGGGACCGGCGCGGATGATCGAGGGCGTGCGCGCCGCCGACGCCGCCACCTGGGCCGCGGTGCTGTGGCAATCGGTGGGCAACACGCTCTTCGGATACGCCGCCTGGGGCTGGCTGCTCTCGCGCCACCCGGCTGCGACCATCACCCCGATGGCCATGCTGGTGCCGGTGTTCGGCATGGGCGCCTCGGCGATCTTCCTCGGCGAAAGCCTGCCGGCCTGGAAGCTGCTCGCCGCCGCGCTGGTGATGAGCGGCCTGGCTCTCAACATCTTCTGGCCCCGCCTGCAACAGCGGCTGGCCCAGGCCTGAACGCCTATTCCGGCACGGCCTCGATGATCACGAAGGCCTGGGCGTAGGGATGGTCGTCGGTCAACGACAGGTGGATCACCGCCTTGCAGCCGGCCGGCGTCATCGCCGCCAGCCGCTCGGCCGCTCCGCCGGTCAGGGCCATGGTCGGCTGGCCCGAGCGCATGTTGACCACCCCCATGTCGCGCCAGAAGACTCCGGCCCGCATGCCGGTCCCCAGCGCCTTGGCGCAGGCCTCCTTGGCCGCAAAGCGCTTGGCGTAGCTGGAGGCGCGATCGGGCTTGCGTTCCGAACGCGTCCGCTCGATCTCGGTGAAGATGCGGTGGGTGAAACGATCGCCGAACCGCTCCAGCGTCTCGGCCACGCGGCGGATGTCGGAGAGGTCCGACCCGATGCCGACGATCACGCCGCTCTCCCCGACGCGCGCGCCTCGTCCATCAGCGCCCGCATGCGCTGGATCGCCGCCGTCAGCCCGACGAAGATCGCTTCGCCGATCAGGAAGTGGCCGATGTTCAGCTCGGTCACCTGAGGGATGGCCGCGATCGGTTTGACGGTCTCATAGTCGATGCCGTGGCCGGCATGGACTTCCAATCCTATGCGCCCAGCTTCGGCGGCCGTGGCGCGCAGGCTTTCCAGCAGGGCCGGCGCCTGTGGCGACCGCTCGCGGACCGCGTCGCAATAGGCGCCGGTGTGCAGTTCCACCACCTGCGCGCCCATCGCCTTCGCCGCCGCGGCCTGGGCCGGGTCGGCGTCGATGAAACATGAAACCCGCACTCCTGCCGCGGCCAATCTGGCCACCACCGGCGCGATGTGGTTGTGGCCGCCGACCACGTCGAGGCCGCCCTCGGTCGTGCGCTCCTCGCGCCGCTCGGGCACCAGGCAAGCCGCGTGCGGCAGGTGCGACAGGGCGATGGCCTCCATCTCGTCCGTCACCGCCATCTCGAAGTTCAGCGGCCGGCCGCGCTTGCGCGTCACCGCCGCCAGTGCCTCGATGTCGGCGTCTGAGATGTGGCGCCGATCCTCGCGCAGATGGGCGGTGATCCCATCCGCCCCCGCGGCGATGGCCAGTTCGGCGGCCCGCACCGGATCGGGATAGTCTCCGCCCCTGGCGTTACGGATGGTCGCCACATGGTCGATGTTCACGCCCAGCCGCAGCTTGCTCACTTGTTCAGTCTCCGGCTGCCGGGGTCCTCGACCGGGATCGCCGCCAGTTCCGGCGGCAACTGGTCGGCCGGGTAGGCCGGCACGTCCAGCCGGGCCAGCGCCACGAACGGCGCGCCAGGATCGGCCCGGCCGCCCGAGCGGTCGACGATGCAGGCCGCCACCACCACGTTCCCGCCCGCCTTGCGGATGGCCTCAACGCACTCGCGCGAGGAAAGGCCGGTCGAGACGATGTCCTCGACCATCGCGATCCGCGCGCCCTCGGGAATGGCGAAGGCCCGGCGCAGCTTGAACTCGCCGCCCTCGCGCTCGACGTACATCGACGGAACGCCCAGGTGCCGCGCGGTCTCGTAGCCCGGAATGATCCCGCCCACGGCCGGCGAGATACAGTAGTCGACCTCGCCCACCGCTTCTCTGATCTTGCCGGCCAGCGCCTTGCACAGCCGCTCGGTGCGGTCGGGATACTGGAAGACCAGGTTCTTCTGGAGGAAGGTCCCCGAATGCAAGCCGCTCGACAGGACGAAGTGGCCTTCGCGCAGGGCGCCGGCGGCGCGGAATTCGTCCAGGACGTCTTGCGTGTTCATGTAGGATCTCCTCGCCTGCGGCTTACCCAAGCGCCGCGGCCCTGTCATCGGCCAATTCACGCCCAGGCGACCCATCTTCCCCCCCGCACGACCGACAGGCTGCTGCGGCGATAGCGCGCAGGGCGGAACTCCGCGGCGCCGCCGCGTGTTGAACAGGACGTCCACGCCAGGACGTACCGATCCCGAAACGCAAAGCTCGATCGGATCGAAGCCCAGGAGCCCTCGAAGCTCCTGGGCTTCGCCATATCTGCTCGCCTGCGTGAAATTTTCTCGCCGCCCGCGGAACCCGCCGCCCCGCCCGGCCGTTGATTGACCGGTCGGAGATGAAAATCGAAGACCAAGCCCGGCCAATCATCCAGCGATGGAAAACGATAGTCGGACTGGAAGCCCGGTGGGTCCTATGACCCCCGGGCTTCGCTGTTTTCAGCCCTCGCGATTTCGGAACAACAGGCTGCATGACCCCGTTGTCCTGGGCAGGCCCGCCATGGTGGCCGGCCGTTCCCGACAATGGAGCTTTCCCATGAAGGTCAGCGACTGCATGACCCGAGACGTCCAGATGACCAGCCCGGAGGAGACGCTTCGCGACGCGGCCCAGGCGATGGTCAGGCTGGATGCGGGCGTCCTGCCCGTGAGCGAAGGCGACCGGCTCGTCGGCATGATCACCGACCGCGACATCGCCGTCCGCGGCGTCGCCGAGGGGCGCGGCCCCGACACCAAGGTCGCCGAGGTGATGAGCCGGGAAGTCATGTACTGCTACGAAGACGAGGACAGCGCCACGGTTCTGCGCAACATGGGCGACATCCAGGTCCGGCGCCTGCCGGTGCTCAATCGTGACAAGCGGCTGATCGGCATCGTTTCCTTGGCCGACCTGGTCGCGTCGGGCCACACCGCCAAGGCCGGCGAGGCGCTCGGCGGCATCGTTCGCCCGGGCGGCGAACACTCCCAGTCGATCCACTGAAGATCGGCGGCGGCCGGGCCTTCAGCCCTTGGCCCGGTCGACCGTCTCGATGCTCGGATTGGCCCGCAGCGCCGCGGCGATATGGGTCAGGTGCTTGGCGTCCTTCACCTCGACATCGAAATCAACGTCGAAGAAGTCCGACTGGCGCCGGTGCATGCGCAGGTTGACGATATTGCCGCCGGCCTCGCCGATCGCCGTGCAGGCCTGGCCGAGCACGCCCGGCGCGTTGCGGATGGTGGCCGTCAGCTTCGACAGCGTGACGGTGTTGCGCTCGGCCTCCGGCGTCCATTGCAGGTCGCGCCACAGGTGTTCGCGGTCCTCGAACTCGGCCAGCTTGGCGCAGTCGATGGTGTGCACGGTCAGACCGGTGCCGTCAGGCTCCAGGATGCCGACGATCCGGTCGCCCGGAACCGGCGTGCAGCACTGGCCGAAGTTCAGCGAGACGCCGGGCGTCAGCCCTCCACCCCGCACATAGAGCCTTGCGCCCTTGCCGCCCTCGATGCGGCGGGTGGCGGTCGCCGCCTCCCGCTCGGCCGCCTTCAGGCCTGGGAAGATCACGTCCAGCACCTGGGTCGGGGAGATGCGGCCGCGTCCGACCAGTTCGAACAGGTCGTCCTCGCTCGCCACTGCGAAGCGCTCCAGCGACGGCTTGAGCTGGACGTCCTTGCGCAGTTTGCCGGCGCGCTCGAACGTCTGGTCGACGCTCGCCCGGCCCAGGCGGATGAACTCTTCCCGCTCGGTCTGGCGGATATGGCGACGGATCGCCGAGCGCGCCCGGCCGGTGACGGTGAGCGAGCGCCAGTCCGGCGGCACCACCGGCTTGGTCCCGCGGATCACCTCCACCACGTCGCCGTTCTGCAGCGCCGTCCGCAGCGGCTTGAGCTCGCCGTTGATCTTCACCCCGATGCAGGTGTCGCCCACGTCGGTGTGGACGGCGTAGGCGAAGTCCAGCGGCATGGCCCCGCGCGGCAGGCTGACCAGCCGGCCCTTGGGCGTGAACACGAACACCTGGTCGAGGTACATTTCGAGCTTGGCGTGCTCGACCAGTTCCTCGACGTCGCCGCCGTGCTCCAGCACCTGCACAAGATGGCGCAGATTGACCAGCGGGTCGCGACCGCCGCCGGCGGCCTGGGACTCGGGATCGAAGCCGTAGGACGAGTTCTTGTAGCGCCAGTGGGCGGCGACCCCGTCCTCGGCGATGCGGTCCATGGTCTCGGTGCGGATCTGCATCTCGATCCGCATGCCCTTGGGCCCGACCACGGTGGTGTGCAGCGAGCGGTAGTTGTTCCGCTTCGGAGTCGAGATGTAGTCCTTGAACCGCTCGGGCACGCTCGGCCAAGCGCGGTGGATGACGCCCAGCGCCGCATAGCAGTCCGTCTCGCTGTCGACGATCACCCGGAAGGCGTAGATGTCGGAAAGCTGCGAGAAGCCGATCGACTTGCGCTGCAGCTTGCGCCAGATCGAATAGGCGTTCTTTTCCCGTCCGAAGACCCGCGCCGAAATGCCGGCCGCCTCCAGCCGGGCGGTGATTTCGCCCGAGACGATCGAGACGGCCGCCCCCTGCTCGATCCGCAGCGCTTCCAGCCGCCGGCCGATGGCGTCGCGCGCAACCGGGTTCAGATGCTCGAAGCACAGCTCTTCCAGCTCGGTGCAGATTCGGTGACAGCCGATGGAGCGCGCCAGGGGCGCATAGATGTCCAGGGTCTCGCGCGCGATGCGCTCGCGCTTGGCGGGGCTGGAGATGTACTGCAGCGTCCGCATGTTGTGCAGGCGGTCGGCCAGCTTGACCATCAGGACGCGCACGTCCTTGGAAATCGCCAGGATGAACTTGCGCAGGTTCTCGGCCTGCTTGGTCCGCTCGCTGTTCAGCTCCAGCTTGGTGAGCTTGGTGACCCCCTCGACCAGCTCGGTGATCTCGGGCCCGAACAGGGCGCGGATATCGTCGGGCGTGGCCGAGGTGTCCTCGATCACGTCATGCAGCAGGGCCGTGACGATGGTCGCGGTGTCCAGCCGGTAGTCGGTCAGGATGCCCGCCACCTCGATGGGGTGCGCGAAATAGGGATCGCCGGACGCGCGCTTCTGCGATCCATGCATCCGCATGGCGTAGACATAGGCGCGGTTCAGCACCGCCTCGTCGGCGGTCGGATCGTAGGAGCGGACCTTTTCGATCAGCTCGTACTGGCGAAGCATCTTCGGCCGCGACTTGGCGACCGGCGCGTCGGATTTATCGGCGGGACTGTCTGGCACCGCCGTGACAGTGAGAGGGTCTGCGCCGTCCGGGCTCAGTACCGCTCCTCCTGGCCGCCGTCGCGGTCGCTCTGCAGCGCGCGGACCAGTTCCAGCTCGCTCATCTGCATGTGGGTCGGATCGGCCAGCAGGGCGAGGGTTTCAGCCTCTTCCTCGGCTTCCGAGCGTTCGTCGACGCGTTGCAGCGTACCGATCAGGTTTTCCCGCAGTTCCTCGGCGTCCACCACGTCGTCGGCGATTTCGCGCAGCGAAACGACGGGGTTCTTGTCGTTGTCGCGATCGACCATCAACTGGGCGCCGGCCGAAATGGCGCGGGCGCGATGGGCCGCCAGCAGCACGAGGCTGAAGCGATTGGGGACCTTCTCGACGCAATCTTCGACGGTGACGCGGGCCATGGATTCCTCAACGGGGCGGTAGAACCGCACAAAATAGAGATTTCCTGCCGATTGTGCAACGCCGCATGCCGCGCGGCAGGCAGATCAGGCCGGGCGTGCGTCGCGCCCCACGCTCGCCTGGGCCGCCAGCTCCGCCGCAGTCCTGCCCAGCACCGGATGACGCCAGTCCGGCGCGATCTCGGCCAGCGGCCCCATCACGAACAGTCGCTCGTGCGCGCGCGGGTGCGGCAGGGTCAGTTCAGGGGCTTGCGAGACGATTCGCCCATGGGCGATCAGGTCCAGATCCAGCGTTCGCGGCGCATTGCGCACGCTCCGCTCCCGTCCGAACTGGTTTTCCAGCGTGAACAATGTTCGGATAAGCGCCTGCGGCTCCAGGCGAGCCTCGACAAGCACGACGCCGTTGCGATACTCCTGGGCGCTCGGGTCGGGCCAGGCGGCGGAGCGCCACCAGGACGACCGACGCAGGATGGGCAATCCCGCCGCCGCGAAACGAGCAAGCGCCGCCTCGAGAAGGGCTTCGGACGTTCCATAGCCGCCAGGCATATTTCCGCCCAAGGCGACAACAGCAGCATCGTCCGGAACGACGCCCAGAGACATTTTCGCAGGATTTTCCGCACTCATGACTTTTTACCCCACGGACAGGCTGGCGCTCTTCATCGACGGAGCGAACCTGTACTCCGCGGCCAAGGGGCTCGGCTTCGATATCGACTATCGCAAGCTGCTGGAAGAGTTCCGCAAGCGCGGCGTCCTCGTGCGCGCCTATTACTACACCGCGCTGGTCGAGGATCAGGAGTATTCGCCGATCCGCCCGCTGGTCGATTGGCTCGACTACAACGGCTTCCGCCTGGTGACCAAGCCGGCGCGCGAATACACCGACGCGCAGGGTCGCAAGCGCTGGCGCGGCGACATGGATGTCGAAATCGCCGTCGACATGATGGAAATGGCCAGCAACGCCGACCATCTGGTGCTGTTCTCCGGTGACGGCGATTTCCGCGTACTGGTCGAGGCGGTGCAGCGCAAGGGCGCGCGCGTGACCGTGGTCTCCACCGTCAAGTCTCAGCCGCCGATGGCCTCCGACGACCTGCGCCGCCAGGCCGACAACTTCGTGGATCTGGCCGACCTCGCCGATATCATCGGCCGGCCCTCGCGCCTGCCGCGCTTCATCCAGGAAAGCCGCGCCGCCCGCGACGAGCACGGCCAAGACGTCGACGCCGAATACTGATGTCGGTCGAACTCTGGGGCGCCGAGCCGCCCCGCGACTGCCCGCTCTGCCCGCGGCTGGTGGCTTATCGCGCCGCCAACGCCGCCCAGAATCCCGACTGGTGGAACGGTCCGGCCCCGTCTTTCGGAGACCCGGCCGCGCGCCTGCTCGTCGCGGGTCTGGCGCCCGGCCGCACCGGCGCCAACCGCACCGGCCGCCCCTTCACCGGCGACCATGCCGGCTGGATGCTCTACGACACCCTGACCAAGACCGGCTTCGCCAACGGCAGGTTCGACGCGCGCACCGACGACGGGCTGGAACTCGCCGACTGCATGGTCACCAACGCCGTGCGCTGCGCCCCGCCCGGCAACAAGCCCGAGACCAGCGAAGAGGCGACCTGCCGCCCCTTCCTGACCCAGCGGCTGAAGGACCTGCCGAACCTCAAGGTCATCGTCACCCTGGGCGATGTCTCGCGGCGCAACGTATTGAAGGCCATCGGGCTCAAGGCTTCGGCCGGTCCGCCCGGCCATGGGACCGAATTCCAGGCCGGCCCCTATGTGATCCTCAACAGCTACCACTGCTCGCGCCTTAACACGAACACCGGCCGCCTGACCGCCGAAATGTTCGAAGCGGTGTTCCGCCGCGCCCGCGAACTGGTCGAGGCCTAGCTCCGACTCCAATAGAAATACCGCCACGCCGCTTCGAATCCCGCGCGCCGATAGAGGCTGCGGGCGCCGGCGTTGCCCTCCTCCACCTGCAGGAAGACCCGCTCGATCCCGCGCGCCTGGGCGGCCAGGGCCAGACCCGCCAGCACCCGGCCGGCCAGGCCCTCGCCTCGCCGCGTCGCCCGAGTGCGCATGCCGTGCACGCTGGCCCAGCCGTGGCCGAAGGCCGCCGCGCCGACCGCCAGGACGTCGGCGCCCTGCGCGATCGCGCCATAGACCGCGTCCGGCGAGCGCGTCAGGGCGGCCACGCGGCTGGCGCCGTCGACCGGATCGAAGCCCTCGCTGGTGAAGACCGCCGCCCAGCCCTCGCCCGGCGCCTCGGCTGTCAAAGCCGGCTCACCTCGGGCCGCCGCGATCATGCCAGCAGCCGCGCCGACCTTCACCAGGGTCAGCTGCTCGGGACGATAGCCTCGCCGCGCCAGTTCGGTGCGCACGTCCTCCAGGCCGGGAACATCGGCGATGCGGAAGGCAGGCGCCCGCCCGTGCGCCTCATAGGCCGCCTCTATGGCGTCGAAAGTCGCCGGATCGGCCGCCAGATCACGGCTGAGCGGCGCCGCGCTGGCGGCGCGCCGAATGGTCCCCGGGTCGAGCGCGACCAGCCAACCGCCGATCTCCAACGCCGCCTGCGGGGCGACCGCCGCAACGGTGGCCCGTTCGATCGCTTCGACGTCAGCCCTTGTCACGCAGCAGCCGGGCCTTGTCGCGCTGCCAGTCGCGTTCGGCGGTCGCCTCGCGCTTGTCGTGCAGCTTCTTGCCCTTGGCCACAGCGATCTCCAGCTTGGCCAGCCCCTTGTCGCTCCAATAGAGCTTGGTCGGGATGATCGTGCGGCCTTCGCGCTGCACCGCCCCGATCAGCCGGTCGAGCTGCTTGCGGTGCAGCAGCAGTTTCCGATGCCGTCTCGGCTCGTGGTTGAAACGGTTGGCCTGGGCGAAGGGCGGGATGTCGGCGTTGATCAACACCACCTCGTCGCCCTCCACCGAGACGTAGGATTCAGCGATGTTGGCGCGACCGGTGCGCAGCGACTTGACCTCCGATCCGGTCAGGACCAGGCCCGCCTCGAAGGGCTCTTCGAGGAAGTAGTCGTACCGCGCGCGGCGGTTCTCGGCGATGGTCTTGCCGGCCACTAGATCACGCTCATCAGAGGACGCCGGCCTCCCTCATCGCCGCCAGCACCTCGGCCCGCGAGGCCTCCGAAGCCGGAACGATGGGCAGGCGCGCATCCTCCAGGCAAAGGCCCAGATGCGCCAGGGCGAACTTGGTCGGCGCGGGCGAGGCGTCCGAGAACAGCGACCTGTGGAGGCGGAACAACCGGTCCTGCCAGTAGAGCGCGGTCTTCCAGTCGTCGCCCAGCGCGGCGTTGTAGAAGGTGGCGCAGAGGTCCGGCGCGATATTGGCCGTCACCGAGATGCAGCCGACCCCGCCATGGGCCATGTAGCCGAGCGCGGTCAGGTCGTCGCCGGAGAGCAGAATCCAGTCCTCGCCGCACGACTGGCGCTGCACCGTGGCGCGGGTCATGTCGCCGGTGGCGTCCTTGATCCCGACGATATTGGGCAGCTTGGAGAGCCGCGCCAGCGTCTCGTTGGAGATGTCCACCGACGTGCGGCCAGGCACGTTGTAGACCAGCACCGGCAACTGCACCGCTTCGTTGATCGCCGCATAGTGGGCGTAGAGGCCCTCCTGGCTGGGGCGGTTGTAATAGGGCGTCACCACCAGGGCGGCGTCGGCGCCGATCGCCTTGGCGTGGGCGACCAGCTCTATGGCTTCCTCGGTGGAGTTGGAGCCCGCGCCGGCGATCACCGGCACGCGGCCGGCCGCGGTCTTCACCGCCAGTTCGACCACGCGCCGATGCTCGTCGTGCGACAGGGTCGCGGTCTCCCCGGTGGTTCCCACGGGCACGACGCCGTGGACGCCGCCGGCGATCTGGCGCTCGACCAGGGCGACAAAGGCTTTCTCGTCCACGGCCCCGTCGCGGAACGGAGTGACGAGGGCAGGCATCACGCCCTTGAACAAGGAATCTGACATGGTCTGCAAAAAGCCGTGAAAGCGAGGCCAGTTGTTGCGGCCTCAAGATTTGGGCGGACAATATGGCGGCGCGGCCCTGCGCTGCAACATCGTTTCGACTGGAGTTCGTCACCTTGGCTTCCAAGGCCCGTAAAGCGTTTCTGACCACCGCCTCGATCACCCTGCTCGCCTCGATGGCCGGCGCGCAGGCCCCGACTCAGGGCGCGCCGGCGCAAGGGCCCTATCGCCCCTTCTCGGAGGGGCCGCGACCGATCGAACTGACCCAGACACCGCCCGCCGCCGCTTCGCACATGCTCTCGCAGACCGACGCGGCGACCCTCGGCTCGGCCCTGGGCGCAGCGCGCCGCGGCGACGTGACCAATGCGCGCGCCGCCATCGCCGCCCTCGCCGACCCGGTCGCGCGCAAACTGGCTACGTGGGCGCTGGTCGATGCGGCCGCGGACTCCCTGTCGTTCTTCGAGGTGGACCAGGCTCGCCGCGACCTCGCCGGCTGGCCGCGAGGCGCACGCCGTCAGATCGCCGCCGAGAAGCTGCTGGAGACCTCAGGCCAGAGTCCGGCCCAGATCATCGCCTGGTTCGGCGGCGGCGAGCCCCAGACCGCCGAGGGCGCCATGGCCCTGGCCAGCGCCTGGCAGGCGACCGGCCGCCAGAAGGAAGCGCAGGATCTCATCCGCCGCACCTGGCGCGACAAGATCTTCGAGGTCGGGCCGCAGCGCGCCATGCTGGCCCGGTTTGGAACCTGGCTGACCGCGGACGACCACGCCCGCCGCGCCGACATCCTGCTTTACGGCGCCCAAGGGCCGGCAGCGCGCGAGATGTTGCCCCTCCTTGCCCCCGACCAGCTCCAGCTCGCCCAGGTCCGGATGGCCTTCCGTTCGGGCGCAGCCAGTGCGAACGACCAGGCCTCGGCCCTGCCCGGCGCCCTGGCGCGCCACCCGGGCGTCGCCTTCGAACGCGCCAGCTACTATCGCCAGCGCAATCTTGAGACACTGGCCCTGGCCAATGTGCCAGGCTTCCCCGCCGACGTGGCGCACGGCGACATGGCCGATCGCATCTGGGCCGAACGCTACCGCCTGATCCTCTTCGCCCTGAAGAACGGCGACTCCGCCGGCGCCTATACGGCCGCGGCCAACAGCGGCCTGACCTCCGGCGGCCCGGCCGCCGACGCCGAATTCTATGCCGGCTGGATTGCGCTGACGCGCCTCAAGGACCCGAAGAAGGCCGCCGTCCACTTCGCCAACCTCGAAAAGATCGGCCAGTCGCCGATCACCCGCGGCCGCGCCCTCTACTGGCTGGGCCGCAGCGCCGAGGCCCGCGGCGACCAGACGGCCGCTCAAGGCTTCTACGCCCAGGGCGCGGAGTACTATACGACCTTCTACGGCCAGCTCGCCGCCGAGAAGCTGGGCCGCAAGCTGATCCTCGGTTCGGACCCTCAGCTTACCGAAGCCGACCGCGCCCGGTTCGAGGCGCGCGAGACGGTGCGGGCCATGCGGCTGCTCTACGACATCGGCGAGCGAAATCTCTTCAAGACCTTCGCCCTGGCGCTCGACGACGTGCTGCCGACGCTCGAGGAACAGGCGCTGCTGGTCGACCTGGTGCGCGGCTACGGCGACCAGGACACCTCGATGAAGGTGGTCCGCGGCGCCGCCCAGCGAGGCTTCATCCTGCCTGAGCGCGGCTATCCGACCCGCAATCCGCCCGCCGTCTCCGGCGCGCCCGAACTGGCGCTCACCCTGGGCATCACCCGCCAGGAAAGCGGCTTCGATCCGTCGGTGCGCTCGGGCGCTGATGCGCGCGGCATGATGCAGCTTCTGCCCGCCACCGCCGCCAGCGTCGCCCGCGGCCTGGGCATGAGCTACCAGGCCTCGATGCTCTACGACGCCGACTACAACATGCAGCTTGGCCAGGCCTTCCTCGGCCACCAGATCAGCAACTTCTCCGGTTCCTACCCGATGGCCATAGCCGCCTACAACGCCGGCCCCGGCCGCCCGCCTCAGTGGGTGACCTTCTGCGGCGATCCCCGCGGGGCGGCGACCGATCCCATCGACTTCATCGAGTGCATCCCGTTCTCGGAAACCCGCAACTACGTGATGCGGGTCATGGAGGGCATGCAGGTCTATCGCGCGCGGCTGGGCGGCGGCTCGGCCCCGATCACCCTCAGCGCCGATCTCAAGCGCGGCGCCTACGGCTCCTATGCCGGATCGGTCGCATCGGGCCAGTTGCCGATCGCGGCCAGCAATACGCCGATCCCCAATCCCTGAGCCGCTCAGGAAAGCTCGGCGACCTCCAATACCGTCTTGCCCAAGCCTTGGCCCGAAAGGGCGAAGGTCAGGGCCCCGGCGAAATCCTCCAGCGCAAAGGTCCGGCCCACCGGCGGGGAGAGCCGCCCCTCCGCCGCCCAGCCCAACAGCCGGTCCAGATGGGCCCGGCCCAGCTCGGGCTCGAACAGCAGGAACTGGCGCACGTCCACCCCGACCAGGGCAGCGCCCTTCATCAGCGGCAGATTGGTCGGCAGGCTGGGAATCGGTCCGCCCACGAAGCCCAGAACCAGATGGCGCCCGCGCCAGCTCAGCGAGCGGAAGGCCGGCTCGAACAACGGGCCGCAGACCGGATCGAACACCACGTCCGGCCCGCGTCCGCCGCATGCGGCCTTGAGCCGATCGCGCCAGCCCTCGACCTCGGTGTCCAGGACCTCATCGGCGCCCAAGTCGCGGCAGAAGGCCCGCTTTTCCTCGGTCGAGGCCGCTGCGACCACCCTGGCGCCCATCAACCGGGCGACCTGCACCGCCGCGGCGCCCAATCCGCCAGCCGCGCCCAGAACCAGCACGGTCTCTCCGGCCTTCAGGGCCGCCCGGTCGTCCAACCCGTGCAAGGCCGTGACGTAGTTGATGTGAAATCCGGCCGCCTGCCCGAAGGCCATACGGTCGGGAATCTTGCGCACCACCGCGGCGGGCGCGGTCGCCCTCTCGGCGAAGCCGCCGCGAACGGTGGCCATCACTCGGTCGCCGATCTCGATCCCTTCGGTACCGGCCCCGACCTCCAGGACTCGGCCGGCGATTTCCTGTCCCGGCGTGTGCGGCAGCGGCGGCTTGACCTGATATCGGCCCAGGGCGACCAGCGCATCGACATAGCCGACGCCGCAGGCGGCGATCTTAATCAGCACCTCGCCGGCCTGGGGCTCGGGGCCGGGCGCATCGACCAGCCGGTAGTCTTCGATGGACGCCAGCGTCCTGGCCTCGATCTTCCGCATGCCGCCCCTCGCTTGCATCCCGGCCCGGAACTCCGGCCGAAGCTAGTCGATCACAAGCCCATGCAGCAGGGCGTCGAGCGTGACCGCAATCAGCTCCTCGCGCGGCGCCCAGGCGAACTTCGGACGGGTTATGCCCAGCATCACCACGCCATGGCACGAGGCCCACAGCGCCTGGGCGGCGGAATCGGCCGCGCCGGTGCGCAGCCGCCCTTCGGCGGCGATCTCACGGACCACGCCCGAGAACACATCGTAGCACTGCGATCCCAGGTCGGCGGTCATCTCCTCCTCGCCGATGTTGGGCGGCAGGCGGCCGATATTGGAGAACACCAGTTCGTAGGCGTTGGGATGGTCGAAGCCCCAGAGCATGTAGGTTTCGAGCATCAGCTTGACGCGATTGACCGCATCCATCGGCTTGGCGGCGATCTCGGCGTTGCGCTCCAGGAGCTGGCGGATCGTCGCCTGGCAGATCTCCAGGAGGATGCCGCTCTTGTCGGGAAAGTGCATGTAGAGCGCGGTCGACGAGACGCCGACCTCGTCGGCGATCTTGCGAATCGTCGCGCCCTCATAGCCCTCGGCGACGAAAATCCGTTCGGCGGCCTCGAGGATTTCCGCCCGCCGCATGTGGCCGTCGCCCTTGGCTTTCCGAGCCGAGCGTCGCGTGGTCACTGCTGTGGTCACCGGTTTCCTTCCGAGTCCATCCTGTAACAAGCGGAGACCAAAACAGCTTCGGTTGCAAGTCTGCAACGGATGAAAGG
>NZ_JAYRST010000022.1:0-42490 GCF_041920015.1 Phenylobacterium sp.
GAGCGCCAAGGTCGCGATATAGGGGGCGGAGATCGGCGACGGGCGGACGCCTCGCCAACCCGGTCAGGTCCGGAAGGAAGCAGCCGTAACGAGTTTCGCTCCGGGTCGTCGTTCGGTCTCCACCCACTCCCTTTTCCTCTCGGGCGCCAATGGCCGAAGACGAAGAACCCGAGACGCCGGAGCGCGATCCCAATACGAGCGACATGTTCGGCGCGCCCGCTGCGCCGCCGCCTGCGCCCGTCTCGCCCCTCGTTGAAGAGTCCGCCGCCTACACCGTCATCGCGCGCAAGTACCGGCCGCGCACCTTCGAGGACCTCTATGGACAGGAGGCGATGGTGCGTACGTTGCGCAACGCCTTCGCCAGCGGCCGGATCGCCCACGCCTTCATGCTGACCGGGGTGCGCGGGGTGGGCAAGACCACCACCGCCCGCCTGCTGGCCCGCGCCTTGAACTACGAGACCGATCAGGTCCACGAGCCGAGCCTGGACCTCAAGGTCGAGGGCCGCCATTGCCGCGCCATCATCGAGGGCCGGCACATGGACGTGCTGGAGCTGGACGCCGCCAGCCGCACCGGCGTCAACGACATGCGCGAGCTGCTGGACGGGGTCCGCTACGCGCCGGTCGAGGCCCGCTACAAGGTCTACATCATCGACGAGGTGCACATGCTCTCGACGGGGGCGTTCAACGCGCTCCTGAAGACCCTCGAAGAGCCGCCGCCCCACGCCAAGTTCATCTTCGCCACCACCGAGATCCGCAAGGTGCCGGTGACCATCCTCAGCCGTTGCCAGCGCTTCGACCTGCGCCGGGTCGAACCGGACGTGGTGGTCAAGAACCTCGAGATGATCGCGACCAATGAAGGGGCGATGGTCGAGGCCGAGGGCCTGCTGCTGATCGCGCGTGCGGCCGAGGGGTCGATGCGCGACGCCCAGTCGATGCTGGACCAGGCCATCGTCCAGGCCGAGTCTGGCCAGACGGTCACCGCCGCCTCGATCCGCGACATGCTGGGCCTGGCCGACCGCGCCCAGACCATCACCCTGTTCGAACAGGTGATG
The DNA here is from genome assembly GCF_041920015.1 of Phenylobacterium sp. Taxonomy (GTDB): domain Bacteria; phylum Pseudomonadota; class Alphaproteobacteria; order Caulobacterales; family Caulobacteraceae; genus Phenylobacterium. The sequence continues at coordinate 1,053 of NZ_JAYRST010000022.1, forward strand.
CGCGGCCAGGCGGGGCCGGCGGTCGAGACCTTCCGCGGCCTCTACAGCTTCGGGGCCGAACCGGGGCAGGTGGTGCTGGACTTGATGGACCACGTCCACGGCGCCTCGGTCGCCAAGGCCATCGGGCCCCAGGCCCTGACCCTGCCCAAGGAACAGGCCGCGCGCCTGGCTGCGGTCGGCGCCTCGGTCTCGGCCGGCAACCTCTCACGCGTCTGGCAGATGCTGTTGAAGGCCCATGACGAGGTGCGTCGCGCCCCCGACGCGGCGGCGGCCTGCGATATGGCCCTGATCCGCCTGGCCTACGCCGCCGACCTGCCCGGCCCGGAAGAGGCGCTGAAGCGCCTGCAGTCCGGCGAGGGCCTGCCCGGCGTTCCACCCAGCGGCGGAGGCGGTGGAGGCGGCGGCGTCGCCGCCAGCATGGCCGGTGGAGGGGTCAGCGCCCAGGCGCGGGTCATGGCCGCGCCGGAAGCGCAAACCCAGGTCGAAGCGATCCCGACGCTCAACTCGTTCGCTGACGTTCTCAACCTCATCAAGCTCAAGCGCGACATCGTCCTGCAGCTCGACGTCGAGCGCTATGTGCGCCCGATCAGCTTCCGTCAGGGGGCCATCGAGTACGAGCCCGTCCCCGGCGCGCCGAACAACCTGGCCCAGCGCCTGGTCGCGCGGCTGAAGGAATGGACCGGCCAGCCCTGGCTGATCGCCGCCCGAGGCGGCGGCGGGGCCGAGAGCGCCTGGGAGCGGCAGAAGCGCGAAGCGCTGGAGGTCCGCGCCGAGATCGAGACCGACCCCTTCGTGGTTTCGGTCATGCAGGCCTTCCCGGGCGCCGAAATCCTCAGCATCCGCAACATTCCGCTGCCCGACGCCGCGCCGGACGCCGAAGCGCCGGAAGACGAAGACGACGAGTGACCGCGCCGGCCGCACCGTCGGCAGATGCGCCTATTTCGAGAGAGACGCCATGAAAGACCTCGGTTCCATCATGAAGCAGGCCCAGGCCATGCAGCAGAAGCTGGCCGACGCCCAGGCGAAGATCGCCGAGATCGTGGTCGAGGGCACGTCCGGCGGCGGCATGGTCAAGGTGACCCTGCGCGGGACTGGCGAACTGGCCTCGGTCGACCTGGACGAGAGCCTGCTCGCGCCTGGCGAGGGCGAGGTGATTTCCGACCTGGTCGTCGCCGCCCACGCCGACGCCAAGCGCAAGCTCGACGCCCAGCAGGCCGAACTGATGCGCCAGGCCGCCGGCCCCCTGGCCGGCATGGGCCTGCCCGGAATGCCGAAGTTCTGAGCCCTTGGCCGCTTCCGCCGGACCCGAGATCGAGCGGCTGATCTCCCTACTTTCCAAGCTGCCGGGGCTCGGCCCGCGGTCGGCGCGGCGTGCGGCCCTGGCGCTGCTGAAGCGGCGCGACCAACTGTTGCTGCCGCTGTCGGACGCGCTTTCGGCGGCGGCCGAGCGGGTAAAGACCTGCGGCGTCTGCGGCTCGCTGGACACCCAGGACCCCTGCGCCATCTGCGCCGACGCCCAGCGCGACGCCTCGCTGATCTGCGTGGTCGAGGAGGTCGGCGCGCTCTGGGCCATGGAGCGGGCCGGCGCCTTCCGCGGCCGTTACCATGTGCTGGGCGGCCTGCTCTCGGCCCTGGACGGGGTGGGGCCGGAGGCGCTGCGCATCGGTCCGCTGGTCGGGCGGGCGAGCGATCCTGGCGTGCGCGAGGTGATCCTCGCCCTGCCGGCGACGGTCGACGGCCAGACCACGGCGCACTACCTGGCCGAACGGCTGGAGGGAGCGGGCGTGTCGGTGACCATGCTGGCGCGCGGCGTGCCGGTGGGCGGCGAGCTCGACTGGTTGGACGACGGCACCATCAACCAGGCCATGCGCGCGCGCCGGCCGGCCTGACGACTGTCGTCAGCGGGTCAGCCAGCCGAACGCGCGGGCGATGAAGGCGCGGCCGTCACGCTCCACCGGGACGCCATGCGCCATGATCACCTTCTCCGCCGGCCAATCGAGGATGCGGGCCAGGGCCGCGCGCGCCGCGCGCCTGTCGGTGAAGGCCATGCGGAATTTCCGTGGCACAGCCGGCTCGGCCTCGGTCATCAGGTCCAGCCGCGCGACCAGGGCGCGCCAGCCGCGAAACCAGCCGCGCGGGAACTGCTGGATCAGGTCGGTGAACAGCACCACGCCGCTCGGCCGGTGGAAGAAGACCGCCTCGGTGGTGATGCGATTTCCGTGCACCAGGACCTGGTCGAGGTCGCCCGCCCAGGCCGGCGGCGGCGCATCGGCCAGCTCGGCGTCGGGGACGGCGCCGGCCCGTTGCGCCAGGCCCGGCGCGCCATAGAGCTTCGCCTTCGGATAGGCCGCACGCCATTCGGCGAGGAACAGGTGATGCAGGCTGTTGGGCGCAACCAGCCAGCGCACTTCGCCCAGGGCGTCGATCTCCCGCCGAAGCGCCTCGCTCAGCGCCACCGGCGACCAGATCCAGAGGCCGCCGCCGGCCAGCCGGACCACCGCCATCCGGGTCGGATAGGCAAAGCCCGCCACCGCAACCTCGGTTCCGCCGGCCAGCCACAGGCCCGGCCCGAAGGGTTGCAGAGGGCCTGCGCTCACCGCAGGCCGGACCAGTCCGCCCGCGCAAGGGTGGCGATCAGCGCTTCCAGATTGGCCTTCAAGGCGGCGAAGCCGGCGGTGGGCTGGAGGCTCATCTCGTTGAGATAGAGCGCGCGGTTGATCTCGATCTGCAGGGCGTGGGTGCGCCGGTTGGGCCGGCCGTAGTGTTCGGTGGTGTAGCCCCCGGCATAGGGGGCGTTGCGCGCCACCCGATAGCCGAAGGCCTGCAACTCGCGCTCCACCGCCTGGGTCACCATGGCCGCGCAGGAGGCGCCGAAGCGGTCGCCCAGCACCATGTCGCAGGCCCCGTCGCGCCCGCCGATCCGGGCCGCCGCCGCCGGCATCGAATGCCAGTCGATCAGGATCGCATAGCCGTGGGCGGCGTGCGCCTCGCCCAGCAGGCGGGCGAGGGCGGCGTGATAGGGAGCGTGGACCTGCTCGATCCGCCGCCGCGCCTCGGCGAAGGTCAGCTTGCGCGCATAGATCTCCTGGCCCTCGGAGACCACCCGGGCGATGGCCCCCAGCCCGGCGGCGACCCGGGCGGTGCGGGCGCGGGCGAAGTCGGGCAGCTCGTCGGCGAACATCGCCTGGTCCAGCTCGAAGGCCTCGCGGTTCACGTCGATATAGGCGCGGGCGAAATTGGCGCTGATCACCGCCGCGCCATGGCGGCTGGCGCTCTCGATCAGTTCGTCGACGAAGGCGTCTTCCGAGCGGCGGATGGCGTGGGCGTCCAGCGCCGCGGCGGCCATCATGTCGTCCGGATAGAGCCGCCCCGAATGGGGGGAGGCGAACACCAGCGGCGTGGGCGCAGGCTCCTCCTCGCGGCGGGCGCGGCGCACCTCGAACGGCGCGGGGAGCGGCGTGGGGCGGCCGGCGGCGATGGGCTCCAGGGCGTTCATCCCGGCCATATGACGATGCGTCTCGTTCGCGGTCAAACCCGCTGCGGCCGCCTTGCGGTTCATCGTGGATTTACATCTGCGCGCCTAGACTGGAGGCTTAGGTTTACGCCCTTGTGGAGCGCCCATGCCCCGGATTCTCCTCGCCGAAGACGACGATTCGCTTCGCGGCTTCCTGTCGCGCGCGCTGGAGCGCGCCGGCTACGAGGTGACGTCGTGCGCCGACGGCGACGAGGCCGCCGCCGTACTGGACCAGGACTGGGACCTGCTGCTGACCGATATCGTCATGCCCGGCATGGACGGGATCGAGGTCGCGCGCCTGGCGGCCGCCCGGCATCCGGGCCTGCGCATCATGTTCATCACCGGATTCGCCGCCGTGGCCCTGGCTGCGGGCGAGAGCGCCCCGCCCGGCGCCAAGGTGCTGTCCAAGCCCATCCACCTGCGGGAAATCGTCTCCGAGGTGGAGCGGATGATGGCCGCCGCCTGAGGGCGAAAAATGCGCCGGGGGGCGATGGCCTAAGCCTCTCCCCGCCGCTATACCGCCGCCTCCCGCTCCCGAAAGGGAGCCCGACTGGTTCGGACGCGTAGCTCAGCGGGAGAGCACTACGTTGACATCGTAGGGGTCACAGGTTCAATCCCTGTCGCGTCCACCATTCCTTCCAAAAACCTGGAAAAGCTCAAGCTTCTGGCGGGACCGGCGCCTGGCGTCGTCAGGCGCCTTCGCGGCTACGACGGCCTGGAACTGGCCAGATAGGCGCGCAAGCCGGCGGCGAGGTCGGCGATCAGGGCTTCGAACCTGTCCTCGTCAGCCTCCAGGAGGGTGAAGCGGAAGCCGAGGAGGTCGGAGTTGAAGCCGGTGGAGAGCGGCACCACGCAGATGCCCGTGCTGGCCAGCAGATGCAGCACGAACCGCTGGTCCAGCGCCGCGCCGAGATGCGGGGCGATGATCGCCGCGGCGCTTTCCGGCGCCTCCAGCGACTGTTCCAGGTTCAGCGCCCCGTCCTTGAAGACGGCGGTCATATAGAAGGCGCCGCGCGCGGGATGGATGATGACGTCGGGGATCGCCGACAGCACCTCGGCCGCATGCCGGGCGCGGCGGTCGTAGGCGTTCACGCGTTGATCCAGATACGGATAGTAGCGCCCGTCGCTCATTACCCGCGGCAGCACCCGCTGGGGCAGGGTGGTGGCGCAGACCTCCAGCATCTTGGTTTCCAGCAGCGATCGGGCGAAGCGGTCGAAATCGGCGTCCTGGTCGCGGTTGTAGACTTCGATCCAGCCGCATCGCGCGCCCGGCCAGGGGAACTCTTTGGAAATGCCGCGCATGGCGATGGCCGGCGTCTGGCCGATCACCGAGGCGAGCTTGCGCATTGCCGAGCCGGGATAGGCGAGATTCGAATAGATCTCGTCGGAGATCAGGAAGAGGCCGTAGCGGCGGGCGATATCGACCATCGCCGCCAGGGTGTCCTGCGGATAGACGAAGCCGGTGGGATTGTCGGGATTGATGATGAGGATGCCGGCGATCTGCGGATTGGCCGCCACCTTGGATTCCAGGTCCGCCAAGTCCGGCTTCCAGCCGGACTGCGGGTCCAGGCGGTAGGTGATGTGCGGCAAGCCGGCGTGAGCGGCCTCGGCCGAGGAATGAGTCGGATAGGCCGGGTTCGGTCCGATCACCCGCGCTGTCGGATGCAGGGCGCCGTAGATCGTGGAGATGGCGTCGCCCAGGCCATTGAAGAACAGGATGTCGTCGGCGGTGATCTGGATGCCGCCCTCCAGGTTCCGTTCGGCGGCGATATAGGCGCGGGTCTCGTCCAGCCCCCTGGTCGGGGAATAGGCGAAGCTCAGGTCTTCCTGGGCCGCCGCCCCGACGATCTCCTTGATCCAGGCCGGCGGCTGTTCGCCCTTGGCGACCGGATCGCCGATGTTTTCCCAGCGGATGGGCTGGCCCGTGGCCTGGATGGCCTTGGCGACCTCCACGATCTGACGGATTTCGTAGCGGAGGTTGTCGGCTCCGGGGTGGACGATGGCCGTGCGCAAGGCGGTTCCGTTCGATCGATCGTGGGTCGGGTGGCTCTGATCCTAGATCAGGACGATGAAGGCAAGCTGAGCGTCGTCCGCGGACGGACCAAGGCGTCGCGGGGCCCATCAAGACACCCGCCCGGCGACCGCGGATCGAACATCACCAACTCAGCGAGGGATCGAACGCTCTGAGCGCATCCGGCCAGAGGATATGAAGAACGTCGACTCGGAAATCCCGCGGTCGCCGCCCGACGTCTCGGGCGGGCACGATCTTGCCGTTTGGCTGTAAAAGCACGCCTTTCCGCGCACAAGTGTTGCGTACTGAACGCAGTTCGGATTCTTTGTTGCGGAGCTGCAAAATTGCGCTGGCGCATCTTCCGCAAACGGGCCTCTCTTCCTCCTACCCACGGGCGACCATCGCGTCAGATCGAATTCGGCGTCCGTCGAGGGGGGAGGAAAATGATGTTGAAGAGCAGGTATTTCTGCGGCGGCTCGTCATGGCCGTCGCTCTGGCCCTGTCCGGTCAGGCCTTTGCCCAGGAGTCCAGCACCGTCGAAGAGGTGGTGGTCACCGGGTCGTTCATCGCCGGCACGCCGGAGGATGCGGCGCTGCCTGTCGATGTGATCAACTCCGAGGATCTGGAGAAACAGGGTTCGCCCTCGACGGTCGAGCTGCTGAAGGCCTTGCCGGTGTCCAGCGGCGTGCTCGGCGACACCAACCAGTTCGACCTCAGGGCCCAGGGCTCGGAAGGTTCGGGCTCGGTGAACCTGCGGGGCCTGGGCGCGCAGCGGACCCTGGTGCTGATGAACGGCCACCGGATGGCCATCAACCCGTTCGCGACGGGCGTCGTCGACACCAACGTCATTCCCGCGGCCGCCATCGGGCGGGTCGAGGTGCTGAAGGACGGCGCGGCGGCGACCTATGGCTCGGACGCCATCGCCGGCGTGGTGAACTTCATCACCCGCAAGAATTTCGACGGGCTGGAAATGAGCGCCAGCTACCGCTTCATCGACGGCTCCGACGGCGACTACACCGGCAGCGTGCTTTGGGGCCATACGTTCGAGAACGGGAACATCCTGTTCAGCGCCGCCTATCAGCACCGCTCCGAATTGAGCACTACCGAGCGCGACTGGGCCACGCGGTCCTTCTTCGACAATCCGGAAGGCGGCTGGTCGGCGGGCAACGCCATCGCGCCGTTCCTGCCGGTGACTAACAACGGCGCGGGCGCCTTCATTCCGGCCGCCGGCTTCCAGCTCGACCGCGGCTGCACTCCGCTTGGCGGGGTGGCGACGCCCGGCGCGCTGCCGGTCTGCCAGTTCGCCTACATTCCCTATGACAACCTCGTAGAGATCGAGGATCGCTTCCAGCTCTACGGCGAGGCCAACGCCAGGCTGGGGGACAACGCCGAGCTTTATGTCTCGGCCTTCTATGCCGAGACCGACGTCCCCGAATGGAAGACCTCGCCGTCGTACCTGGCCTTGCAGACGCCGACCGTGGCGACCAATCCGACGGTGGGCCAACTGCCGGCCTCGGTGCTGGCCGGCTATTTCGTCCCGGCGGCCAATCCAGGTTTCATCGCCTATCGCAACGCCAATCCGGACCAGGTTCCGGCCTTCGCCACCGGGGCGCATATTCCGGGCCTGCGCTATCGCCCGTTCTCGGTGGGTGGCAATCCGGCGTTCGACTACGGCTCCTCGGAAGGCCGTCGCCACTATGACGCCTTCCGCGTCAGCGGCGGCGTCAAGGGCAAATTCGCCAACGACATCGGCTATGACCTCACCCTGACCTACGGCCAGGAAACCGGGGTGCGGACGGGTTACGACACGGTCGTCTCGCGCTTCCAGCTCGCCCTGCGCGGCTATGGCTCGCTGAACGACGGAACGGCCGGCGGCTGCACCGCGGCCGAGACCAACAACTACACCACCGGCGCCGGTAACGCCGCGCTCGGCTGCTACTGGTTCAACCCGTTCAGCAACGCGATCGCCAACAACACCGTCACCGGCCAGACCAATCCGGCCTACAACTCCGCGCTCGCCAACGATCCGGAACTGGTGCGCTGGTTCTTCCAGGAGGTGGCGACCAAACAGAGTTCGAAACTGTTCGTCACCGACCTGGTGTTCAATGGCGAGTTGCCGTGGGAACTCGGCGGCGGCGCAGTCGGATGGGCGGCCGGCGCGCAATTCCGCCGCAGCTTCTTCTCTTCCAACTACAACGATCTCAGCAACATCGACGCCAACCCCTGCATCGACACGATCGTCACCGGTTCGACCTCGTGCGCGGTGCGCAACGGGCCGCTGATGTTCCTGGGCACTGGTGAGAACGCCGACCTGGAAGGCGACGTCTACGCCGTGTTCGCCGAAATGGCGCTGCCGATCACCGACGACCTGCAGGTGCAACTGGCCGCGCGCTTCGAGGACTACGGCGGTGAAACCGGGTCGACGGTCAATCCGAAGGCCTCGGTCCGCTGGCAGGCCACCGACTGGCTCGCCTTCCGGGCCTCGGCCGGTTCGACCTTCCGCGGCCCGCCGCTCACCCAGCTCACGACGTCGAGCGTCACGGCCCTGTCCTTCATCGGCGGCGCGTTCCGGGCGATCGACATCTACGGCAATCCCAGCCTGGAGCCGGAAAAGGCCAAGACCTACAGCGCCGGCGCCATCTTCAACCTCGGCGCCTTCAAGGGCAGCGTCGATTACTGGCGCTTCGACTTCGAAAATCCGATCGTGGCCGAGCCCTCGGCGTCCATGGTCAACACCATGTTCCCGGGCGGCGCCTCGAGCAATTGCGATCAGGCGGCGTTCGCGGGCCTGCAGTCGCGCTTCGTGTTCCAGGGCGCATGCAGCATCGCCACCATCGCGCGGGTCCGCACCTTCTGGTCCAACGGCCCGGCGGTGAAGACCTCGGGCGTCGACGTGCTGGCCGACTACGACTTCGGCGATGTGATGGGCGGCGACCTGCGCATCGGCGGTTCGGCGACCTATACGATCGAGTACAAGGTCGATCCGTTCTCGATCGGCGGGGTGACGGTCGAAAAGGCTTTCGATGCGGCCGGCTACCTGAACTACCAACTCACCGCGACCTCGCTGCCGCAGCTCAAGGGCTCGGTGTTCGCCGAATACACCCACGGCGCGCACAACCTGCGCTGGACGGTGAACTATATCGGCTCCTACATCGACCAGCGGGCGTCGATCTTCGCGCCCAACGCCGTGAACGGCGCGATCCAGCCAAATGGGGCGAAGATCGACGAGACCTGGGTGCACGAGATCGACTATCGCTGGCTGGCGCCGTGGGACGTGACGGTGAACCTGTCGATCGACAACGTGTTCGACGCCGAACCGTCCTTCGCCCGACTCGACCTGAACTACGATCCCTTCACCGGCAGCGCGCTTGGGCGCACGTACAAGGTGTCCGTGAAGAAGAAATTCTAGTTCTGCGGATGGCCGGTTCGCCGGCCTTCGCCTCCGTTGCGGCGTCGCAGGCTTCCCCTGCGGCGCCTTTTTTTGCAGGCGATGCGAAGGCGCCACACATTGCCGTGACGAAGATTGGCGCGGATTTGAGCCTCAAAACCGCATATTCGAATATGTCGGCTGATCCGAACGCCGTTCAATAAGGCGATTTCGCCTTAGTTTTCCATCAGGAAACAATGTTTTGCCGCAGAATGGAGCCTAAACCCTAGAATTTTCAAAGTTCGGTATGTCGGGGCGCGGGGCCGGCGGGAATTTCGGTGGTTTCGGCGAACGCCGTAATTCGAGCCAGATTGCGCTGGCCATTCCGCTCATAGCCGGGGAAGATCGGCATACTCGAACATAGACAAGTGCTGCATTTCAATCGGAGCACGGGTTCGAGGGGGAAAGGAAACATCTATGTTGAAGAGCAGATATTTCTGCGGCGGGTCGATTCTGGCCGTCGCCCTGGCGTTCGGCGGCGCCGCCGCCGCCCAGGATGCGACGGTTGAGGAGGTGGTGGTCACCGGCTCATTCATCGCCGGCACTCCGGAAGACGCGGCCCTGCCCGTCGACGTGATCAGCCAGAAGGAACTGGAAGCCCGTGGCTCCCCCACCATGGTCCAGTTCATCAAGACCATTCCTTCGTCCGGGGCGGTGATCGGTGAAAACAACCGCTTCGGGGGCGGCTCCGGCGCGGCGACCATCAACCTGCGCAACCTGAACTCGCCGTCGACCGGTTCGCGGACCCTGGTGCTCTTCAACGGCCGGCGCCTGCCGGTCTCGCCGCAGAGCCTGAACGCCGTCGACATCAACCTATTGCCGACGGCGGCCATCGGCCGGGTCGAAGTGCTGAAGGACGGCGCGGCCGCCACCTACGGCTCCGACGCCATCGGCGGCGTCGTGAACTTCATCACCCGCACCAACCTCGACGGGTTCGAGGTCAGCGGCCAGTATCAGTTCATCGACGGTTCCGACGGCGACTACGACACCAGCATCGCCTGGGGCAAGCAGTGGGACAACGCCGATGCGTTGATCGCGGTCGGCTATCGCCACCGCTCCAAGCTGTCGATCAAGGATCGCGACTGGGCGCTGCGCGCCGGCGTGAGCGGTTTCCTCGAGAACCCGCTGGGCGGCTGGGCCAGCACCGGCAACCCTGGCCAGTACAACGTGGTCTCGTCCTACACCACCACGCCCGGCGTCCCCGGCTTTACGGCCGCGACGGTCGGCGGCGGCCTCCCGGATGTCGGCTGCGCGGCCAACGGCGGCGCGCCCTACAACATCTCGGTGGTGATCGGCCTGCGGACGTTCAGCCCGGACGCCAATTCCTGCCAGTTCCAGTACACCTCGTTCGACAACCTGGTTGAGGACGAAGACCACTTCCAGGCCTACGGCAAGTTCAACTTCGACATCACCGACACCCTGTCGGCCAATATCGAAGTGCTCTACGCCATGCACGACACGCCCGAGCAGAGCTGGGCGGTCACCGGCCCGAACCAGTTCCCGACTCCGCTGTCAGTCGGCGGCACCTCGCCGATGCCGGCGGTCGGGACCTCCGACCAGGGCCGCTTCTACATCCCGGCCACCAACCCCGGCCTGCAGGCCCTGATCAGCCAGATCCAGAGCGCCAACTGTAACGGTTCGGTCCTGCCCTATGGCGTCGATGCGGCGAGCTGCCAGACCGCGCTGAACCAGGTGCTGGCCAACATCGGGACCGCGGCCACCAACGGCGTGGTCACCAGCCAGACCGCGTGGCGTCCGATCGGCTTCGGCGGCAACCCCTATACCGAGGACAAGCACGCCCACTACAGCTACAAGGTCGACACCTTCCGCGTCGCCGGTGGCTTCAAGGGCGAAATGTGGGGCGGCATCAAGTGGGATGCGGCCCTGACCTACCAGCAGCAGGATTACACCCGGATCCAGGAAGACCTGTCGGTCAATCGCCTGCAGATGGGCCTGGCCGGCTTCGCCAGCCGCGATGGCGCCAGCGACCAGTGCACGGCGGCTGAAACCAACAACTTCACCACCGGCGCCGGCAACACGGCCATCGGCTGCTACTACTTCAACCCCTTCACCAACGCCTATGACCAGAGCGTCTCGAAGGTCGGACCCAACCCGTACTACATCGCCAACAGCACCATCCCTGGCTACAACGACACCGCCGCGGCGCGAAACGAAGTCGTCTCGTGGATGGACGAGAAGCTGGTCAACAAGATCTCGACCCGCCTGTTCGTCGCCGACCTCATCTTGAGCGGCGATCTGCCGTTCGAGCTGGGCGGCGGCGCCATCAAGTGGGCGGCCGGCGCGCAGTATCGTCGCGATCAGGTTCGTCAGAACCCGGAACAACTCCACGACGTCTTCGCTACGCCTTGCATCGACTCCGTGCCGTTCGGCGACGGGGCGCCCTACTGCAAGGTCCCGACCGGTCCGTTCCTCTTCAACGCGAACCTGCCCCAGTACGACGTTTCGGCTGAGATCGCCTCGGTGTTCGGCGAAACCCTGCTGCCGATCACCGACGACCTGGAGCTGACCCTGGCGGCTCGCTACGAAAAGTACATCGGCCAGGACGAGACCTTCAATCCGAAGGCTTCGCTGCGCTGGCAGGCTCTGGACTGGCTGGCCCTGCGCGGTTCGGTGGGCACCACCTACCGCGCCCCGGCCGCGACCATCCTGGACAACAACTTCGTCCGCGGCCTGACCAACGCCAACGGCACCTGGCGCGCCAACGACCAGTACGGCAACCCCAACCTGAAGGCCGAGACCGCGTTCACCTACAGCGTCGGCGCGATGGTCAACTTCGGCCGCTTCAAGGCGACGGTCGACTACTGGAACTTCGACTTCCAGGACCAACTGGTTCTGGAATCTGCGCCTGACATGCTGGCGGCGGCGTTCACCATCAACAACGTCTGCACCAGCACCGACCCGAGCCTGGTGGCGCTCCGCTCGCGCTTCACCTTCACCGACGCCGGCTGCGGCCGCGCCAACGTCCAATCCTATCGCACGCAGTACATCAACGGCGGCGAGGTGAAGACCGCAGGCGTCGACTTCCAGGCCAGCCTGGATGTGGGCGACGTGTTCGGCGGGGCCTTCACCACCGGCTTCGACGGCAGCTACCTCCTGAAGTACGACGAGGAGACCTACGCGATCGAAGGCGTTCCGGTTTCGGCGACCTCCATGGTCGAACGCGCCGGCACCTACCGGGCCTCGATCTTCACCGGCTACAACCGTCTGCGGGCGAACGTCTGGGCCAACTGGTCGAGCGGGCCGCATAACCTGCGCTGGCAGGTCCGCTACGTGAGCAGCGTCAACCAGATCGAAAGCAACTCGATCGGTCTGGCCCTCGCCACCAAGACCACGACCAAGGTTCCGGAATACTGGCAGCACGACCTGACCTACCGGATCGAACTGCCGTGGGACACCACGATGACCGCGACCGTGCAGAACATCTTCGACGAAGAGCCGCCGTTCGCGATCGGTACGCAGTACAACTACGACCCGGGCAGCGGCACCCCGCTCGGCCGCGTCTATGCTGTCGCTGTGAAGAAGCGCTTCTAAAGACTTCGGTCTTTGCGAAAGCCGGCGCCGCTCCCCTCGGGGGGCGGCGCTTTTCGTTTCAGCGCCCGCCTTTGCGCGCGGCGCGCCGCTGGAACCGGTCCGGCGCCACCAGGTCGGCGAGGTCGGACGGCAGGGGCGAGGGCGCGCCCACCGCGAGGGCGACGACATGCTCGCCGAGCAGGGGCGCCAGACAAAAGCCCCGCGATCCCAACCCCGAAAGCAGGTAGAGGCCCTGCGCTCCGGGCGCAGGACCGGCGAGCGGCAGATGGTCGGGCGTGGTCGCACGGATCGACGCGCGGCCTTGCAAGGGCGCGTCGGCCAGCCGGGCCGCCAACTGCGGCAAGGCGGCGGCCAGGGCCTGGCGGTTGCGCTGGTGATCATGGTCGCGCAGGTCCAGGCCGGTGTCGCCGCGGTCGTGGGTGGCGCCGAACAGCACCCCGGCGCCGGTCGGGGCGACATAGCCGCCCCAGGCCGCGGCGGAGGCAGTCTCGCTGCCGCTCGTCCAGCTCGCCTGACCGCGGACGGGGTTGATCGGCAGGCCTTCCAGAAGGCGGCCGATATCGGCGCCTATCGTCAGGATTAGCGCCTCGGCTTCCAGGATCCTGCCGCCTGCGGCGTCCAGCAGGACCCAGCCGCCCTCGGCGCCCGGTTGCAGTCGGGCGACGTCAGCGCAAAGCACCTGCGGCGCCCATTGCGCGAGGATGGCGGCCGGGGCGACGGTGAGGGCGGCGCGCATGTCGAGGGCGGCAGGGACGGCTTCGCCAAGCCGGCGGCTGGCCTCAGCCGAGGCCAGCGGGACAAGCGCGTCCGCCGCGAACAGATCGCTGGCGGCGATCTTGCCGAACCGATCCTCATCGCGCGGGGACCCGGCCAGTTGCAGCACGCCTTCGCCCAGCACGGCGCCCGGAATGTCGCGATAGAGCGCGCCTGCGCGCCGCAGCGCCTGGGCGAAGAGATCGGCGACCGGGCCGAGGCCGGCGTCCAGGCGCGGCGTGACCAGGGCGGCGGGATTGCCCGAAGCGCCGCCGCCACGGCCTTGGGCATCGACCACCACAGGCGCGCAGCCGAGGCTCGCCAGGGCGCGGGCGACGCCGGCCCCGGCGACGCCGGCGCCAATCACGGCGATGCGGGGCGTAGGCGGCGATGCTGCGCGCGGACCGGGCAGGCGCGCTTCCAGCCGCTCGCGCTTGCGGCCGAAGCCGGGCTTCTTCTCCGGGGCGAAGCCGGCGGCGGCGAGGCCGCGTCGTACGGCTCCGGCGACGGTGAAGGTCGCCGCGACGGCGCCGGGGGCGGAGCGGGCGGCGACCAGGGCCAGGACCTCCTCGCGCCACATGGCCGGGTTGAGGGCAGGCGAGAAGCCGTCGAGGAACCAGGCGTCCGCGCGGCCGGGCCAACGGGTCAGGGCGGCTTCGACGTCCATCACCGCCAGATCCAGGCTGGCGCGGAGGCCGGGGAACTCGAGCCGGTGGAAGCCGCGAGCGGCCGGCGGCCAGGCCGCGACCAGCAGGCTGGCGAGATCGGCAAGCTCGGGCCAGCGGCCCAGCGCGCGGGCGGCCTCCTCGACGGTGATCGGGTGGGCCTCGATGCTGAAGATATGCAGGTGCGCGGCCGGATCGGCCCTGCGGCGCCAGAGGTCGAGCAGGGCCAGGATGTTGAGGCCGGTGCCGAAACCCAGCTCGCCGACCGTGAAGCGCGACCGTCCGGCCCAGGCCTGGGGCAGGCCGCAACCTTCGAGAAAGACCGCGCGGGTCTCGGCCAGACCGTCCTCGGCCGAGAAATAGACGTCTCCGTAGAGCGACGAGCGCGGCTGGCCGTCTTCGGTCCAGTCGAGGGGAGAGTCGGCGGTCATGCGGCCCTTATAGCGCGCAAACGAAAAGGGCCGCCCCAAAGGGCGGCCCTCCGCTTAGAACGCGAATGCGTTCGTAAGACTTACTTCGCGGCCGGAGCAGCGGCGGCGTCAGCGGCCGGAGCAGCGGCAGCGGCGTCGGCCGGAGCAGCAGCGGCGGCAGCGGCGGCGTCGCCGGCGGCTTGGGTCGCGTCGGCGGCGGCGTCAGCGGCGGTGGCCGCAGCGTCGGTCGCGGTCGCGGCGGCGTCGGTCGCGGTTTCGGCGGTGGCTTCGGCGGTGTCGGCGGCCTTTTCAGCCGGCTTGCCGCAGGCGGCGACGGACAGAGCGGCGACGGCGGCGCCGGCGACGAGCAGCTTGCGAAGGATTTCGGTGGTCATGTCCCTGGGTCCCCTGGAAACGGAGTTTGGAAGCGCCGAACGAGGTAGCCCTTGCAGGCGCCTCGCTTGCGCTGGAGTGGAATATGCCCGGCTTCGCGCCGAGGGCAAGGCTTTAATTCACGCCCTCGTGATCACTTTTCGCGCCCTGCGGCGGATTGCCAGGAAATCCAAGGCGTTCGTGAGCCTTGGCGGACGCTGGGTGAATGTGGTTTTCGAGAGGATGGGCGCCGCTGGGACGCGTCTACGGAGGTTTGTAAATGGATTCGATGCTGGCGCAGGCGCCGCGAGCCCGTCTGATCGACCTGCCGGCGCGAGGCGGCGCCATGGCCGCGCTCGACTTTGGAGACGCCGGGCGGCCGGTCGACGTGGTGTTCGTCCATGCCAACGGCTTCAATGCGCGCACCTATCGATCGATCCTCGCGCCATTGGGCGAGGGCCTGCGGATTCTGGCGGTGGACCAGCGGGGGCACGGGCGTTCGACCCTGCCGGCGCAGGTCGAGGGGCGCACGTCCTGGGACGGGTTGCGGGACGACCTGCTGGCGCTGATGGAGACGCTGGACCTGCGCGACGTGGTGCTGTCGGGCCACTCGATGGGCGGCACGGCCTCCACCCTGGCCCAGGCGCAGGCGCAGGCGCTTGAGCGCGTGCGCAGCGTGGTGCTGTTCGACCCGGTGGTGATGCCTTCGGCGGTGCGGATCGAGCCGGCGCAGTTGAGCCAGTCGCCGCTGGTCCAGGGCGCGCTGCGGCGCCGCGCGGTGTTCCCCGACCGCGACAGCGCGATCGCCGCCTATACCGGCCGGGGCGCCTTCAAGACCTGGACCGCCGAGATGCTGGCCGATTACGTGGCCGACGGCTTTCGCGACCGGGCGGACGGCGAGGTCGAGCTGAGCTGCGCGCCGGAGTGGGAGGCGTCCAACTTCTCCAGCCAGGGCCATGACACCTGGGGCGCTTTCGAACGGGCGCAGGTTCCGATCCGCATCCTGCGCGCCGCCGAAGGTTCGACCTGTCGCGAGGACCCGCGGCTGGACGCCTTGGTCGCGGCCGGCCGCATCCGGATGGAGACCATCGCCGGGACCAGCCACTTCCTGCCGATGGAGCGGCCGGACCTGGTGAGGGCCGAACTGAGCGCAGCGGCTGGTTAGAGCATTTTCCGCCGAAGTGGATACCGGTTCGGCGTAGAAAATGCTCCAAATTCAAAGAGTCTAGAGCGCCAGGCCGGGGATGCAGAGCGCGCGGTAGTCCTCCAGCGCCGCTTCGGAGATGTCGATGACCTTGCGCCGGTCGAGGTCGAAGGAGACCGCGACCGCTTCGGCGCTGGCCCAGGGGCGGCCGCTGTGGGGATCGAGCATCCAGTGGGCGACGCGGCGGGTGCGCGCATCGCAGCCGATGAAGCCGGAGCGCAGCTCCACGCCGTCGCCGGCCCGGGGCCAGTCGAGATGCAGCACGCGGTATTCCAGCACCGCGCCGCCGATCCGCGGCGCCGGCTCGCCGGGCGCCAGGTCCGGCCCGGGACGCACCTGGCCGAACAGCCGGCCGGCTCCGTCCGACACCCGGCCGATGAATACCTCGGGCCGCATCCGTCCGAACACGTCGCATTCGGCCGGGCCGACGACCCCCAGGCCGATACGCTTGAGGCCCAGGTCCAGGGCGCGCGGGAGGCTGGCGCTGGGCGCCACCGGCGAGAGGTCCAGGCTGCGGGCGGCCGCATAGGCCGGAACCTCGACGCGCAAGGCCGCGGCGCGCGCGCGGATGCGTTCGGGCCAGGGGAAGGGGCGCATGTCGCCCCGAGTGGCGTGCTCGACCTTCAACTGGAATGTCGCGGCCGGCGTCTCGTCGGGATGGCGCAGGACCAGCAGCAGGCGCGCGTCGCTCTCGCCCAGCTCGACCACGCCGCCGGTGGCGTGCAGCGCGCCGCCTGCGTGAGCCTCACGCAGGAAGCGGATGTGCTGCTCGCGCAGAACCAGGGTCGCCTCGCCGTTCTCGGCGAAGGCGCGGGGCATGCCGAGCGCGGCGGCCAGGCCCGCCAACGCCTCCTGGGCCTTGGCGACCCAGAAGCGGACGTTCATGTGGCCCATCTCGTCGCATTCCCAGGTGTTGACGCCGCCGCTCCACACCTCCACGCCTCGATCGGACACGCGATTTCCCCCCTCTGGACCGGGCGGACCATAGGGACAGGCCGGGGGGAGCGCCATAGGCGCCGCTGGCGCGGCGGGCCGCGAGGCGCTAAGGCGGCCGCTTCAGGAAACGGAGGGCGCGATGAGCGGGCAGGACGAGTTCGTCTATGACGAGGCGAGCGGCGAATGGATCAGCGCGGCCGAAGCGGCGGAACGCGCGACCGCGGCCTCGGCCGTCGAGGTGCGGGACGCGGCCGGGAACCTGCTGGCCGACGGCGACAGCGTGACGCTGATCAAGGACCTGAAGGTCAAGGGCGCGGGCCAGACCCTGAAGCGCGGCACGGTGATCCGCTCCATCCGCCTGACCGGCGACCCGCAGGAGATCGACTGCCGCCACGAGACGATCAAGGGACTGGTGCTGCGCGCGGAATTCGTGCGCAAGGCGTAGGACGGAACGGCGCGAGGATGCATCCGCGCGCGGGTGGCGGCCGTAACAGCCTCATGGCAAGCTTGCACGCGACCGAAGGAAGCCCGATGTCGCCTGCTCCGTCCGCCCGCGTGTTCGTGGCTCGACACAGTTTCGTCGTGCGCCTCACCCATTGGACGAACGTGGCGGTGCTGCTGGTGCTGCTGCTGAGCGGGCTGCAGATCTTCAACGCCCATCCGGCGCTCTATTGGGGCGACGCCTCGACCTTCGACCGGCCTTGGATCGCGATGTTCGCCGCCGAACGCGGGGAGACGGCGGTCGGGCTGACTAGGATCGGCCCCTGGACGTTCGAGACCACCGGGGTCCTGGGCTTTTCGGACAACCAGGCGCGCGGCTTTCCAGCCTGGGCGACCTTGCCGAGCTATCGCAGCCTCGCCGACGGGCGGCGATGGCACTTCTTCTTCGCCTGGCTCTTCGTACTGAACGGCCTGGTCTACTGGAGCGCGGCGCTGGTCGGCGGACACCTGCGCCGCGACCTGCTGCCCAGGCGCGGCGAACTCTCGCCGCGGCGCCTGGCGGCCGAGGTCGTCGATCACGCGCGGCTGCGCTTCGCCCATGGCGAAGCGGCCTTGAGCTACAACACGCTGCAGAAGCTGGCCTATCTGGCGGTGATCGCCGGGCTGCTGCCGCTGATGGTGCTGACCGGGCTTTCGATGTCGCCGGGCGTCAATGCGGGCCTGCCCTGGCTGCCGGAGCTGTTCGGCGGCCGGCAATCGGCGCGGACGGCGCATTTCCTG
Organism: Phenylobacterium sp.; assembly: GCF_041920015.1. Lineage (GTDB taxonomy): Bacteria > Pseudomonadota > Alphaproteobacteria > Caulobacterales > Caulobacteraceae > Phenylobacterium. The sequence goes on from NZ_JAYRST010000022.1 coordinate 19,118, forward strand.
TCGGCGGGCCTGATCGTGCTGTTCGTCCTCGTCCATCTGGCGATGGTCGCCGTGGCGGGGCCGGTCAACAGCCTGCGCGCGATGATCACCGGCCGCTTCGCCGTCACGCCGGGAGATCGCTCATGAACCGCCGCCGCTGGCTGACGGGCGCGGCTGCTGCGGCCCTGGGCGCGATGCTGGCCGCCTGCGATCGGCTGACGACCAACGCCGGGGTGCAGCAGACCCTGGCCCGCGCCGAGGGGCTGACCCGCCGGGCCCAGCGGCTGGTGGTGGACCGCAAGGCCCTGGCCCAGGAGTTCGCGGAGGCGGAGATTTCGAAGGATTTTCGCGCCAATGGCTCGATCTCGCCTGGCGATCCCGAATATCGCGCCCTGGCCGAGGGCGGGTTCGCCGACTGGCGGCTGACGATCGACGGCCTGGTCGAGCGGCCGATGGCGCTGACGCTGGCCCAACTGCGCAGCCTGCCCGCCCGGACCCAGATCACCCGGCACGACTGCGTCGAGGGCTGGTCGGCGATCGGCAAATGGAGCGGGGCGCGGCTGGGGCCCCTGCTCGACAAGGCCGGCTTGAAGCCGCAGGCGCGCTACATCGTCTTCCACTGCGCCGACATGCTGGACCCGAATGTTTCTCCGGCGCTGGGGCGCTATTACGAGAGCATCGACCTGATCGACGCCTATCACCCGCAGACCATCCTGGCCTACGACATGAACGATGCGCCCCTGGCCGTGAAGCACGGGGCGCCGCTGCGCCTGCGGGTGGAGCGCCAGCTCGGCTACAAGCACGCCAAGTATCTGATGCGGATCGAGGCGGTCGCCGACCTAGCCGGGATCGGCGGCGGCCAGGGCGGCTTCTGGGAAGACCGCGGCTACGAGTGGTACGCGGGCATCTGAGGGGCGGGCGCTCGCTCCTCCTCAGGAGGTGGGGCGAAAACGCCCGTATGCGCTCCGCAGGGGGAACGTCCCGCCTTCATCCTCAGTTGTACGGCGACTTGGCGATCAGGTCGGCTTCGGCGGCGCAGGCGGCGGGGTCGGGGGCCTTGGCGTTCTTGCGCAGGACAGCCATCTCCTTGCGGGCGGCGTCCATGTCGGCGCGGAACTGGGGCGAGCCGTGCAGGCCGGCCACGACGATGGAGCCGTTGGTGCGACCCGCTTCCACCGCGCTCATATTGTGCACACCGCAGACCAGCCGGCTTTCGCCGAACGAGCGGGCGCGGGTGAGAATCTCGGTGGCGCGGTCGGGCGCCAGTTCGGCCAGGATCAGGCCGACGGTCCAGCCCCAGGTGGTGTGGCCGGAGGGATAGTCGGGGCTTTTGGCCAGGCCGTCGGTCTTGGCCACGCAGATGTCGCCGTCGTCGATCAGGTAGGGGCGCTGGCGCTTGTAGATGTCCTTGGGATGGTTCACCGCCCGGCGCACGTCGTAGCGCAGGGTCATCAGCACCTTGGTCAGCTTGGGCGCGGCGGCCGGGGTGATCTCCATGCCGAGCGCGCAGCTCATGTCCTTGGCGATGGCCGCCTCGTCGGCGTCGGCGGTCGCCAGCTTCCAGCGCGGGGTGTCCTTCAGGGAGCGCGTGGCCAGGAAAGCCGAGCGGTCGGCCTGGTAGCGGATCGTGCCGGGGACCGGGGCGGGGGGCAGGATCTTGTAGGTGTCGGGGCCGGCCTCTCCAAGATAGCCGGTTTCGGCGGCGGGTTTGGCCTGCTCGGCCAGGGCGACGCCGCCGACGGCGAGCGCGCCGGTCAGGCCAAGGGTGATAAGGACGCGATTCATCGACAGGACTCCCCCACTGGAACTGACGATCATGCGCGGCTGGGACGCCGGTTCAAGCCGGAACGAAGAACGGCGCCCCGAAGGGCGCCGTTTTGCGATGCTTAAGCCGTCTTTCGAAGAGTCAGGCCTTCTTTTCGAAGAGCTTGTTCCAGCGCGGCCGGGTGCGGGTCTTCCACGATCCGCGGTGCCAGGCGTCCGAGGCGATCAGCGGGACGACGGTGGTGGCCTCGGCGAAGACCATCTGTTCCCAGGTCACGTCGACCTTGCCCCAGGAGCAGGCCTCCTTGAGGGTCGAGGACGAGCAGGCGCCGTCGCGCACGTCGGCCACGGTGATCTGAACCGCGTATTTGTGCATCTCGGCCTCGTGGCCGAGGATCTCGGCGCAGACCACGGTGTCCTGGGCGAAGTTCTTGGGCACGCCGCCGCCGACCATGAAGAGGCCGGTGGTCCCGGCCGCCAGCTTGATGTCGGTCAGTTCGCGGAAGTCGGCCACCGAGTCGATGGTGAGGTAGGGCTTGCCCTCCTTCATGCGCTCGACCTGGTGCTTGACCAGGCCGAAGCCGGCCGATGAGTCGGTGAAGGCCGGGCAGAAGATCGGCACGCCCTCGAGATAGCAGGTCTCGATCAGCGAGCCCGGCTTCTTGGCGTTGCCGGCCGCCAGCCACTTGCCCATCTCCCAGATGAACTCGCGCGACGAATAGGGGCGCGGCTCCAGCAGGTTGCAGATCTCGTAGATCGTGCCGTCGCAGTTCTGGAGTTCTTCCTCGTCGATATAGGTATCGTAGATGCGGTCGATATAGAGGTCGCGCAGGTCGCGGTCGTCGACGTTCGACTGGGCCTGGTAGTGCTTGAAGCCGAGGGCTTCGAAGAAATCCATGTCGACGATCGAGGCGCCGGTCGAGACGATGGTGTCGATCATCCCGTACTTCACCATGTCGCGGTAGATGTGCATGCAGCCGCCGGCGCTGGTCGAACCGGCCAGGGTCAGCCAGGTCGAGCAGTCCTTGTCCTCCAGCGACATCGACCAGATGTCGGCGGCGCGGGCGGTGTCGCGGCTGGTGAAGCTCATCTTGCGCATGGCGTCGATGACCGGGCGCGCATCGTACTGGTCGATCGCCACGTGCTCGACGGTGTTGGCCAGCAGTTCGGCCTTGCGGTTCGATTTCTGAACGTCAGCGTTCATTCTCTCAAGATCCTTCAGAGTTTGAGCGCCCGTCCGAAATGGAAAAGGCGCGGCCGGGACGGAGCGACCGGCCGCGCCTATAACTTCTACGCAGCCGGCTTATTTCCGCCGGCGCTTCTTTCCGCGCGCACGCGACAGCTTCACGACGTTCTGGTTCTCCTGACGGGGAACCGGAATGGAGCGGCGAGCCAGGCCGTACATCGAAGCCATCGGAGCGTCGGTCGCCTCGACGGTTTCGGCGTCGCCATAACCGTTGAAGCGGGTGTTCATGGCCACGCCATAGGCGCCCATCATGCCGATCTCGACATAGTCGCCCTCGCGCACGTCCTCGGGCAGCCAGAAGGGGCCTGGCATGTGGTCGAGCGAGTCGCAGGTCGGTCCCCAGAAGCGGTAGGGCTTCAGCGGGCCTTCCACCTCGTGGGACTCGCCGTTCTCGGCGCGGAGCAGGCGGACCGGAAAGGGCCACTTGGTATGCGCCGCATCGAACAGCGACCCGTAGGAGCCGTCGTTCAGATAGAGCGCGTCGCCCTTCTTCAGCTCGACCTTGGTGAGGATCGACGAGCCTTCGGCCACCAAGGCGCGGCCGGGTTCGCACCACAGCTCGGTCGTCTCGTGGACCATCATCTCGGCGAAGCCGCGGTTGATCGAGTCGATGTAGTCGGCCAGGTCCGGCGGGACCATGCCCGGATAGATCGACGGGAAACCGCCGCCCACGTCCACCACGTCGGCGAAGACGCCGGCGCGGACCAGGGCGCGCGAGGCCTGGGTCATGGCCGCCTGGTAGGCGGTGGGCCGCATGCACTGGCTGCCGACGTGGAACGAGACGCCCATCAGGTCCTGGGTCGCGCGGCGGGCGGCCAGCAGCAGGCCAGGCGCCTGGTGCGCGTCGACGCCGAACTTGCCGGCCAGCGAATAGGCCGCGCCCTCGGCGGTGACGCCCAGGCGGACGATGAGGTTCAGGTCCTTGGCGCCTTCGGTGGCGGCCAGGATCTTGGCGAGCTCCTCGTGGGTGTCCAGCGAGAAGGTCTTCACCCCATGCTCGAAATAGGCGGCCGCAATCGCCGCGCGGCTCTTGACCGGGTGCATGAAGGCCATGCGCGAACCCGGCGCGTGCTGCGCGACCAGCTCGATCTCGGGGACCGAGGCCACATCGAAAGACGTCACGCCGTTCTGCGCCAGGGCCTCGATGACCCAGGGCGAAGGATTGGCCTTCACCGCGTAGAAGACGTCGCCTTTGAAATTATCCTGGAACCAGCGCGCCGCTACCGCCACCGCATCCGGTCGCGCAATGGCGACGGGACGCTCCGGTGACCGCTCACGGACCAGGTCCAGGGGCGTATGGTACCTTTGCACCTCACGCAACCCCCAACGGATTGTTGAACCTAGACCGGCGTTAGCAGCGCTTTTGAGGACATCGGGTCCGCCGGAGCCGTGCGAAATAGGGGCGTTGACCTCCGATGTAAAGGGGTTTGTGTCCTCGCCCCAAAATTGTCATCAAACCTTGGCCGGGACAGGGATTGCGAGAGGCGGGACGATGACGGTTTCAGAAGCGTCGGCGGCGAGCGGAATCGCCCTGCGTCCAGCGGTTCTCGAGGACGCCGCGGTCATCGCGCGGCTGCACGACCATGTGTGGCGCGAGACCTACCGGGATCTCGCGACGCCGGCCGCGTGGGAGGGGCTGACAGAGGCCGTGCGGCTGGCGCGTTGGCGCGAAGTTCTGGCCGATCAGGTTCGCTGGACCACGCTGGTCGCCGAACGTGAAAAACAGATCGTCGGCTTCGGCTCGGCTGGCGCGCCCAGCGAGCCGATATTCGAGGGGCGCGGCGAGGTCCGCTGGCTGCATGTCGCTCCCACCCTTCAGGGCATGGGTGTGGGCCGGCGGCTGATGTCGGCCCTGACGCAGGCGCTGGCGTTGCAGGGATACGAAGGCTGCGCCCTGGCAGTGGTGGTCGGCAACGACCGCGCGGCCCGATTCTACCGGCGGCTGGGCGGTCGCGAGATCGGCCGCTTCACCGATCCTGGGCCGCTGTGGCGCTCCGAAAACATCGTGTTCGCCTGGGACGAGCTTTCGCTGCTCATGGAAGCGGCGAACCCGTGACTTTTCCCAGCGCTCCCCGCCGTTTGCGAGGGCGCGGGCGACAACCCGCGCTGGACCGCAAGCACGGCCCTATGTCATGAAGCCGTCGCAAGGGGCGGCGATCTAAGCTTTTGAGTCCGCACCAATGCGCGCGCCGATCCGGGGAAGCCTCGCTGTCCATGTCTGAAGCCGCCGTGCTGTCCGTGCGGAACGTCTCGAAGAGCTTCGGCTCTCGCCGGGCGCTGGATTCCGTTTCCGTTGACGTCCGCAAGGGCGAGATGATCGCGCTGATCGGGCCGTCGGGCTCGGGCAAGTCGACCCTGCTGCGCTCGATCAGCGGCCTGCAGACCATCGACGCTGGCCAGGGCCGCATCGACGCCTTCGGCGGGGCGGTGCAGTCCGACGGCAAGATCAGCGGCAAGGTGCGCGAGGCGCGCATCCGCATCGGCTTCATCTTCCAGCAGTTCAACCTGGTCGGCCGCCTGACCCTGTTCACCAACGTCGCCCTGGGCTCGCTGGGGCGCATTCCGTTCGCGCGCGGCCTGCTGGGCGCCTGGCCCGCCGAGACCAAGCAGGCGGTGATGGCGGCCCTGGCCCGCGTGGGCGTGGCCGAATACGCCGCCCAGCGGGCCAACACGCTGTCGGGCGGCCAGCAGCAGCGCGGCGCGATCGCTCGCGCCCTGGTCCAGAAGGCCAAGATCATCCTGGCCGACGAGCCGGTCGCCTCGCTGGACCCGGTCTCGGCGCGGCGGGTCATGGAAATCCTGGGCGACCTGAACCGCGAGGACGGCCTGACCGTCGTCGTGACCCTGCACCAGGTCGACTACGCCCTGCGCTATTGCGAGCGCGTGGTCGCGCTGAAGGCCGGCAAGATCGTCTATGACGGCCCGGCGGCGGGGTTGGATCGCAAGCAACTCATCGACATCTACGGCCCGGAATTCGAAGACGTCTTCTGGGAAGGAGCGCCGAAATGATCGACCGTCGACTGATGATCGGCAGCAGCCTGGCCGCGCTGGGCCTGGCGGCCTGCGGAAAGACCGACAAGGCGCCCGCCGCCGGCGAGCCGCCGAAGGTCATCAACTTCTCGATCCTGGCGACCGAGAATTCGTCCAGCATGGAGACCTTCTGGAAGCCGATCCTTGCCGACATGGAAAAGTCGATCGGCATTCCGGTGAAGCCGTTCTTCGCCTCCAACTACACCGCGCTGATCGAGGCCCTGCGCTTCAAGCAGATCGATGCGGGCTGGTTCTCCAACCAGTCGGGCCTGGAGGCGGTGCGGCGCTCGAACGGCGAGGTCTTCGCCCGCACCTTCGACCCCAGCGGCGAGGACGGCTATCGCTCGGTGCTGATCGTGCCGGCCAGCTCGAAGACGACGCTCGAAGACGTGCTGAAGTGCGACAAGAGCCTGACCTTCGGCATCGGCGACGCCAAGTCGACCTCGGGGACGCTGGCGCCCATGACCTATCTCTTCGCGCCCAAGGGCATCCGGCCCGAAGCGTGCTTCAAGCAGGTCCGCACCGCCAATCACCAGGCCAACCTGTTCTCGGTGGCCAAGGGCGTGCTGGACGTGGCCACCAACAACTCGACCGCCCTGCGGCTGCAGCGCGAGCGCGGATCGCCGGTCGCCGACCAGGTGCGGGTGATCTGGGAAAGCCCGAAGCTGCCGGAAGACCCGATCATCTGGCGCAAGGATCTCGATCCGGCGATCAAGGAGAAGCTGCGCCAGTTCTTCCTGACCTACGCCCAGGGCGAAGGCCCCGAACCCGAGCGCCAGCGCAAGCTGCTGGCGGCGCTGTCGATCGGCGGTTTCCGCCCGGCCGACGAATCGCACCTGCTTCCGGTGCGCGAGATGGAGGCGACCGAGCAACTGCTCGAGGCGCGCAGCGCCGGCGACAAGGTCAAGGAAGGCCAGGCCCAGAAGGCGCTCGACGCCATCGCCGCCGAGCGCGCCGCGCTTCAGGCCAAGACCGGCCAGCCGGTCGCGCAATAGGGCCTCATCGTGACCGCCAGCGTGACCCCGGCCGACCTCCTGCAGCCGCCGAGCAAGCCGCTCGGCCAGCGCCTGTTCGACATCGCCCTTTGGGGCGGCATCGCCATCCTGCTGATCATCAGCTTCGGCCCGGCCGAAATGGCCAAGCTGCCGCTGCTGTTCGAGAACTCGGACAACATGCGCCAGTTCGGGCGCGAGTTCCTGCATCCTGATTTCAGCGACTGGGGGTTCCTGGTCGGCCAGATGTGGCTGACCATCCAGATCGCCCTGTGGGGCACGGCTATCGCGGTGCTGCTCGCCGTGCCGCTGGGCCTGCTGGGCGCGCGCAACGTCGCTCCGTCCTATATCCAGTTGCCGATCCGCCGGCTGATGGACGCCCTGCGATCGGTGCCGGACCTGGTGATCGGGACCATCTTCGTCGTCGCGGTGGGCCTCGGGCCATTCGCCGGGGTGATGGCGCTGGCGCTCAACACCGGCGGGGTGCTGGGCAAGCTGTTCTCCGAGGCGGTGGAGTCGATCGACAAGGGGCCGGTGGAGGGCGTGCGCGCCACCGGGGCCGCACCGCTGCAGGAAGTGGTCTGGGGCGTGATCCCGCAGGTCGCCCCGCTCTGGACCTCGTATGCGCTCTACCGCTTCGAATCGAACAGCCGCGCGGCCACGGTGCTGGGCCTGATCGGCGCCGGCGGGATCGGCCAGATCCTGTTCGACAGCCTCAACTCGTTCTCCTATTCGCGGGTGTCGGCCATCGCCATCGTCATCGTCGTGGCGGTGAGCCTGATCGACCTTTTGTCGCAGACCATCCGCGGACGGCTGCTATAGGCGGCGATCCCCGCCTGAAGAGCCGGTTACGCAAAATCGTCACGAAACTGACGACGTAGCGTCGCCCAAGCTTGGCGGAAGCGTCACGGGACCTCGTTAAGCCGCCCCCAGCCTGAAAGGGCCATGGGGATAGCTCTACAAGGATCCTGACAATGAAGATCAAAACCTCGCTTTGCGCCGGGGCGGCGCTGGGCGTGTTCGCCATCGCGGGCGCGGCGGCGGCGCAGGACACCACCACCGCCTGGAAGGGCGCGCCGCAGTGGACCAACGACGACGTCCAGTTCAAGGTCCGCGGCCGGGTCCTGCTCGACACGGTGTTCGAAGACGTCGACCGCGAGACCGGCGCCGACCAGAATTTCCGCGAGTTCCGCGGCCGCCAGGTGTTCCTGGGCGTCGAGGGCAAGCTCAACAACTACATCGCCTACAAGATCGAAGGCGGCTGGGTGAACGGCGGCTCGCCGTCGTGGGACGACGTGGTCCTGGAGATCAAGCCGACCGACTCGACCTCGATCATGTTCGGCAACATCAAGGCCGCGGGCCTCGAGAACCTGACCTCGACCCGCTTCACCACCTTCATGGACCGCGGCCCGTTCGGCGACTTCGGCGTCGACAGCTACCTGGCCAGCGCGGTGGTCAAGGCCAACGGCATGAACTGGACCGTGACCGGCGCCATCCAGGGCGACTCGCTGAACAGCGCCGACGTCACGGCGGGCGAGGAGCGTATCGGCGCCACCGGCCGCGTCTCCTTCGCGCCGGTCCTGACCGACACCACCAAGGTTCACCTGGCCGCCTCGGCGCGCTGGCGCGACCATGGCGATGAAAGCGCCTTCAACTACCAGAGCCGGCCCAACACCAATTTCGGCTCGCGCTACGTCAGTTCCGGCGCCATCGGCGACAAGGACACCACCTTCGCCGTGGAAGGCGCGGTGGTCCACAACGCCTTCTCGCTCCAGGGCGAATACGCCAACATCAGCGTCGACCGCCTGAACGCGGGCGCTTCGGCCGGCGGCGATCCGAACCTGAAGGTCGGCTACGTGTTCGCCTCGTTCTGGCCGACCGGCGAGATGCGCAACTACGACGCGGCCAAGGGCGAGTTCGGCCGTCCGAAGATCCTCAACCCGATCACCGCGGGCGGTTTCGGCGGGGTGGAGCTGGCGCTGCGCTACGACTGGGCCGACCTCAGCGACGCCTACAGCTCGGCCAGTACGGCGGCTTCGCGCACGCTCTCGCAGGACGCGGGCAAGTACCGGGCCTGGACGATCGGGGTGAACTACTACCCGACCGGCTATGTCCGCTTCCAGGCCAACTACACCAAGGGCGAGAACGACAATCCCGTGATCGGCCGCGACGTCGATGTCGACGTCTTCCAGATGCGCGCCCAGCTCGACTTCTAAAGGCTGAAACACCGGCCCCGCCCAGCGGGGCCGGCAGGAGAGATTCCATGAAAAAGCTTCTGCTCTGCGCCGCCGCCGCGGCGACCACCCTGGGCGCGGCCTCCCCGGCCTTCGCCGCCCGCGACTATGTCTGGGCGGCCGGGTCCTCGACCGTCTTCCCGTTCGCCACCCGCGTGGCCGAGAACTACGCCAAGAAGACCGGCAAGAAGGCGCCCAAGGTCGAGAGCCTGGGCACCGGCGGCGGCATCAAGCTGTTCTGCGGCGGACTCGGCGACGCCTTCCCGGACATCGCCAACGCCTCGCGCCCGATGAAGAAGTCGGAATTCGACGCCTGCGCCGCCAAGGGCGTGAAGGACATCATCGCGATCAAGATCGGCTTCGACGGCATCGTCGTGGCCACCGACAAGGAGGGCGCCGACTACAACTTCAAGGTCGAGCATCTGTACCTGGGCCTGGCCGCCAACGTGCTGCGCCAGGGCAAGTTCGTGAAGAACCCTTATTCGACCTGGGACGAGATCGGGAGCGGCCTGCCGGGCAACCGCATCAACGTCTATGGCCCGCCGCCGACGTCGGGCACGCGCGACGCCTTCGTGGAACTGGCCATCGAGGCCGGCGCCCGCAAGTTCCCGACCGCCGAGGAGCTGCGCTCGAACAACGAAAACCGCTTCAAGGAAATCGTCGATCCGCTGCGCAAGGACGGCTGGGTGGACGCTGGCGAGAACGACAACGCCATCGTCGGAACCCTGACCAAGACCCCCGGCTCCCTGGGCGTGTTCGGCTGGTCCTACCTCGAAGAGAACATGGACAAGATCAAGGGCGCGTCGGTGAACGGCGTGAAGCCCTCGGCCCAGACGATCGCCGATGGCTCCTATCCGCTGTCGCGCTCGCTGTTCATCTACGTGAAGAAGGCCAATATCGGGGTGACCCAGGGCCTGCAGGAGTACCTCAACGAGTTCGTGTCCGACGCGGCCAGCGGCCGGGGCGGCTACCTGCAGAGCCGCGGTCTGATCCCGCTGCCGGCCGGCCAGCACGCCGGCCAGAAGAGCGTCGCCGAAAAGCTGACGCCGATGGCCCGCCCCGCGGCCTGAGGCGTTCGAGGAGCCGCGGACCGAAAGGTCCGCGGCGCTTTTCATTGGGTCAGGCCGCTTCGGGGCGGCGGCGGCGAACGCGGGCCAGCCGGCGCAGCTTGCGCCAGAAGCGGGTCTTTTCCGGCTCGGGATAGGGCTGGAGGTTCTTCACGAAGTCCTCGGCGCAGGCCTTCCACGAGAAGCCCTCGGCGAAGGCGCGGACGGCCTTGCGGTCGAGTTTCAGCGCCTCAAGGCAGGCCTCGCGCAGGCCTTCGGTGGCGCTGTGGGCCAGGGCGCCGGCGCCCGAGCCCGGAATAATGTCGATCGGCCCGGGGGCCGGATAGGCCGCGACCGGCACGCCGGCGGCCATCGCCTCCAGGATCACCAGGCCGAAAGTGTCGGTGAGCGAGGGGAAGACGAAGACGTCGGCGCAGGAGAAGTGCGCGGCCAGTTCCTCGCCGAACTTGGCGCCGGTGAAGACCGCGTTGGGATAGCGCTGCATCAGCTCTTCGCGCTGCGGTCCGTCGCCGACCACCACTTTGGTCCCGGGCAGGTCGAGGCCGAGGAAGGCCTCGATGTTCTTCTCCACCGCCACGCGGCCGACCGACAGGAAGATCGGCCGGGCCAGGCCCTCGAAGATGTCCGGTTCGTCGTCGCGCTTGGGGTGGAAGAGGGCGGTGTCGACGCCGCGCGACCAGACCGAGATGTTGCCGAAGCCGTGGCGTTCCAGCTCTTCCTTCATGGTCGGGGTGGTGACCATCATGCGGCCCGACGGCTTGTGAAACCACTTCATGTAGGCGTAGCCGGCGGCCAGCGGCAAAGGCAGGCGCGCCGAGACGTATTCGGGGAAGCGCGTGTGGTAGCTGGTGGTGAAGGGCAGCTTCCACTCCACGCAGATGCGCCGCGCGGCCAGGCCCAGCGGCCCTTCGGTGGCGATGTGGATCGCCTCCGGCTCGAAGGCCTTGAAGCGCTCCTGCACCGGCTCGTGGGCGGCGATGGCGACCTTGATCTCCGGATAGGTCGGCAGGGGGAAGGTCTTGAACTGGTCGGGGCTGATCACCTCGACCGAGTGACCGATGGCCCGAAGTTCGCCGACCACGCGGGTCAGGGTGCGGACCACGCCGTTGACCTGCGGCTCCCAGGCGTCGGTGACCAGCAGGATGCGCATCGCCCGCTGGCCGCTCTCGCGCGGGGCGGTGATGGCGTCGCGGATGCGGGTGGACGGCCGGACGGGATTGAGCGCCTGGGCCTGGAGCCAGGCCCAGAAGGCGCCCAGCAGGGCTTCCTTGGTCGGATAGTGGCGATAGACCGTGCGCTCGCCCACCTCGGCCTCGGCGGCGATCTCCGCGAAGCTCAGGTCTTCCAGCGGCCCCGATTCCAGCTTGCGGGCCACCGCATGCATGATCTGGTCGCGGGTGGCCTGCTTCTGGCGGTCGCGCAGGCTGGAAGCGTAGCGGGTCGGCGGCATCATGACAGCGGGACTGTCGCCAAATCGGGGCGGCTGTCAATCGGCGGCGACACCGGTCAGGCGGCGGCCGAGGTCGGTTCGACCAGCCGGATGGTCCGGTCGATGGCCGACCAAGAGCGCATCTGCGCCCAGTGCAGGATTTCCATGCGGCCGTCCTCGTGCTCGACCAGGGCCGAACAGCTCTCCACCCAGTCGCCGTCGTTGATATAGGCGATCCCGTCGATGTCGCGCATCTCGGCCTTGTGGATATGGCCGCAGATCACCCCGTCGACCCCGCGGCGGCGCGCCTCGCCGGCGACGGCGGCCTCGAAGTTCTCCACGAACTGCAAGGCGTTCTTGACCCTGGTCTTCAGGAAGGCCGACAGGCTCCAGTAGCCGAAGCCCATGCGGCGGCGCAGGCGGTTGAAGAGGGTGTTGGCCACGATCAGCGCGCGATAGGCGTAGTCGCCGACGAAGGCCAGCCAGCGGGCGTGCTGCACCACCCCGTCGAATTCGTCGCCATGCAGAACCAGGAAGCGGCGGCCGTCGGCGGCCTCGTGGATGGCGTCGCGCGCCACCACCACCCCGCCGAAGTGGACGCCCACGAAGTCGCGCACCCGGTCGTCGTGATTGCCGGGCACGTAGATCACCTTCACGCCCCTGCGGGCCAGGCGCAGGATCTTCTGCACCACGTCGTTGTGCGCCTGGGGCCAGTGCCAGCCCGAGCGCAGTTTCCAGCCGTCGACGATGTCGCCGACGAGGTAGAGGGTCTCGCATTCGACATGGCGGATGAAGTCGAGCAGCAGCTCGGCCTGGCAGCCTTTCGTGCCCAGGTGAACGTCGGAAATGAAGATGGTCCGGTACTTGCGGATCGCCGCGCCTGACATGCCCTGGCCCCTTGGCTGTGCAGAACTGCCCAATCGCTAGGCCGATTGCATGTCAGCTACGTGAAACCCCTTGTCGCCCTTTTGTCGCCACGCCTTTTGGACTAAGGATTTGGGCAGGCCGACCCTCCCCAGGTCTTCCGACAAACAAGGTCCGATGGACGCCCGAACCTATCCTGCGAAGGAGACGCCGAAGTCTCGGCGTACGCGCGCGCGCATTCTCGATGCGGCGATGCGGCTGTTTGCGGATGTCGGCTATCACGCCGCGACCAATGCGATGATCGCCGATGCGGCGAACCTGACGCGCGGAGCGATGCTGTACCACTTCTCCAGCCGGGAGGAGCTGGTTGAGGCGGCCATCGCCCATATCGAGATCGAGCGCGCGCGCCTGTTCGAACAGGCGGCCAGCGCGCCGCCGACGCCGGGCGTGGACGCGGCCGAACACGCTATCGACGCCTATTGGGCGCTGCTGCACGAAGTCCCGTTCATCGCCTTCGCCGAACTGGAGGCGGCGGCGAGGACCGACCCGATGCTGAGGGGCCGGCTGGCCGGCGCCCAGAGCGCCTTCGACCACAACCAGGTCGGCGAGCGGTTCCTGGCCCTGGCCCAGGCCGGCGAGGACCCCCGCTTCCAGACCAGCCGCGACCTGGGGCGTTTCCTGCTGGAAGGCCTGGCGCGCGGCGCGCTCACCTTCGACGAACAGGCCCGCAAGGAGCGCCTGCTGGCCGTGGTCAAACGCGCCGTCCGGGTCCTCAACCGCAAGGGCGGCGTGCAGGAGCTCTGGTCGGATTAGAGGCGCTGATTGCTCCCCGGAAGGCAGGGCAATCGCATATGGCGCGGATAAGCGTCGGCAGCCCACTTCGGATGTCGTCCCGGAAAGCGCGCAGCGCTTGTCCGGGATCCATGAACACCTGAGCTTTCAGGCTCTGGCGCCGCCGAGACCGATCCCGAACCGCATATGTTCATGGGTCCCGGTCTTGCTTCGCAAACCGGGATGACACCCATATGCGATAGCCCTGCCCCGGAAGGGGGGAATTGGACGAGTTTATCGCGCCTTCTCCGCGGCGATCCAGGCGTCGATCTTGCGGTCCAGCATGTCCAGCGGCATGGGGCCGCCCAGCAGCACGGCGTCGTGGAAGCGGCGGATGTCGAAGGCTTCGCCCAGCTCGGCCTTGGCCTTTTCGCGGATCGCCACGATCTTCATCTCGCCGGTCTTGTAGGCCAGGGCCTGGCCCGGCCAGGACACGTAGCGGGCCAGCTCGACCTCGATGTTGAGCGGCGAGAGCGCCGAGTTCTTCGTGAAGCATTCGCGGGCCTGGTCCAGGCTCCAGCCCTTCCAGTGCAGGCCGGTGTCGGCGACCAGGCGGCAGGCGCGCCACATCTCGTAGGAGAGGCGGCCGAAGCGCTCGTAGGCGTTGCGATAGAGGCCCATCTCGCCGCCCAGCTTCTCCGCATAGAGGCCCCAACCCTCGGTGAAGGCGGTGACGTTCGCCTCGCGCCGGAAATAGGGGACGCCCTCGGCTTCCTGGCCGAGCGCGATCTGCAGGTGATGGCCGGGGACCGCCTCGTGCAGGGTGAGGGCCGGCAGTTCGTAGAGCGGGCGCTGGGGCAGGTCGTAGGTGTTGACCATGTAGCCGCCGGCGACGCCCAGCTTCGGATTGCCCGAGAAGTAGCGGCCGGTGGTGTAGCTCTTTTCGATGTCGGCCGGCACTGGGCGCACGCCATAGGTCAGGCGCGGCAGGGTGGCGAACCAGCCGGGCAACTGGTCGTCGATGCGCTTGGCGATCTCCGAGGCCTTCTCCAGCAGCGCCTGGCGGGTCGTGACGTAGAACTGCGGATCGGTGCGCAGGAAGGCCTGGAAGGCGGCGAAGTCGCCCGTAAAGCCGGTCTGGGCGATCGTCTCGTCCATCTCCCTGCGGATGCGGGCGACCTCGTCCAGGCCGTTCTGGTGGATCTGGTCGGGCGTCAGGGTCGTGGTGGTGTGGTCCTGCACCAGCCAGGCGTAGTAGCGCTCGCCGTTCGGCAGGGTGCGGGCGGCCAGGCTCTTGCGCGCTTTCGGCAGGTATTCGGTCTCCAGGAAGGTCGCGAACCGGGCCTGGGCCGGGCGTACCTTGGCGGCGATGGCCTCTGCCGCCTTCTGGCGCAGGGCGTCCTGCTCGGCGGCCGGGATCGAGGCGGGCAGGCGGCGCAGCGGCCCCATCATCGGATCGCTCTCGATGGGCGCAGCCGCCTGTTCCTTGGCGAAGGCGATGACCTGCAGGACGGTCATGCGCGGCTGGGTGAAGCCGTCCTGCGCCCCCCGGCGGGCGTTGGCGATCTCGGTGGCGTAGTAGGCGGGCGTGGCCTCGATGCGGTCGATCCAGGCGCGGGCGTCGGCCGCGCTGCGCATCGGGACCGAGGAGGCCAGATAGCTCATGGTCCAGTGGAAGCCGCCGTCGGAGGAGAACGGCATGCGGTTCTCGTCGAAGGCCAGGCTTTGCAGGCGGCGGTCCAGGGTCCAGGCCAGGAATTCGCGGTTGATCCGCCCGTCCTCCGACAGCGCGGCGGCGTCGATGGCCGCGAGCCTGGCCTTGAGCGCGCCCAGCCCCTTCACCCGCGCGGCGTCGGCGGCCGGGGAATCGTCGGGCAGCCTGGAAAGCGCGGCGCGGTCGCCTTGGGCGCCGGCCTCGATGGGGTCGAGCGACAGGCTGTAGGCCTCGTAGTCGGCGATCAGCCTATCCAGCGCGCCGTCGTCGGCGAGGGCGGGCGTGGCCAGGATGAAGGCCACGGAGGCCAGGACGATCGGCGCCAGACGCATGGAGAGTCCCCCTTCGGAGCGGAGCCTGGAGGCTGGCGCCCCCCGGCCGCTTCGCCAAGGCGGTTTCGGCTGCCGGTACGCAGCGCAGAGGCCGCGACGCATTCCGCTTCAAGTTCGGCGCGGCGCGGGTCATGCTCGCGCCGGACAAGCCGGGGGGAGGCCCATGGATTTCATCACGCGCCGGCGGCCGATCGAGCCGCCCGCCCATGCGGGCCATGGCCTGAAGCCGACGCTGGGCTGGCCGCACCTGGTCGCCCTGGGCATAGGCGCGATCATCGGCACCGGCATCTACACCCTGACGGGCGTGGCGGCTGGACTGGCGGGGCCGGCGGTGATCGTCTCCTTCGCCGTGGCCGGCGCGGTCTGCGCCTGCGCGGCGCTCTGCTATGCGGAGATGGCGACCCTGCTGCCCCAGGCGGGCAGCGCCTACACCTATTCCTATGCGGCGCTGGGGGAGCTGATCGCCTGGGTCATCGGCTGGAGCCTGATCCTCGAATACACCCTGGTGTGCAGCGCGGTGTCGGTCGGCTGGGCCGGCTACGCCTCGGGCCTGATCCAGCAGGCGGGATGGCCGATCCCGGCCGCCCTGCTGACCGGGCCGGAGACGGGCGGCGTCGTGAACCTGCCGGCGGTGTTCATCGCCCTGGCGGTCACCGGCCTGCTGCTGGTCGGCACGCGCGAGAGCGCCAACGTCAACTTCGTCCTGGTCTGCGTGAAGCTGGTCGCCCTGGCCGGCTTCGTCGCCATCACCCTTCCGCACTTCGATCCGACCCATTTCACGCCCTTCGCCCCGTTCGGGTTCGGCGCCGAGCAGATCGGCGACCACAAGTTCGGGATGATGGGGGCCGCGGCGATCATCTTCTTCGCCTTTTACGGCTTCGACGCCATCTCGACGGCGGCGGAGGAGGCCAAGGATCCCCGCCGCGACCTGACCATCGGCATCGTCGGCTCGATGGTCGCTTGCACCCTGATCTACATGGTCGTCGCCGCCGTCGCCCTGGGCGCTTCGCCGTTCGAGGTGTTCTCCAAGAGCGAGGAGCCGCTGGCCTTCATCCTGCGCGAGCTGAACCGGCCGGTCTCGGCCTCGCTGATCGCCGGGGCGGCGGTGGTGGCCATGCCGACGGTGATCATGGTGTTCATGTTCGGCCAGAGCCGGGTGTTCTTCGCCATGGCGCGCGACGGCCTGCTGCCGCGCCGGCTGTCGCGGGTGGGTCCGCGCGGGGTGCCGACGGCGGTGACGTTGCTGACCGGCGCCATCGCCGCGGTGATCGCCGGGGTGCTGCCGCTGTCGGAGATCGCCTCCCTGGCCAACGCCGGCACCCTGGCGGCGTTCATCGCCACCATCGCCGCGGTGATGGTGCTTCGCCGGCGCCTGCCGGACCTGCCGCGGGTCTTCAAGGCGCCGGCGGTCTGGCTGATCGGGCCGCTCGGCCTCCTCGGCTGCGCCTATCTGTTCACCAGCCTGACCGCCAAGACCATCACCTTCTTCTTCGCCTGGAACGCGGTCGGGGTGGTCGTCTATCTGCTCTACGGCCGCGCCCGGAGCGGGCTGGCGCAAGCCTGAGGCGAGCGCAGGCTCGCGCCAAAACCGGCGGTCAGGGCGTCGCGGGCGCTTGAGGCGGCCCGACGGCCCGCCTACAGTTCGTTCGGCCTGCTCCCCATGGCGGGGCCGCCTCTATTTCGAGGACGGGCCGGGGCGCACGGATCGGCGTCCATTCTCGGCGCCCTGGGGAGAAACGTGGTTTCAACGACGCGAGACGGCGACAAGGCCCGGCCCGGCGGGCGCGGCGTGCAGGACCTGACGGTCGGCCCGATCGGCAAGACCTTGCTGGTCTTCGCCATGCCGGTGCTGGGATCGAACATCCTGCAATCGCTGAACGGATCGGCCAATGCGATCTGGGTCAGCCATGTGCTGGGCGAGGCGGCGCTGACCGCCACGGTCAACGCCAACAACATCTTCTTCCTGATGCTGGGCGCGGTGTTCGGCATCAGCATGGCGGCGAACCTGCTGATCTCGCAGTCGGTGGGCGGCCGCGACCTGGCGATGGTCAAGCGGGTGGTCGGCTCGGCCTCGACCTTCTTCCTGGTCCTGTCGCTGTCGGTGGGGGTGGCGGGCTATCTGCTGACGCCGACCATCCTCGACCTGATGCAGACCCCGCCCGACGCGCGGCGCGATGCGATCACCTATCTGCGGGTGATCTTCGCGGCCATGCCGTTCATGTACTTCTTCTCGTTCGTGATGATGGCCCAGCGGGGGGCCGGCGATTCCAAGACGCCGTTCTGGTTCTCGGTCTTCGCGGTCGGGCTGGACGTCATTCTCAACCCGTTGCTGATCATGGGGGTCGGCCCATTCCCGAAGATGGGGATCGCCGGCTCGGCCACCTCGACCCTCGTCAGCCAGACCCTGACGCTGGCGGCGATGATCGTCTACCTCTACCGCACCGACAGCGTGCTGATCCTCAAGCGTGGCGACTGGCGGCTGTTCCGGCCCGAGCTGGCGATCATCCGCACCCTGGTGGTGAAGGGCTTTCCGATGGCCTTGCAGATGCTGGTCATCTCCGGCGCGGCGGTGGTGATGATCCGCTTCGTCAACGCCTACGGATCGCACGTGGCGGCCGGCTACGGCGCGGCGATCCAGCTCTGGACCTATGTCCAGATGCCGGCCATGGCGCTGGGGGCGGCGGTCTCGTCCATGGCCGCGCAGAACGTCGGGGCCGGGCTGATGGACCGGGTGAGCGAGGTCGCGCGCAAGGGAGTCTGGCTGGCGGTGCTGATGACCGGCCTGCCCGTGGCGCTGATCTATCTGGTCGAGCCGTGGGTGCTGCTGCTCTTCCTGCCGGCGGGCAGCCCTTCGGCGCCGATCGCCATGCACATCAACGCCTTCGCGCTCTGGGGCTTCGTGCCCTTCGGCATGGCCTTCGTGCTGAACGGGGTGATCCGGGCGACCGGGGCGGTCTGGCCGCCGCTGCTGGGCCTGCTGATCTCGATGTGGTTCGTCCGCATTCCGTTCGCGCACTATCTGGAGCCGACGCTCGGCCAGGACGCGGTCTGGTGGAGCTTCCCGCTCGGATCGCTGATTTCGCTGGTGCTGGCGGCGGGCTATTACCGCTTCGGCGGCTGGCGCAAGGCCCGGCTGATGGCGGGCATTCCGCGGGGCGCGGCGCCGGACACCGGCCTCAGCCCGCCGGCGGTCGCCGAGGAGACCGAAGCGGTGGAAGTCGCCGCCAAGGCGCCGGCCGAGTAGGGCGCAGGCTGGAAAATCGTGCGCGCCCTGCTTCGGGGGCGTTGCGCGATCCGAACATAGGTTCGATAATGCCGGCTGATGCGATATTCCAAGTGATTGTCGTTAAAGGATAATTCCGTTTGGCGATGAGCTTCGCCATACCGGAAATTCGGAAATTTGCCGCGCTGAGCGGAAACATGGGAGGCGCCAGATGGCCTGGGATTTCGAAACCGACCCCGAATTTCAGAAGAAGCTCGACTGGATCGAGGAGTTCATGCGCGAGGAGGTGGAGCCGCTGTCCCATCTGGGCATGGCGGTCCACGGTCCGCTCGGGCGCGAGAAGTTCATCAAGCCGCTGCAGGAGAAGGTGAAGGCCCAGGGCCTGTGGGCCTGCCACCTCGGCCCCGAACTCGGCGGCCAGGGTTATGGCCAGCTCAAGCTCGGCCTGATGAACGAGAAGCTGGGCCGCAACGGCCTGGCGCCCACGGTCTTCGGCTGCCAGGCGCCGGACACCGGCAACGCCGAGATCATCGCCCACTACGGCACCGAAAAGCAGAAGGAGCAGTATCTCTGGCCGCTGCTGAACGGCGAGATCCGCTCGGCCTTCTCGATGAGCGAGCCGACCGGCGGCTCGGACCCGCTGACCTTCAAGACCCGCGCCGTGCTGGAGGGCAACGAGTGGGTCATCAACGGGGAGAAGTGGTTCTCGACCAACGCCCGCTGGGCCAAGGTGCTGGTGGTCTATGCGGTCACCGACCCGGACGCCAAGGACCCCTACCGGCGCACCTCGATCTTCCTGGTGCCCACCGACACCCCCGGCGTGGAGATCATCCGCAACGTGGCGGTCGGCGGCGGCGGCGATATCGGCGGGGGCTCGGAGGGCTATGTCCGCTACAACAATGTCCGCGTGCCCTACGACGCCCTGCTGGGCGAGCGGGGCGCGGCCTTCGTGATCGCCCAGGTGCGGCTGGGCGGCGGGCGCGTGCACCACGCCATGCGCACGGTCGGGGCCTGCAAGCACGCGCTCGACCTGATGTGCCGCCGGGCCGTCTCGCGCACCACGCGCGAGGGCAAGCTGGCCGACCTGCAGATGGTGCAGGAGCAGATCGCCGACTCCTGGATCGCGGTGGAGCAGTTCCGCCTGCTGGTGCTGCGCACCGCCTGGCTGATCGACAAGCACAAGGACTACAACAAGGTCCGCAAGGACATCGCCGCCATCAAGGTCGCGATGCCGAAGGTCTATAACGACGTGGCGACCAAGGCCGCCCACCTGCACGGCGCGCTGGGCGTCTCCAACGAGATGCCGTTCATGCACATGGTGACGTCGTCGCTGGTCATGGGCATCGCCGACGGGCCGACCGAGGTGCACAAGGTCACCCTGGCCAAGCAGGTGCTGAAGGAATACCGGCCCGACAACGACCTGTTCCCGAACTACCACATCCCGCGCCTGCGCGAGGCGGCCGAGGAGAAGTACGCCAAGGAACTGGGCGAGCTGAAGGACGCCTACGCCGAGGGCAAGTCCCGCCGCGAGCGTACGGAAGCGTAGGGCCGATCGGCGGCGGGAAATTTGCTTTCCGCCACGGGATCGGCGCGAATAGTGGGCGCGGGGCCGTGCATGGCGCCGCGCCCTTTCTTTTGACCCTCTGATTTCGAGATTTCCGCGCTCATGTCCGATGTCCTGAATGCTTCCGAAGCTGCAGCTTCCCCGGCCTGGCCGGTGATGTCCCTGGCCCAGGCCCACGCCGCCCTGACGGGATCTGGCCAGCGTTTCGAGATCGAGGAGATGGATATCCGCGGCGTGCGCACGCGGGTCTGGAAGAACGCGCCGCCGACCCTGCGCGACGTCTTCCTGAACGGCCGGACGTTCAAGGACCGCGAGTTCCTGGTCTACGAGAACGACCGGGCGACCTTCGAGAATTTCGCGCGAGCGACGATCCGGCTGGCGGGCCAGCTTCAGGCCGACGGCGTGAAGAAGGGGGACCGGGTGGCGGTGATCATGCGCAACCTGCCCGAATGGCCGGTGGCGTTCTGGGCCGGCGTGCTGTGCGGCGCCATCGTCACGCCGCTGAACGCCTGGTGGACCGGGCCGGAGCTGGAATACGGCCTGGCCGATTCCGGGACCAAGGTCGCCATCGTCGACGACGAGCGGCTGGAGCGGATCGCCGAGTCCATTCCGAGCCTGCCCGACCTCGAGAAGGTCTATGTGACCCGGCTGGCCGGCGCGCCCTCGACGCCGAAGACCCATCGGCTGGAGGACGTGATCGGGCCGGTGAACGACTGGGGCAAGCTGCCGGACGCGCCGCTGCCCGACGTGGCGCTGGAGCCTGAGGACGACGCCACCATCCTCTACACCTCCGGCACGACCGGAAGGCCGAAGGGCGCGCTGGGCACCCATCGCAACATGACCTCGAACGTGATGGCGGGCGGTATCTCGGGCGTGCGGAACTTCCTGCGCGCCGGCCAGCCCCTGCCCGAGAGCGATCCGCACAAGCTGCCCCAGCGCGCGACCCTGCTGGTGGTGCCGATGTTCCACGCCACGGGCCTTTCGGCGACGCTGTCGCCGACCCTGAACGCGGGCGGGAAGATCGTGCTGATGCGCCGCTGGGACGCCGAGCCGGCCATGCAGCTCATCGAGCGCGAGCAGATCAACGCGACCGGCGGCGTGCCGACCATCGCCTGGCAGCTCATCGAGCATCCGGCCCGCGGCAAGTACGACCTGTCGTCCCTGCAGGCGGTCTCCTACGGCGGCGCGCCCTCGGCGCCGGAACTGGTGCGCAAGATCGTCGAGGTGTTTCCCGCCTCGCAGCCCGGCAACGGCTGGGGCATGACCGAGACGACGGCGACCTTCACCTCGCACCTGGGCAAGGACTACGAGAACCGCCCCGACAGCGCCGGGCCGGCCGCGCCGGTCGGCGAGATGCAGATCCGCGATCCGGCTGACGGAACGACCGTGCTGCCGGTCAATGCGGTCGGGGAGCTGTGGGTGAAGGGGCCGCAGGTCGTCAAAGGCTACTGGAACAAGCCGGAGGCGACGGCCGAGACCTTCGTCGACGGCTGGCTGCGCACGGGCGACCTGGCGCGACTGGACGAAGAGGGCTTCCTCTTCATCATCGACCGGGCCAAGGACATGCTGATCCGCGGCGGTGAAAACATCTACTGCGTCGAGGTCGAGAACGTGCTGTACGACCATCCCGCGGTGATGGACGCCGCCCTGGTCGGACGGCCGCACAAGACGCTGGGCGAGGAGCCCGTCGCCGTCGTGCATCTGAAGCCCGGCGGCACGGCCACCGAGGACGAGCTGAAGGCGCTGGTGCGCGGGCGGCTGGCGGCCTTCAAGGTCCCGGTCGAGATCCGGTTCTGGCCGGAGACCTTGCCGCGCAACGCCAACGGCAAGATCGTGAAGACGGAGCTGAAGAAGTTGTTCGAGGCGCAGGCATGAGTTCGCGAAGGCCGCTGATCGTGGGGATCGGCGGCACCACCCGTCCGGGCTCCAGCAGCGAGCGCGCCCTGGTGCTGTCGCTGCAGGCGGCGCAGGCGGCGGGTGCGCAGACGCGGTTGCTGGGCGGGGAGTTCCTGGGCCGCCTGCCGATCTTCAGCCCGGCCGACCAGGCGCCGACGCCCGAGCAGGCCGAACTGGCGGCCGCGGTGCAGGCGGCCGATGGGGTGATCGTGGCCAGCCCCGGCTATCACGGCTCGATCTCCGGCGTGATCAAGAACGCGCTCGACACCCTGGAGGTGCTGCGGACCGACGCGCGCCCCTATCTGACCGACCGCGCGGTGGGCTGCATCATCACCGCCGACGGCTGGCAGGCCGCAGGGACCACTTTGACCACGCTGCGATCCATCATACATGCGCTGCGGGGCTGGCCGACGCCGTTCGGCGCGGCCCTGAATGCGGCGTCCGGCCTGTTCGACGCCGACGGAGCCTGTCTGGAGGCGAAGGACGCCTGGCAGTTGGCCACCGTCGCAGAGCAGGTGCTGGACTTCGCCCGAATGAAGGCACGACCATGACCCGCCCCCACCTTGTCGCCGACGGTTCCGACAGCCAGGCCCCGCAGGAATCGGCGATCTCGCCGATCGAGGACATCATCGAGGATGCGCGCAACGGGCGGCCCTACATCCTGGTCGACGCCGAGGACCGGGAGAACGAGGGCGACGTCATCATCCCGGCCCAGTTCGCCACGCCCGACCAGATCAACTTCATGGCCAAGCATGCGCGCGGCCTGATCTGCCTGTCGATCACCGGCGAGCGGGCGCGGGCGCTGCGTCTGCCGCCGATGGCGGTGGACAATCAGTCGGGCCACGGCACCGCCTTCACCGTCTCCATCGAGGCGCGCGAGGGGGTGACGACCGGCATTTCGGCCCACGACCGCGCCCACACCATCGCGGTGGCGGTGGACCCGACCAAGGGCGCCGACGACATCGTCTCGCCCGGCCACGTCTTTCCGCTGGTGGCCAAGGACGGCGGCGTGCTGGTCCGTGCCGGCCATACCGAGGCGGCCGTCGACATCAGCCGCATGGCCGGCCTCAATCCGGCCGGGGTGATCTGCGAGATCATGAAGGACGACGGGTCGATGGCGCGCCTGCCCGACCTGATCGGCTTCGCCCAGCTTCACGGCCTGAAGATCGGAACCATCGCCGACCTGATCGCCTATCGCCGCCGCACCGAGCGCCAGATCGAGCGGGTGCTGGAGACGCCGTTCGACAGCGCCTATGGCGGGCGCTTCC
>NZ_JAYRST010000023.1:0-41627 GCF_041920015.1 Phenylobacterium sp.
GGCCTTCGGGTTCGCCGCGCCGATCTCGAAGCGTCTGGGCAAGAAACAAACCGCCCAGCTCACCAAGGTGCTGGCCTTCGTGATCGCCATCACGCCCATCGCCCTGCGCCTGCTGGACGTGTTCCCGGCCAACGATTCGCCAGCCCTGCTGCCGATCCTGTTCGTCCAGGCGGTGTTCTCGACAGGCTTCTCGATCATCTCGGCGATCCTGATCTCGTCGATGATCGCCGACGTGGTGGAAGACAGCGAACTGCAGACCGGCCGCCGATCGGAGGGCCTGTTCTTCGCCGCCGCCGCCTTCGTGGGAAAGGCCGTATCCGGCGTCGGCATCTTCGCGTCCAGCATGATCCTCCTGGCCATCGGCTTCCCCCAGAACGCCCAGCCGGGCCAGGTCAGCGAGGCGGTGGTGACCAACCTGGGCATGACCTACCTCTTCGTGCTGGGCGGGCTCTACGGCGCGGCGATCGCCTGCGTCTCGCTCTACAGGATCACCCGCGAGGGCCATGCGGAGAACATGCGCAAGCTGGCCGCCCAGGCCGAGCAGGTCGAAGGCGGCGAAGGCCCCGAGCACACGGCCTGATCCAACGAAAAACGCGCCGGACGAAGCCGCCCGGCGCGTCGATCGAAACTTGCGCTCGCCGCGCTACTTGGAAATGCGCAGCGAGTTGATGTCCTGGGCGATGGCCCGGAAGGCGATCTTCAGGTCGTTGCCGTTCGAGGGCATGTAGACGTATTCGGGCGAGGTCGCGCAGTTGCGCATCAGGCTCTTCACATCCTTGTCGGAGCCGACGTTGAACCCGACCGTATAGACGATCACGCCCTTGGCCTTCATGTTGGTGCACAGGGTCTCGGCCTGGTCGAACGGGTCGCCGTTGGTGGCGTTGCAGTTGATGTGGTCGCTGCTGCTGCCGCTGCCCGAGCCCGCATCCTTGGCGATGACCCCCTTGCAGTAAGGGCTGTTGAAGGCGCCGTCGGTCATCAGGATGACGACCTTGAGGGTTTCGGGCGTATCGTAGGCGGCCGGAGCGCTGGCGCCGGTCCAGAGCGCGTTCCAGTTGGGCGAGACCATGTACCAGCCCCAGGCCAGGCCGATCTGACCCGCCGTCGAACCGCCGTGCCGCAAGGCGTCGATCTTGCTCTTCAACATCGTCTTGCTCGAGGATAGCGGGACGATCGGTTGCGAATCGCAGGCGTTGCCGCTGCCGCCGTCATAGAGACGCCCGACCGGCGCAGCGGAGGGCGCGGCGTCCGTGTAGGCCTCCGAGCCGATCCGCTCACTGACGCAATTCCCGATGCTGAAGGTCTTCAGCTTGCTGGACGCATTGGTGAACGAGAACTTCTCGCACCCTTCCTTCAGGCAATAGACCTTGCCGCCACTCGCGTAGCTTCCCGAGAACTTGCTGTTCGAATAGTCGCTGAGCGAAAAGAGATCGTTCGACTCGCGGGTGACCTTGAACTCGGTGCTCATCGAGTTGCTGTCGACCTTGGCGCGGCCCATGTTCTCGAACAGCACGCGGTCGCCGGTCTGGAAGCCGTGGCCGACCGCCTTGACGATGATCTTCTTCTTGGAGCTGTCGGCGGTGACCGAGTCGACCGTGATGGGCCCCTTGTAGCTGCCGCGCGCGGTGTCGGCCCACGAGTCGACATTGACGCCGACCGCATAGGGCACCAGGGCGACTTTGGTGTAATACGGCACTTCCGGCGGCTGCTTGTCCTTGACCACCAGGTCCACCAGGTCCTTGGCGGCGGTGCGCAGGTTTTCCATCTGGTCGCTCATCGAACCGGTGGTGTCGAGCACCAGGGCGACCTCGACGTTGTTCGAGTTGCGCAGGACCTCGGAGTTCGCCTCGATGTCGTTCTGCACCCACAGGCGCGGCCCGATGCTGGGCGGCGAGATCCTGGCCGTGCTGATCACCTTGATCCCGTCGAGGGTGAACCTCGAATAGGTGATCTCCTGACCGCCGGAGAGCTTCAGGTTCGCTCGCAGCGAATTGTCGCCCACCACCTGGATGTCCTCGGTGGTGGTCTTGTCCGACCGCGCCGCATAGAGCGTGGCGGTGTCCAGCGCATCCTGTAGCTGGCTGCGCTGGGTCGTGATCATGTAGACGTCGACCAGCCCCAGCGTCACGGGCGCCATCACCAGCAACCCGATCGCGAAGAAGACGGCGGTCGCGCCGCGTTCGTCCCGCAGCACCGCACGCAGCCTGCCGGCCAATACAGTTCCGCGCCTGGCAGCTTTCACCTTGAAACCGTTCACGCCCTGAGCCCCAGAAAAGTCTTAGGATTTTCAGGGATTTTGACAGGCCAGGGTAAACGAACGGGCGCCGAAGACGGTTAAGGCGAAGCTTATTTCGGCGCCCAACCTGTCGCTACCAGCCGCAGGATTCGCCCTTGTTCTGAACGGTCAGCCAGTCGTTGAGCGGCTTGAAATAGGCGGTCACCGCGCTGGCGTCGCCGGTCTTCTCGCCGGTGAAGGCCTCCATGGCCTGGGGCCAGGGCTTGGAGGCGCCCATCTCCAGCATGGCGTTGAACTTCTGGCCCATCGCCTTCTGGTCGTAGACCGAGCAGCGATGCAGCGGCCCCTTCCAGCCGATCTGGCGGCAGGCGGCGCGGTGGAACTGGAACTGGTAGATGTGGGCCAGGAAGTAGCGGGTATAGGGCACGTTGGCCGGCACGTGATACTTGGCGCCGGCGTCGAAGGCGTCGGCCGGACGCTCGGCCGGCGGGGTAAGTCCCTGATATTTCAGGCGGAGCTTCCACCATTCGCTGTTGTAGGTTTCCGGCGTCGCCTGGCCGGAAAACACCTCCCAGCGCCAGCGGTCGACCATCAGGCCGAAGGGCAGGAAGGCGATCTTGTCGAGCGCCATCTTCAGCAGGAACGGAATATCCTCGTCCGCGCCCGGCGCCTTGTCGAGCAGGCCGATCTGCTGGAGGTAGGTCGGGGTCAGCGCCGACAGGCCGATGAAATCGCCGATCGCCTCGTGGAATCCGTCGTTTGCGCCGTTCTTGAACAGGAACGGCTGATCCTTGTAAGCGCGCTGGTAGAAGTTGTGCCCGAGCTCGTGGTGAACCGTATAGAAATCCTCGCCGTCGACCTTGGTGCACATCTTGATGCGGATGTCGTCGCGGTCGTCGAGGTCCCAGGCCGAGGCGTGGCAGACCACTTCGCGGTCCTTCGGACGGACGATCATCGAGCGCTGCCAGAAGGTCTCCGGCAAGGGCGACTGGCCGAGCGAGGTGTAGAAGCCCTCGCCGATCTTGACCATCTTGGTCGCGTCATAGCCCTTTGAAACCAACAGCTTATCCAGGCTGTAGCTGGAGCTGGCGGTCTTCGGCTGCACCACGTCGTAGATGTTGCCCCACTGCTGGGCCCACATGTTGCCGAGCAGGTCGGCGCGGATCGGCCCCTTCCGCGGCTGGACCGCATCGCCGTACTGGTCGTTCAGCCGCGCGCGCACATAGCAGTGCAGGTTGCGATAGAACGGCTCGACCTGGTTCCACAGCCGGTCGGTCTCGGCGGCGAAGGCGTCGGGGTCCATGTCGTAGTTCGAACGCCAGAGCGCGCCGGTGTCCTTGAAGCCCAGGCCCCTGGCCCCCTCGTTGGAGAGTTCGGCCAGCTTGGCGTAGTCGCTGCGCATCTGCGGGGCGACGGAATGCCAGCCTTCCCACACCGCCTTCAGCTCGGCCGGATCGCGGCTCCTGGCCAGGACGTCCTCGGCGTCGTTGAGGGTCAGGGTCTTGCCGCCGTACTGGAACTTGCCCGAGGAGAAGGTCGAGTCCAGGCGGGTGGCGATGGTGGCGAGCTCGGCCGCCGCGCCCGGCCGGTCAGGCGCGGGCGAGACCAGGAAGAGCTTGAGAAGCTTCAGCTTTCGGGCGGTAACCGGGTCGACGGCGACCCCGTCGTACTTGGCCGCCTCACGGGCGTAGCGGGCGGTCAGCTCGTTCTGTTCGGCCGTCGCCTTGGCTTCCAGCCACTGGGTGTCCTCGGTGATGTAGGTCGCCCGCACCCAGGCCGCCTTGGCGACGTACTGGTTGAAGGCGGCGAGGTCGGCCTCGGCCTTGTCCACGAAGGCCTTGGCCTGCGCAGGCGTGGGCTTGGCCCCTTGCGCGCCGGCGGCGGGGGCGAAGGCGAACAGGACGACCGCAGTGGCGGCCAGCAGTTGGGATTTCATTCTGGTCGACGTCCCTGAAGCGGAATTTGCGACCCTCCCGGCCGCGCTGTCAGGGAAAGGAACGCCTCAGGCGCGAGCCGTCAAGCCGAGAGGCGCGCCTCGGTCGCGGCGATGCGGATCGCGCTCTCCACGGACGCCTGGGCGTCGGATTGCGACAGGTCGACGCCCTGGGCGATGGTCTCGCCGTCCTCGTCGAAGATGCGCCAGGCCCAGCCGCTCTCGGCGTGGGCGAGGGAGTAGGCGAACGGGGAATCCGTCAAAAGCGCCTCCACTTGCTCATGCCGCAATGCAGCATGTCGGCTTTATGACGACTCCAACGCCGCACGGAGTCAAGCGTTGCGACGGTTGCGGCGCCACACGAAAATTTGGCCGGAGCCCAATGACGAGTTGGGAACTTAATAGTCGCGCACGCCGGTCCGGAGGAATTTCCATGTCAGATCAACCATCTGTGGACGAACTGAAACAGGCCGCGCGAGCCCTGATCCGCGAGGCGGCCCTGGTCGCGGGACGATGGGTTCCCGCCGATCCCATCGGCATCTCGATCGTCAATCCTGCCGATGGCGCGACGATCGGCAAGGTCCCAAAGCTGCCGAAAGACGAGGTCGAGGCCGCCATCGCCGCGGCCGCTCAGGCGTTCCCGGCCTGGGCGGCGCGCAAGGGCAAGGAGCGCGGCGAGCTGCTTCTTCAATGGGCTCAGAAGCTTAGCGAGCACGAAAACGCGCTGGCGGCGATCATCGCCCTGGAGAACGGCAAGCCGTGGAAGGAGGCGCTGGGCGAGGTCCGCTACGCAAACTCGTTCGTCACCTGGTTCGGCGGGTTGGCCGAAAGGCTGGATGGAAAGGCGATTCAGAGCCCCAATCGGCAGGATTTGATCCTCGCCTTCCACGAACCTGTCGGACCGGTGGCGGCGATCACGCCATGGAACTTTCCGGCCGCCATGATCACCCGCAAGGCGGCCGCCGCGTTCTGCGCCGGATGCCCGGTGGTGCTGAAGCCGGCCTCGGCGACGCCGTTCACGGCGCTGGCCCTCGCGGCCCTGGCGCTGGAGGCGGGAATTCCGCCGGCCTGCTTCTCGGTGGTGACCGGCGAGCAGGACGTGGTGGGCGGGGCGCTGACCGCGTCCAAGGCGATCCGCAAGCTTTCCTTCACCGGTTCGACCGAGGTCGGGCGCAAGCTGGCGGCCCAGTGCGCGCCGACCTTGAAGCGGCTGTCGATGGAGCTGGGCGGCGCGGCCCCGCTGATCGTCTTCGACGACGCCGACCTGGAGACAGCGGTCGCCGGAACCGTCGCCGGCAAGTTCCGCGCCGGCGGCCAGACCTGCGTCTGCCCCAACCGGATCTATGTGCAGGCCGGCGTCCGCGAGGCCTATCTCGAAGCCCTGGTCCGCGAGGTCGAGCGGCTGAAGGTCGGCGACCCGTTCGCCCCAGACACCGACATCGGCCCGCTGATCGACGAAAAGGGCGTGGCCAAGGTCGAGGCGCACATCGCGCGCACGACCGCGGCGGGCGGCAAGGTGCTGACCGGCGGCAAGCGGCTGGCCGGGACCTTCTTCCAGCCGACCGTGACCTTCGGCGGCGACGACGCCCTGTTCTGCGAGGAAGAGACCTTCGGCCCGCTGGTCCCGGTGTTCGAGTTCGCCAGCGAGGACGAGGCGATCGCGCGGGCCAACGCCTCGGACTTCGGCCTGGCCGCCTTCGTCTTCACCGACGACCTGAACCGCGCCATGCGCATGGGCCGGGCCATCGAGGCGGGTATCGTCGGCGTCAATACCGGCCTCGTCTCGAACGCCGCCAACCCGTTCGGCGGGGTCAAGCAGTCCGGCTACGGCCGCGAAGGCTCGGCCTACGGCGTCGAGGACTATCTGCAGGTCAGGGCGCTGACCCTGGCGCTGCGCTAAGGCGCCACGCATCATCGCAACCTTGGCGCGCGAAAGCCGGCATGCTACGGCCCCGCTCGGGTGGGAGAATGCAAGTGCTGGCTGCCTTTCTCGGTTTGAGCGCATTGGCCCAGGCAGCGGCGCTGCAGGCTGGCGCCGGCCTCGCCGACATCCGCGCGCCAGCCATCGCGACGGCGGCGCCCGTCACGGCGACGCCAGGGGTCGTCCGCCTCCCGGCCGGAACCCAGTTGGAGGTCGAACTGGTCGACCCGCTCAGCTCGGCGACGAGCAAGCTCGGAGATCGTTTCGCGCTGCGGCTGGCCGCTCCTATCGTTCATGACGGCGTCGAACTGGCACCCGCCGGCGCCATGGGCGAAGGAGAGGTCATCGATGCGGCCCGCGCCGGCATGAACGGCAAGCAGGGGAAGCTGATCATCTCGGCCCGCCACCTGGAACTGGCCGGCCGCCAGATACGCATTCGCGGCATGTCGCTGATGGCCGCAGGCAAGAGCCGCGTCGACCTGGCGACCGGAGTGATGCTCGTACCTTATGTCGGCCTCGCCTCGATACTGATCGAGGGCGGCGAGATTCAGATGCCAGCCGGGGTCCGCGGGACGGTGCGGCTGGCCGAAGACGTGGATTTTCCAGCCGGCGGGCCGCCGGCCATCCCGGGGGGAACGACACCATGAGAGCTTTAACCATCTTTGCGACAGGCGCCTGCCTCGCCTTCGCGCTCGGAACCTCCAGCCTCGCGCAGGAAGCTCAGCCCGAGGTCGCGCCCGCACCTGCCGCCGAAGCCGCCGAGGTCGCGCCGATCCCCGACGCCGCCCCCGAAACTGCGCCCGCCGCGTCCGCGGCCGACGACTCGGCAAATGGCAAGGCGCGCATCGTGTTCTTCCGACCGAGCCGCCTGAGCGGCGCGATCTACACCTATCACATCGTCGAGGTCGGCGACGACGGCAAGCCGGCCAAGGACGCCCCGCACCTCGGCGATCTGCCCAACGGGGGCGCCTTCGTGCTCGAGGTCGAGCCGGGCATCCACGCCTACAACATCACCGGACCCATGGCGGTGAACAAGGCCGAGGACCGCCTGCGGATGGAGGCGGAGCCGGGTGAGACCTATTATGTCGAGCAGACCGTCCGCATGGGTCTGGTCACAGGCGGCTTCCGGCTGGCGCCCGCAGACGAAGCCAGGTTCACGGCGTCCAAGGCGAAGCTGGCAAAATAACCCGCCAACCAACCACTCGCGGTTCCACGGAGACACGCGCCCACCTAGGCTCGCGCCATGTTCCACGACGAGGCCTGGCCGGACTGGATGGGTAGGGCGCAGCGGGCGGCGCGCACGCTGACGGCGACGACGCGGGGCGCGCGCGGGGCCGGGCATTCGGTCTATGTAGTGCTGCTGCGCGACCGGCGGCGGGCCGATCCGTAGGGGCTCTATGTCGGCCAGACCTCACGCGATCCCGACCTGCGCTTCGACCAGCACAAGGCCGGCTACAAGGCCAGCGGCGCGACCCGCCGGTTCGGGGTTCGGCTGCTGCCGGCGCTGACCGAGCACCTGAACCCGATGCGGGCCTGGGAGTCGCTGGACCTGGAAGCGGCCCTGGCCGAGGCGTTCCGGGCCGCAGGCGTGCCGTGGGTCGAGGGCGGGCATTAGGAGAATCTGGGATGAACACCTCGCTGCAAATCCGACCCGCGACCGCAAGCGATCTCGACGCCGTGGCGGATGTCTGGCGCGACAGCGCCGCGGCGATGGACGGTGCGCCGCCGGACCTTCCGACCCGCGACGAACTGTGTGCGCGTATCGATCGCGAGTTGGCGGCCGGCTGGGATTTACATCTAGCCACGCGCGGCCAAACGCCGGTCGCCATGCTGGCCCTGAAGCCTGCCGAGGGCGTGCTCGACCAGATCTTCGTGCTGCCAGACCAGCAGGGAAGCGGGCTCGGAACCGCCCTGCTCGGACTCGCCCAACGCCTGATGCCGGGCGGCTTCACCCTGCGTATGGCGGCTGCGAACCAGGCGGCGCGAAGCTTCTACGAGCGGCGCGGCCTGCGGCTGATCGGGCATGAGCGCCATCCACACACCGGCGCGCCGTCGTGCATCTATGGCTGGGAGCCGCGACCTTGGAGGCGGGACTAATGAGCGACTTCAACGAACTGGCGGAGCGGGCCTGGCGGGTGCGCCGTCTCTATGCCGAGTTGGAGACGCGCAATCACGGTCGCGCCTGGACGCGGGAAGAGGTCGCGCTGGGCTTCGTCGGAGACGTGGGAGACCTGGCAAAGCTGGTCCAGGCCATGGAAGGCGTGCGCGCCATTCCCGAAGCGCAAGCCAAGCTGGCGCACGAGCTGGCCGATTGCCTGTGGAGCGTGATGACCTTGGCCCGCCTCTACGACGTGGACCTGAAGGCCGCATTCGAAACCACGATGGGCGAGCTGGAACGCGGGATCGAGGCGCGGCTGGCCGCAGACCGGTGATCGGCCCTCAGCGAACCGCCGCCTCGCGCAGGTGGGCGCGTTCGTTGAGGGCGACGATGTTCCTCTGGCCGCCGCGGGAGCACATGTAGCGGTGGACGCTGGTGTAGCCCGGCTCGAAGAACAGGCGCGGGGTCAGGCCCAGCACATGGGCGGTCCAGACGTTGATGACCCCGCCGTGGCAGAAGACGGCGACGCGCTGGCCCGGGTGGGAGGCGATCACGTCCTCCAGGGCGCCGACCACGGCGGCGCTGAACGCCTCGACATCGATGTCGAGGTTCCCGTTGGCCATGGCGAGCCAGGCTTCGTAGTTCTCGCGCTTGAGCACTTCGGTGGGGATGTAGGAGCCGGAGTCGCGGTCGAACTCGGCCACGCCCTCGTGCAGGGCGATGTCGTGGCCGAGGTGGGCGGCGAAGGGCTGGGCGGTCTGGACCGCGCGGCGCATGGGGCTGGACCAGACCGCATCGGCGCCCTCGTGCGCCAGCCAGCGGGCCACGCGGCTCGCCTGGTCGTGGCCCTCGGTCGACAGGTCCGGATCGGAGCTGTCGTCGCGGCGCACCGGCAGGCCGTGACGGATGAGGATCAGTTCCATGACGCGTTTCCCCGACTGCGCCGGCCAAGCCGGCTATAGCCTGTTTATCTCCGAGCGCGCCGGCCGGCGCCAGAGGTTACGCTGCGGAAAGCGGCGATGAGCGCATCGCCTGGCCCCACGCGTTTGTGCATGTCCTTCGTGCGTCCGGCGGGCGATGGTCGCTTCGGAAGCCTGTGGGAGATTTGAGTTCGTGTTCGCCGCCCGCCTATTTGTCGTGCTCGCCCTCGCCGCCGCGCCGCTCGCCGCCTCGGCGGGGGAGACGTCGCCGAAGGAGACCAAGTGCCGCGAGTATCCCGACGGCTCCAGCCGCTGCGTCGGGCCGGACGGGCATGTGCGGACCGAACGGATCGGCGAGGACGGCCACCGGCGGACGACCTCGACCGATCCGAAGCTGTGGGGGACGTCGAACGGCGACGGCGGCGGGATCACGCCGCCGCCGGGGCTGCTGGACCATCGGCCGGATTATCGCCGCGCGGTCTATGGCCGGGTGACCGAACCCTGGACAGCGCGGAAGGCCGAGCCTCCGCCACCGTCCGCAGGCGTGCGCGTGCCGCGTTCGAACGGTTGCACGGTGGCGGGCGGCGAGATGCGCTGCCGGCGCTGAGCGGGGGACGCGGAACCGCGCCTCAATGTGCGCGGCGGGGACGCCGCTGGGGCGGGCCGCCGCGCGGGAAGGTCATCACGCAGCGCTGACCCTGCCAGACCACCACATGCGAGGCGCCGGGGTGCTCGACCAGCACCTCGATGGCGCGGGTGACGGCGATGGCGTCGGAGGCGCAGTCGGTCGCCTCGAAGCTCGGCGCCAACCCGTCGGGACGGGTCGGATAGAAGGTGTAGAGCGGCATCGGAGCTGTCCGGTTCGAGGATGAGGCCGCGAAAGCGAGTCTCTCACAACGCAAAGTCGAACCTACGCTTTTTGGGGTCGCTCGTGGGGCGAATTCGACGGGTTCGGCGATCACGTTAACGGCGCCGTGGCGAGGCATGGCGCGGCGAACCGCGCAGCTCAGGCCTGGGCGATCTGATCCATCAGCAGGCGCAGCGCCACGTCGAGGCAGGCCAGGCGCAGGGCCGCGCGGCCTGCGTTCCCGAACTCGGCCCGCTGGACTGCGGCCTCGCCGCTGCGGCGGGCGGCGGCGAACCAGACGCGGCCGGCCGGCTGGTCCGGCCCCGGCCCCTGCTCCATCCAGCCGGTGATCGCCGCCACGATGTCCGCCTGCGAGCGGGCCAGGGCGCCGGCGGCCATCGCACGGGCGACGGGCTCGGACACCGGGCCCGGATCTTCGAGCAGATCCGGATCGACCCCCAGCAACCCGGCCTTGGCGGCGTTGGTGTAGACCACGAAGCCGCGCTCGAAGGCGTGGGAGCAGCCGGGGACGTCGGTCAGCAGCGAGGCCAGCAGCCCGCCGGCGCAGCTCTCGGCCGTCGCGAGGCGCAGGTTCCGGCGGCAGGCCTCGGCCAGCACCTGATGGACCAGGCGCTCGGTGGGGGCGGGCAGGATGGGGCTGAGGGCCTCGGCCATGGTCAGCCTTGAACCCGAAGCCGCGCCGATTGTTCCGGTTTGCAAGCCGCCGGGAAGCGGTGGAGAGACGCCTACCGGCGATTGACGGCGCGGGGCCTTTCGCGTCCCCTGCGCGCGACAATCCGTCAATTTACGAGGGACCGATGGCCAGCGACCAGACGCCGGGCAAGCAGGGTTGGCTCCAGAGGCTGCGGACCAGCCGGATGCCGGGGCTGCTGGCCGCGGGGCTGGTGGCCGCCTCGTTCGGCGGCGGCTTCATCGCGGCCAAGGGCGTCGAGGGCTTCAGGCCGTCGGCGGCGGAGTCCAAGGCCGAGCCGGGCGCGCAGGGCTGGTCGCTGTTCGGCAAGCTGCGGGCGGCGAACGCCCCGCGGCGCGGCATCCCCAAGCCCGAGGGCTTCGCCGTCTGGCGCCACCGGATCGAGACCGGCGGGAACCAGCCGGCCGCCTGCATCGAGATGACCCGGCCGCTGGACGAGCGGAAGTCCTATGCCGACTTCGTGCTGGTCTCGCCGGACCTTGGCCGCACGCCGGCGGTGAGCGTCAAGGGCGCGGAGCTGTGCATCGGCGGGACCGGCTTCGCCGACCGGCGGGTGACCCTGCTGAAAGGGCTGCCCTCCAAGGGCGGCGAGACCCTGGCCGCCAACGCCGACGTCGATTTCACCTTCGGCGAGAAGCCGCCCTATGTCGGTTTCGCCGGCGAGGGCGTGATCCTGCCGCGCGAGGACGCCGACGGGATCGGCATCGAGACGGTCAATGTCAGCCGCCTTTCCATCGAGGTCTGGCGGGTGGTCGACCGCAACCTGGTGCGCAAGTCGATCAGCGCCCCCGATCCGACCGGCGAGGGCGAATGGGCGAGCGACTACGGGTCGGACAGCCCGGACGAGGAAGGCCGCGTGGTCTGGAAGGGCGAGGTCGACGTCAGCAGCCAGGGCCATGGCGAGCGGACGACCACCATCTTCCCGCTGGGCGCGGTGCTGAAGGAGATGAAGCCGGGCGCCTATGTCATCAAGGCGCGCGACGCCTCGGGCGGGCGCGACCTGAAGAGCGGCGACGACGACTACGACCCCAATCCCCCGGCCCAGGCGCGGCGCTGGGTGGTGTTCACCGACATGGCCCTGGCCGCCTATGACGGCTCCGAGGCGCTGGACGTGGTGGTCCGCTCGCTGAAGACCGCCAAGGTGATGGCGAACGTCAAGGTGACCCTGGTCGCCCGCAACGGCGAAGACCTGGCTGTCGCCAAGAGCGACGCCCAGGGCCGCGTGAAGTTCGACCGCCCGCTGCTGGAGGGCGAGGGCGCGGCCGACGCCAAGATGGTGATGGCCTATGGCGATCAGGGCGACCTGGCGGTCATGGACCTGGACCGCGCGCCGGTGGACCTGTCGAAACAGGGGATCGGCGGGCGCACGGAGGCTTCCGGCACATCCGGCCGCTCGGTCGCCAGCGCCATCGACGGCTATCTCTACACCGACCGCGGCATCTATCGCCCCGGCGAGACCGTCCACCTGAACGCCCTGCTGCGCGACCGCGAGGCCAAGGCGGTGAAGGACCGCAAGGGCGTGGTCGTGGTGCGCCGCCCTTCGGGCGTGGAGTTCAAGCGCTATCCGTTCGACAAGGCGCCTCTGGGCGCCGTGCCGGTGGACATCGAGCTGCCGGCGAGCGCGCCGCGCGGCCGCTGGACCGCCAAGCTGGAGATCGACGGGCTGGAGAAACCGGCGGGCGAGCTGTCGTTCCAGGTCGAGGACTTCGCCCCGCAGCGGCTGGCGGTGACGGCGGTGGGCCAGGAGGCGACGCCGCTGAAGATGGGCGAGACGCGCAATGTCGAGGTGACGGCGCGGTTCCTCTATGGCGCGCCGGGCTCGGGCCTGCAGACCCAGGGCGAGGCGCGGCTGCGGGTCGACCCCAACCCCTTCCCGGCCTTCGAGGGCTATGAGTGGGGCGACCAGCGCGAGCCCTTCGCCGAGAAGTTCATCGAGGTCGGCGAGAGCGTCACCGACGGGTCGGGCCGTGCGGTGCTGACCGTTTCTTCCGAAGAGGCGGGCGACACGGCCCAGCCGTTGACTGCGGCCTTCGTCGCCAGCGTGTTCGAACCGGGCGGGCGGCCCGTGCGCGAAAGCCTGGACCTGAAGGTCCGTACACGGAACGTCTATCTGGGCGCGAAGGTCGAGCAAGGCGATTCGACTGGCAAGGGCGATCCGGTCACCAGCATCGACCTGATCGCCGTGGACGCGGCCGGGCGGCGGATCGCAGCGCCCGGAACCACCTACGCCCTGATCGCCGAGAACTGGGACTACGACTGGTTCCAGCAGGACGGCCGCTGGCAATGGCGGCGCACCAGCCGCGACGTGGTGATCGCCCGCGCGAGCGTGAACATCGCCGCCAATGCGCCGACCAAGGTCAGCCGCCGGCTGGGCTGGGGCGACTATCGCCTGGAGATCACCGGGCCGGGCGGAGCCAGGAGCGTGATCCGCTTCGCCTCCGGCTGGGGCGCGCCGGCCAAGGACGTGGAGGCGCCGGACTTCGTGCGGGTCAGCGCCGGAACCTCGGCCTATGCGCAGGGCGACACAGTCGAGATCACCCTGAAGGCCCCCTATGAGGGCGAGGCGCAGGTGGCGGTGGCCACCGACCGGCTGATCGACCTGAAGACCGTCAGCATCGGCAAGGACGGGGCCAAGGTGCGGCTGAAGACCAGCGCCGCCTGGGGCGGCGGGGCCTATGTGCTGGTCAGCGTGATCCAGCCGCGCGACCCGGCGCTTTCGCCCAAGCCGCGGCGGGCGCTGGGGCTGGTCTATGTGCCGCTGGAGCCCAAGGGCCGCAAGCTGGAGGTGGCGATCGACACCCCAGCCAAGATCGACTCCAAGGCGGTGCTGGAGGTGCCGATCGTCATCAAGGGCGCGGGCTTCGGCGGACGCGCGCACGTGACCCTGGCGGCCGTGGACGAGGGCATCCTGCAACTGACCAGGTTCCAGAGCCCGGACCCGGTGAAGTGGTACTTCGGCAAGCGGGCGCTGACGCTCGACTATCGCGACGACTACGGGCGGCTGCTGGACCCGAACCTGGGCGCGCCGGCCAATGTCAATTTCGGCGCCGACGGCGTCGGCGGCGAGGGGCTGAGCGTGACGCCGATCAAGACCGTGGCCCTGTGGTCGGGCGTGGTGGAGACCGGGCTGGACGGCAAGGCGACGATCAAGCTGCCGGCCGCCCAGTTCAACGGCGAGCTGCGGCTGATGGCGGTGGCCTGGACCGACACAGCGGTCGGGTCGGCCAGCAAGCCGCTGACCGTGCGCGAGGCGGTGGTGGCCGACCTCGCCCTGCCCCGCTTCCTGGCGCCCGGCGACAAGGCGTTCGCGACGCTGGAGCTGCACAATATCGAGGGCAAGGTCGGCCAGTACGTCGCCGAACTGACCAGCGAGGGCGGGGTGCTGGCGCCGTTCAGAAAAGCCTTCCAACTGCTGCTGGGCCAAC
Source organism: Phenylobacterium sp. (assembly GCF_041920015.1). Taxonomy (GTDB): domain Bacteria; phylum Pseudomonadota; class Alphaproteobacteria; order Caulobacterales; family Caulobacteraceae; genus Phenylobacterium. The sequence goes on from NZ_JAYRST010000023.1 coordinate 14,093, forward strand.
GGATCGCCGAGAAGATCGCCTTCGACGCCCCGATGCGGGCCGGGATCGGCAAGATCGGCTTCAAGGTCTCGGGCCCGGGCTTTGCGACCGGCAAGGACTATCCGATCCAGACGCGGCTGGGCTGGGGCGCGGTGACGCGGACCACCTACGAGCTGCAGGCGCCGGGAACGGCCTATACGCCGGCGGCGAGCCTGCTGGCCGGGATGGCGGCGGGGGACGTCACCCTGCACGTCAGCTATTCGCCGTTCCGCGGCTTCGACCCGGCGCCGATCGCGAACGCCCTGTCGCGCTATCCCTACGGCTGCACCGAGCAGACGGTCTCGGGCGCCTATCCGTTGATCTATGCGGCGGAGGTGGCGAGCGATCCGAAGGCCAGGCGCTCCTCGGCGGCCCTGGCCGGGGCGGTCGGGCGGCTGCTGGACCGCCAGACCCTGGACGGGGCCTTCGGTCTCTGGCGGGTCGGGGATGGCGAGGCCGATCCCTGGCTGGGGGCCTATGTCACCGACTTCCTGATCGAGGCGCAGAAGGCCGGAGCGCCCGTGCCGCAGGATGCGATCGACCGGGCGCTGTCGGCCATGCGGCAGGTTTCGCGGCCGGACGGCTGGGCCTCGGTCTCCTACCGGATGGAATATCCGCGCTGGTGGGCGGGGTCCGAAGACGCCTCGAAGAAGGCGACCGAGCGGATGCGCAGCCGCGCCTCGGCCTATGCGCTCTACGTGCTGGCCAAGGGCGGGCGCGGCGACCTGGCGCGCCTGCGCTGGTGGCACGACGTGCAGATGAAGAGCGAGGCCTCGCCCCTGGCCAAGGCGCAGGTCGGGGCCGGGCTGGCGATGATGGGCGACAAGGCCCGAGCGCGCTCGGCCCTGCGCCAGGCGTCCGCCTCGCTCGGCTGGCGCGACGAGGCCGACTGGTATCAGAGCCCGCTGCGCGACATCGCCGCCGTGGTCGCCCTGGCCTACGAGGCCGGCGAGGCCGACATCGCGCGCAGCCTGCAAAAGCGGCTGGAAAACGCGGTGAAGGACCCCGACGCCCTCAACACCCAGGAACAGGCGCGCCTGCTGCAGGCCGCCCACTGGATGCTGAAGGCGGCCGGCGCGATCCGCATCGACGCCCAGGGCGCCCAGCCGCTGACGGCGGCCGGCGGCGCGCCGCGCTGGGCGGTCGGCAAGCTGGCCGAGGCGCGCTTCGTCAACGCCGGCAAGGGGGCGCTGTGGCGGACGGTGACGGTGACCGGAACCCCCGCAGCCGCGCCGCCGGCCGAGGCGAACGGCCTGTCGCTCGACAAGCGGCTGGTGGGCTTCAGCGGCGGGGCGGTCGATCCGGCGGCCCTGCGCCAGGGCGACCGGGTGATCGTGCTGGTCACCGGGCGCTCGGACCAGGCGCGGTCGATGGCCCTGGTGATGGACGACCCGCTGCCGGCCGGCTTCGAGATCGAGACCGTGCTGGGGCCGGACGATGCGCAGAGCGGCCCGTTCAAGTTCCTGGGCGAGCTGTCCGGCGCCGACGTGCAGGAGGCGCGCGACGACCGCTATGTCGCGGCCATGGACCTGGCCGGAAAGGGCCGCTTCGCCTTCGCCTATGTGGCGCGGGCGGTGACGCCGGGCGACTTCCTGCTGCCAGGCGCCCAGGCCAAGGACATGTACCGCCCCAGCCTCTCGGCCCGCACCGCCGCCGCCCGCACGGCCATCGCGCCGGGGCCATGAGGGGGAAGTCTCGTTCCTCGCCCTCTGGGGGAGGTGGATCGGCGCAGCGCGCCGAGACGGAGGGGGACCGCTCTTCAGGGAAGTCAAAGTCTCCCTCAGTCGGCCGGTCGGCCGACAGCTCCACCAGAGGGGGAGCAACGGGGCGGGTGCGTCGCCTGACCTTGGGGCTCGTCGCCTTGCTTGGGGTCGAGGTCGGCGTATTTGCGCTGGACGCGGCCTTGCCGCCGGACATGGGGCGGGGCGAGCGGGCTTCGCCGGTGGCGCTGGATCGGCGGGGGGCCTGGCTGCGGGCTCTGCCGGTGGAGGATGGGCGCTGGCGCATCCGGGCGGACCTTCGCCGCACCGACGAGACGTTCCAGAGGCGGCTGGTCGCCATCGAGGACAAGCGGTTCTGGCTGCATCCCGGGGTCGATCCGGCGGCGGTGATGCGGGCGGCGGCTTCGGCGGCCCTGCACGGGCGGGTGAGTTCGGGGGCCTCCACGCTCAGCATGCAGACGGCGCGGCTGCTGGAGCCGCGGGCGCGGACCATCCCCGCCAAGCTGATCGAGATGGCGCGGGCGGTGCAGATCGAGGCGCGGCTCTCCAAGCGCGAGATCCTGGCGCTCTACCTGACGCTCGCTCCCTATGGCGGCAACCTGGAGGGGGTGCGGGCCGCCAGCCTCTCCTATTTCGGGCACGAGCCGGAGACGCTGACCGCCGGGGAGCAGGCGCTGCTGATCGCCCTGCCGCAGTCGCCCGAGGCGCGGCGGCCCGACCGGCGGCCGGAGGCGGCGCGGGCCGCGCGGCGCGAGGTGCTGGACAAGATGATCCGCACAGGCGCCCTGACCGAGGTGGAGGCGGCCGAGGCCGAGGAAGAGCCCCTGCCCGGCCGCAGCCCGTTCCCGGCCCTGGCCTGGCACGCGGCGGGCGAGCTGGCGCGGGGCGCCAAGGCGGGTGAGGCTTCGGTGGTCTCGACCCTGGACGCGCGGCTGCAGACGCGGCTGGAGCCGCTGGCCGCGGCGGCGGCCCGCGCGCAGGGGCCGGAGGCGACGGCGGCGATCCTGGTGGTGGAGATCAAGGGCCGGGCGGTGCGCGCGGCGGTCGGCTCGGGCGGGCTGTCGCGGCCCGGCGGGTGGATCGACATGACGCGGGCGATCCGCTCGCCCGGGTCGGCGCTGAAGCCGTTCATCTACGGCCTGGCCTTCGACGACGGGCTGGCCGCGCCGGACACGCAGATCGAGGACGCGGCGCGGCGGTTCGGCGACTACCAGCCCGAGAACTTCGACCGCATCTTCCGCGGCAAGGTGACCGCGCGCGAGGCGCTGGCCCACTCGCTGAACGTGCCGGCGGTGGAAATGCTGGACAAGCTGGGGCCGGCGGCCTTCGAGGCGCGGATCGACGGGACCGGCGTCAACCTGGTGCGGCCGCGGGCGCAGACGCGCGAGGCGGGCCTGGCCATGGCGCTGGGCGGCGTGGGGATCAGCCTGCGCGACCTGGCGACGCTCTATGCGGCCCTCGGCGACGAGGGCGTCGTCAAGCCGCTGGCCTGGACGGAGGCGGAGGCGGAACGGCGGGAAAACCAGGGCGGGCGACGGCTGATGCGCGCCGAAGCCGCCGAACAGGTGCTGGCCATCCTGCGCGAAACCCCGCCGCCAGCCGGGGCGACGGCCGCGGCCCTGACCAAGGGGCGGCCGGTGATGGCCTTCAAGACCGGCACCTCCTACGGCTTTCGCGACGCGGTGGCGGCCGGCGTGGTCGGGCCTTACGTGGTGGCGGTGTGGACCGGGCGGGCCGACGGCGGCGCGCGCGGCGGGCTGACTGGGCGGGACGCGGCCCTGCCGCTGCTGTTCGACGCCGCCGACCTGATCGACGCGCCGGCCAGCGCTCCACGCCCGATCGCCCCGCGCGGGGCGCCGGCCGCGCTGGCCAGGCTGGAGACGCAGGACGCAGGGCCGCGGCTGGTCTTCCCGCCGGACGGTTCCACCGTGCAGGTCGAGGCGTTCGGGCCGACCTCGCGGGGGCTGGTGCTGGCGGCCGGGGGCGAGGGCCTGCGCTGGTACGTGGACGGCGCGCCGCTGGGCGTGGACGCGGTCAGCCGGCGGACGGTCTGGCGGCCGAAGGGGCCGGGGTTCTATCGGCTGACGGTGGTGGACGGCCAGGGGCGCAAGGCGACCGCGCGCGTGCGGGTGAAATGACCCCCAATGCCTTCCCGCTCTGGGGAGGCGCATATGAGGCAAAGAGCCGCCGTCACCTCCTTCGCATGTCGTCCCGGAAAGCGCGCAGCGCTTGTCCGGGATCCATGGACACCTGAGCTTTCAGGATATTGCACCGTCGGGACGGATTCTGAACCGCCCGTGTTCATAGGTCCCGGTCTTGCTTCGCAAACCGGGAAGACACCCCAATAGGCGATACCCTGCCCGCTGGAAGGTGGATCGCGAAGGCGAGACGAAGGAGGCCAAAGTCCCCCTCAGTCGGCTTTGCCGACAGCTCCCCCAGAGGGGGAGCAATCGCGCGCGGCGCCCTACCGCCCGCCGTCGATGGCCTGGGCGAGTTGGTCGGGGTTGGAGATGGTGCAGTTCTGGTCGGTGATCAGGCCGTTGGCGATGGAATAGACCCAGCCGTGAACGCTGACGCTCTGGCCGCGGGCCCAGGCGTCCTGGACGAAGACGTCAGAGGCGACGTTGCGAACCTGGCGCATGACGTTGAGCTCGATCAGGCGGTCGATGCGCGCGTGATCGTGCAGGGCCTCCAGCTCGGCGCGGTGCTCGGCGTAGACCTCGCGGATCGGATGGAGCCAATGGTCGACCAGGCCGCGGCGCTGGCCGTCGACCGCGGCGGCGACGCCGCCGCAGCCATAGTGGCCGACGACCAGGATGTGCTTCACCTTCAGCACGTCCACCGCGAACTGCAGCACCGAGAGATAGTTGGCGTCCTGCGGCGGGGTGAGGTTGGCGACGTTGCGGTGGACGAACAGCTCGCCCGGATCGAGGCCGACGATCTCGTTGGCCGGGACGCGGCTGTCGGAACAGCCGATCCAGAGATATTCCGGGCTCTGCTGGGCGACCAGGCGCTCGAAGAAGCTGGGGTCGACGGACAGCTTGCCGGCGGCCCAGCGCCGGTTGTTGTTTTTCAGGTCACTGAGCATTGGCGGCGTCCGGCTGGCGATCGGGATGGGCGGCGGCGAAGGCGGGATGGGCGGCGGCGCGTTCGGCCGCCCCGGCGATCGCCGGGAAGGGAGACAGGTCGACCTTGTAGCGATGGGCCGAATAGACCTGGGGCGCGAGGCAGCAGTCGGCCAGGGTCGGCGCATCGCCGAAGGCGAAGCCGGCGCCGTGGACGGCGACCATCGGTTCGAGCGCGGAGAAGCCCTCGACGATCCAGCGCTGGCTCCAGGCCAGGCGAGCGGCCGCATCGACGCCCAGCCCCTCGAGCGCCTGCTGGACGCGCAGGTTGTTCAGGGGATGGATGTCGCAGGCGACGAGGGCGGCCATGGCCCGCACCACGGCCCGGGCGAAGGGCGCCTGCGGCAGCAGCGGCGGGGACGGATGGGTTTCCTCCAGCCATTCGAGGATGGCCAGGGACTGGGTCAGCACCTGGCCGTCGACCTCCAGGGCCGGGGTGAGGTGCTGGGGGTTGCGGGTCGCCACATAGTCCGGCGCGTGCTGCTCGCCCTTCAGCAGGTTCACCGGGACATAGTCGTAGGGCAGCCCCTTGAGGTTGAGGCCGATCCGCACCCGGTACGGCGCCGTCGCGCGCCAGTAGGAGTGCAGGGTCAGGCTCACGCGGTCACCTTGAAATCCAGAGCGCCGACGCCCTCGATCTCGCCATGCACGACATCGCCCGGAACGAGCGGGCCGACGCCTTCGGGGGTGCCGGTGAAGATCAGGTCGCCAGGGGCGAGGGTCCAGAGTTTGGACGCCTCGGCGACGATCTCGGCGACGTTCCAGATCATGTCGGCGAGCGCGCCGTCCTGGCGGACCTGGCCGTTGACGGAAAGGGCGATGCGGCCCTGCGGCGGGGCGCCGTCCCACTTGCGGATCGCCGAGATCGGGGCCGAGGCGTCGAAGGCCTTGGAGGCTTCCCACGGCTGGCCTTTGTCCTTGGCGGCGTTCTGCAGGTCGCGGCGGGTGAGGTCGACGCCGACCGCATAGCCGTAGATATGGGCGAGGGCCTCGGCGGGGGCGATGTCGGCGCCGCCGGCCTTGAGCGCGATGACCAGCTCGATCTCGTGATGGAGGTTGGCGGTGCGCGGCGGATAGGGAACCTCGGCGCCCGGCGGGACCAGGGCGTCGGCCGGCTTGGAGAAGAAGAACGGCGGATCGCGGTCGTCGCCGCCCATTTCGCGGCGGTGGGCGGCGTAGTTGCGGCCGACGCAGAGGATGCGCCGCACCGGGAAGGCGCCGGCCTCCCCCTCCACGGGCGCGACCACAAGGGACGGCGGGGTCAGGACATAGGCGCTCATGGGGCCGCCTTACGCCCGCCCGCAGGCGATGTGAACCCCTGCCGCCGTGGGAGGGGCGACGACCATTGTCCTCGGTGGGGGCGCCGCCCGCCGAATGGCCGAGGCTGGCGCAATTTTCCTCCCCCGCTGCGCAGGGGAGGAAAAGAACGCTGGACCCCATATGCGATCCACCTCCCCCGAGGGAGAGGAATGGAAGGCTACTTCAGGGCGTCGCGGATGGACTTGGCCTGGTCGTGGTGCTGCTGGACCATCGGCGCCGTCGCGGCGGCGAAGGTCCTGATCTGGGCGACGTCGCCGTCCTGGGCGTAGCGCTGCATGACGTCGAGGGCGGCCTGGTGGGCGTCCACCTGGTTGTCCATATAGGCGATGTCGAAGTTGTCGGCCTTGTTCAGGTCGTTCAGCTTGTCCTGCAGATCGCTCGGCAGGGCAGCCGGCAAGGTCAGGGTCTGGGCCTGACCGGCGTCGGCGATGGCCTTCTTCAGGTCGGCCGTCGTCTTGGTGTGGGCGGCGATCATGTCGGCGGCGAATTTCTTCACGTCGGCGTTCTTGGCCCGCTTCTGGGCGATCTTGGCGGCCTCGATCTCGAACATGTCGCTGGCGGCGGCCTTGGAGACGAAGTCCGGGGCGGCGGCCTCGTTGGACGGCGTCGGGATGGTGGCGGCCGGGTTGGCGTCTGGCGTGGCGGCCTGTTCGGCCGGCGTCGCCGCGCCCTTGGTCTCGGTCTTCTGGCCGCAGGCGGCCAGGCTCAAGGCAGCAACAGCCGCGCCCGCGATAAGCAGGTGTCGGGTCATGGACCTCTCCTCGTACTTCATGATCTGCAATGGTCCGCGCGGCCCGTCAGCCGGCGCACCGGGAACAAACTCACGGGCGCGTGATCCGTTCCTACAGCCAAGATCGTGATTGACAGACGCCGCGACGGCCCGCTCTCAAGACCGCAAACCGATCGAGAAGGGAGCCGCCGATGAGCCAAGCCGGCGACGGGCCGCTGAAGGGCCTGAAGGTCATCGAGATGGGGACGCTGATCGCCGGCCCCTTCTGCGGCCAGATCCTGGGCGACTTCGGGGCCGACGTGGTCAAGATCGAGGACCCCGGAACCGGCGACCCGATGCGCCAGTGGGGGCGCAGCCTGCCCAAGGGGCTGTCGCCCTGGTGGCCGGTGATCGGGCGCAACAAGCGCTCGGTGACGCTGAACCTGCGCACGCCGGAAGGTCGCGAGATCGCCCAGAAGCTGATCGACCAGGCCGACGTGCTGATCGAGAACTTCCGGCCCGGCACGCTGGAGAAGTGGGGCATGGGCTACGAGACCCTGGCCGCCCGCAATCCGCGGCTGATCGTGGCGCGGGTGTCGGGCTTCGGCCAGACCGGGCCGTGGGCCAGCCGCGCGGGATATGGCCTGATCGGCGAGGCGATGGGCGGCCTGCGCCACGTGACCGGCGAGCCGGACCGCCCGCCGGCGCGGGCCGGCATCTCGATCGGCGACAGCCTGACCGCCATGCATGCGGTGATGGGGATCACCATGGCCCTGCACGCGCGCGAGCGGACGGGACGCGGCCAGATGATCGACGCGGCGCTCTATGAGAGCGTGCTGGCGGTGATGGAGAACCTGGTCACCGAATACGACCTGACCGGCTATGTGCGCGAGCGGTCGGGGTCGATCCTGCCGGGCATCGCGCCCTCGAACGTCTATCCGTGCGCGGAAGGCGAGATGATCCTGATCGGCGGCAACGGCGACACGGTGTTCGCGCGGCTGGCCCAGGCCATGGGCCAGGCCGGTCTGGCGTCCGATCCGCGCTATGCGACCCACGCCGCGCGCGGGACCAACCAGGCCGAGCTGGACGCGATCATCGCGGCCTGGACGCAGGGCTGGAAGCTGGACGAGCTGCTGGCGCACCTGGAGGAGAACGGCGTGCCGTGCGGGCGCATCTTCCGCGCCCCCGACATGCTGGAGCACGAGCAGTTCAAGGCCCGCGAGGCCGTCGTCGAACTGGACCATCCGGTGTTCGGCAAGGTGAAGATGCAGAACGCCTTTCCCAAGCTGTCGGAGACGCCGGGCGCGGTGCGCTGGCCAGGACCGGACCTGGGACAGCACACCGACGAGGTGCTGGCCGAGATCGGCCTGGACGCCGAAGCCGCCGAGGCGCTGCGCGCCAAGGGCGTGGTGTAGCCTGCACCATAGGCGCGCAGGAGCATCTGGTTCCCCTTGCCGATGCGGGAATATCGGCCCCTAATCGACCTCGGGTTTTCTTTCGGGGGCGAGCATGTCCATCATTCAAGACCGTCGCACGCTGCTGACCGGGGCCGCGGCCGCGAGCCTGTTCGCGCCAGGGCTGAGCCTTGCGACCAGCGGCGACATGGCCACGATCCGCAAGGCGGCCGAGGGCGGGTTCGACGCCTCGGTCAAACGCATCCAGGACTGGATCGCCCTGCCCTCAATCGCCGCCGAGAACCGCGACATGGAGAAGGGCTGCGAATACATGATGGCCCTGGCCAGGGACGCCGGGTTCCAGCAGGTGGAGCGCATTGCGACCGACGGCTTTCCGGGCGTGTTCGCGACCCTGGACGCGGGCGCCAAGCGGACCATCGGCATCTACTTCATGTACGACGTGAAGCAGTTCGATCCGGCCGAGTGGTCGAGCCCGCCGCTGGAAGCGCGCCTAGTCGACAAGGACGGCTTCGGCAAGGTCATCGTCGGGCGCGGGGCGGTGAACCAGAAGGGGCCGGAGGCGACCTTCCTGGCCGCGCTGCACGCGATCCGCGCCGCCGGCAAGAAGCCGCCGGTGAACATCGTGCTGGTCTGCGAAGGCGAGGAGGAGATCGGCAGCCCGAACTTCCGCCAGATCGTCACCCAGCCGAAGGTGCTGGCCGCGCTGAAGACGTGCGAGGGCGTGGTGATCCCGGCCGGCTGGCAGAGCCCCAGCGACGGCGGGGTCAGCGTCAACCTGGGCGCCAAGGGCGTGGTGGAATTCGAACTGGTCGCCAGCGGCGCGAAGTGGGGCAAGGGCCCGAAGACCGACATCCATTCCAGCGAGAAGGCCCGCGTCGACAGCCCGGCCTGGCGGCTGGTCTCGGCGCTGGCCACCCTGGTCACGCCCGACGGCAACACCCCGGCGATCGACGGCTATTTCGAGAAGGTGCGGCCGCTGACCGCCCGCGAGAAGGAACTGCTGGCCATGGCCGCCAAGCAGATGAGCGAGGCCGACGCCAAGACGGCGCTGGGCGTCGGCCGCTGGATCGACGATATGAGCTGGGAGCAGGCGCTCGAGCGCCTGGCCAGCCAGCCGACGATCAATATCGAGGGCCTCGTCTCCGGCTATACCGGACCGGGCGGCAAGACCATCCTGCCCGGCCGGGCGGTGGCCAAGATCGACACCCGGCTGGTGCCGAACCAGACCAAGGACGACGCGGTGGCCAAGATCCGCGCGCACCTGGACAAGCGCGGCTTCACCGACATCGAGCTGAACGTCACCGGCGGCTACGACCCGACCGAGACGGACGAGAACAGCCGCCTGATCAAGGCCGAGATCGCCACCTACCGAAAGGCCGGCGCGCCGGTCAGCGTCTATCCGCGGCTGGCCGGGTCTTGGCCCGGCGCGGTCTTCACCTCGGCGCCGGTCAACCTGCCGGCCGGGCAGTTCGGGCTGGGCCACGGCAGCGGGGCGCACGCACCGAACGAGTACTATGTGATCGAGTCCAGCAACCCGAAGGTCGAGGGCCTGGTCGGGGCGACCATGAGCTATGTCGACTTCCTCTACGAGATCGCGGCGATCCGGTAGCTTCAGACCGCAACGCCGAACGCCTTGCCGACCGCGGCGGTGACGGCCATGGCGGCCGCGCCCCAGAGCAGGACGCGCGCCACCGCCTTGGCCATGGGCGCCTTGCCGAGGAAGGCGCCCAGCGCCCCCAGCGCGCCGAGATAGGCGATGGAGGCGGCGAAGACGACCGGCGTCACCATCGGCAGGGGCGCGAGCATGGCCGCGGCCAGCGGCAGGGCCGCGCCGGCCGAGAAGGTCAGCGCCGAGGTGACGGCGGCCTGCACCGGCCGCGCTGCGGTAAGCTCCGACATGCCCAGTTCGTCGCGGGCGTGCGCGGCCAGGGCGTCCTTGGCGGTGAGCTGGACGGCGACCTGGCGGGCGAGGTCCGGCTCCAGGCCGCGGGCGACATAGAGGCCGGCCAGCTCCTCCAGTTCGAGCTGCGGCTGGGTGGCCAGTTCGTGCCGCTCCAGGCTGAGGGCGGCGCGCTCGGTGTCGCGCTGGGAGCTGACCGAGACATATTCGCCGGCCGCCATCGACATGGCTCCGGCCACCAGGGCCGCGCCGCCGGCGATGAGAATCTCGTGGCGTCCCTGGGCCGCGGCCGCGACGCCGACGATCAGGCTGGCGGTGGAGACGATGCCGTCGTTCGCGCCCAGCACCGCGGCCCGCAACCAGCCGATGCGGTCGACCGGATGGTTCTCCCGATGAGTCGCCTTCATGCCCCCTCCTTGGCCCAGCCCGCGCTTGTACTAAGGTTCGCACGAACATCCGCAGGAAACCGACCATGCCTTTCGCCGCCGTGAACGGACTTCAATTCTATTTCGAGCGCGCGGGGAGCGGCGAGCGGCTGCTGTTCATCTCCGGCACCGGCGGCGACCTGCGCAACAAGCCCAACCAGTTCGACGGCCCCTTCGCCAAGGCGTTCGACATGATCTCCTACGACCAGCGGGGCCTGGGGCGATCGGACAAGCCGGACGTTCCCTACAGCATGGCTCAATATGCGGACGATGCGGCGGCGCTGATGGAGAGCCAGGGATGGGATCGCGCGCACGTGGTCGGCGTCTCGTTCGGCGGCATGGTCGCCCAGGAGTTGGCCCTGCGTCATCCGCAGCGGATCTCACGGCTGGTGCTGGCCTGCACCTCGCCAGGCGGGGCGGGCGGCGCCTCGTTCCCGTTCCACGAGATCGAGCATCTGAAGGGCGAGGACCGGGCGCGGTATCTGACCCCGATCTCCGATGTCCGGCGGACCGACGAATGGGCGGCGCAGAACCCGGAGGCCTACGCCAAGCTGATCGCCCTGGGCGCGGCCGATCCCTATGGCGACGAGCCGGGGCATGCAGCCGGCGCCCATCGCCAACTGGAAGCGCGCGCGCTGCACGACACCTGGGAGCGCCTTGCGCAGATCTCGGCTCCGACCCTGGTGGCCGGCGGCCGTCATGACGGGATCGCCAAGCCGGAGACGCTGGAACGGCTGGCCGGGCGTATTCCGGACGCCGAGCTCGCCTTCTTCGACGGCGGGCACCTGTTCATGATCCAGGACCGCGCCGCGGTCCCGGCGATGATCGACTTCCTGAAACGCTAGATGACGCGGCGGGGCGCGGCGCAGACGAAGGCGCCCGCCTCCTTGCCGATGCGCAGGCGCCCGCCGCCGTCCTGGAAGACGCGGCCGATCTCGGCGGCCAGGGCGCGGGCCTCGTCGGCGGTGGCGTCGATGCCGGGCGGGCTGGAGCGCAGATAGGCGGCGACGTCGACCGGATCGGTGCAGTCGAGGTCGTCGTGGTGGCGATGCAGGGCGACGTGGCCGAAGGCGCGTTCGAGGAGATCGCGGCCGTTCTCCAGCCCGAACAGCTCGGCGGCGCCGGCCTCGGCCGCTCCGGGCCAGACGGAGGTTTCGATCTGGACCAGCTCGCGTAGGTGGCCGCGGCCGTTGGTGGTGATCAGGGCCACGCCGCCGGGGCGCAGGACGCGGGCCAGCTCGGCGATGGCCCGGGCCGGATCGGGCACGTGGTAGAGCATGTGGAAGGCCATCACCACGTCGAAGCTGGCGTCGGCGAACGGCAGGCGGGCGGCGTCGAGCGCCCGGCCCTCGACGGTCCAGTCCGGCCCGGCCTGGGCGGCGCGGGCGCAGGCGGCCTCCACCATGCCGGAGGAAAGGTCGGTCAGGGTCAGGGCGAGACGGGCGGGCAGGATGTCGGCGGCCGCAGTCCAGAACCAGCCGGGGCCGCAGCCCACTTCCAGCACCCGGTCGCCCTCGCTCCAGGAGATCTGGCTGGCCGCCCACGGATACCAGTCGTCGCGGCCGTACTTGCGGTGCAGACGCGCGCGCGCGTCGAGATGACGAGCGTCGGCGTACTGCGCCCGGCGCAGATAATCCGGATCGTTGAACATCGGCGTCTCCTGAGCGGCGCGGAGACTTAGGTCAAACAGGAGTTGAGTCAAACGCCAATCAGCTCGCCATGGTTAAGCAGCCAGACCGTAGGCCGGCGCTATCCGGCCGCCAGCAGGCCCGACACCGCCGCGGCGACCTGGGTGACGTCGTAGGGCTTGCGGATCACCGGGGCGTCGAAGCCCATCGGGGCGCCGGTGTCGCCATAGCCGGTGGCGAAGACGAAGGGCACGCCGCGCGCTGCCAGGGCCTCGGCCACCGGCGTGACCGACAGGCCGTTGAGATTGGCGTCGAGCACGGCCGCGTCGATCGGCTGGCCCAGGAGATTGAGCGCTTCCTGCAGTTCGTAGGCCGGGCCGACCACGGACGCGCCGGCTTCGGAAAGGCCGGTCTCCAGCTCCAGGGCCAGCAGCACCGCATCCTCGACGATCAGCACGCGCGCGCCCTGCAGGTCGGCCGGGCCGTGGGCGGCGGGCGCCGGTTCATAGGTCTGGGGCGCGGGAGTCTCGGGCACGGTCTCGGGGCGCGAGACCACGGCGGCTGGGCCGGCGCGCAGCCGAGCGGTCACCCCGGCGCGGCGATACTCGACCGCCGCATCGCCCATAAGCTCGCGGCCGGTCACCTGGTCGAGCAGGGTCGAGCCGAAGCCCTTGTGGGTGGGGACGACGACCGGCGGCCCGCCGGTCTCGGTCCAGATGAGCTCGAAGCCGCCTTCGGGCGTGCGCGCCCAGCGCACCTCGACCCGGCCGCTCTCGGTGGAAAGCGCCCCGTACTTCACCGCATTGGTGGCCAGTTCGTGCAGGGCCAGCGACAGGGCGTTGGCCGCGCGGGGCGTGAGGAAGAGTTCGGGCCCGTCCCAGCGGGTCTGGCCAGGGGCGATGCCGCCCAGCTCGGCCGCGGCCAGGTGGCCCACCGCGGCCCCGCGCCAACGGGCGGCGGTCAGCAGCTCGTTGGCCGAGGCCATGGATTTCAGCCGGCCGGCGAAGGTGGCCAGGAAGCTGTCGAGCGAGGTGGTGCGCTTGGCGGTCTGCACCGCCAGGGCCTGGACCGCGGCCAGCACGTTCTTCACCCGATGGTCCAGCTCGGCCATCAGGGCGCGGCGGCGATCCTCCTCGGCGCGGCGCTCGCCGATGTCCTGCACCAGCCCGACCGCGCGCAGCGGGCGGCCCTGCTCGTCGGAGACCAGCACGCCGGAGGTGCGGGTCCAGATGATGCGGCCGTCGTCTTCGCGGATGCGGCGATACTCGACCTCGAAGCGCCCCTCGGCGCGCATGGCCTCCTCGATGCTGCGCCGGGTCGCCTCGCGCTCCTCGGGATGCACGCCCCGATAGAGGAACTCCCCGCGCTCGGCGGGCCATTCGCCGACCGGCAGGCCGGTGATCGCCGACATGCGCGGACTGACCGAGACGACGTCGCGCGCCATGTCCCAATCGTACTCGCCGAGGCGCGCGGACTGGAGCGCCAGTTCGAGACGTTCGTGGTCGGAATGGATATCGGCGCCGGGTTTCGCCATGACGCGACCATAAACCCAGGTTCGCGCGAGAGCGACAGGAACCCAAGGTTGCAGGCGCCCATTTCGGGGCCTTGGAGCCAACAGGTTTTCGTCATAACCGGAACCGGGTCTTGTCTTTGACGTTCCGGCAAGGCTTTCATGAGACGCCAAGCTTGAGAAAAGCTACACCTACCTGAATACCTGGAGATACGGACATGGCCACGAACGCCGTCGACAACGCCAAGGATGAAGCGAAGGCTACGGCGAGCGCCTTGGCCGAGTCGGCTTCCAAGCTGTCGGCGGAAGCCCAGCGCAGCTTCGGCGAAGCCGCCAAGAAATTCGAGAAAGTGGTCTCCGAAGGGCTGGAACAGATCCGCGCCCAAAGCCGGACCTATGCCGACAGCGCCGGCGAGCAGTTCGACGACGCGCAGCGCTATGTCGTGGAACGCGTGAAGGAACGCCCGCTGGTGGCGACGGGCGCGGCGCTCGGCGTCGGCCTGCTGATCGGTCTGCTGCTGGCCAGCGGACGCAAAGATTGATCCTCAAGCGAGCGATCTATTACGCCGTCGCCGTCGTCGCGCTCGCCGCGACGGCGGTGATCTGCGTCACGTTCCTGGCGATGGCGCTGCATGCGGCGCTGACGCCGGCGGTGGGCGAGGCGTGGGCCGGCGTGCTGGTGGCCGGGGCGGCCGCCCTGCTGGCCGCCGCCATTTCGGCGATGATCCTGCTGCGGGCCAATCCCCCGCGCCGCAAGACGCCCGAGCAGGACCGCGACATGACCTCGCGAATGTTTGAACTGGCCCAGGCCAAGCCCTGGGTCGCGCTGGGGATCGTGGGCGCGGTCGCCGCCGTGGCCCTGAAGAATCCACGCACCACGGCGACCGTGGTGTCCGCCCTGCTGGCCGGCCGAGCGACGAAAAAATAGCGAACCAAAGTTGGAGCTTCAGTGTTTTCGTGGGATTGCGAATGCGCATTCAGCTTCCCTCCAGGAAAACACGATGTTCAAGCTTCCCGATCTACCCTACGACTACGCCGCCCTGGAGCCTGTGATCTCGCAGGCGACGATGCATCTGCATCACGACAAGCACCACAAGCGCTACTTCGACGTGACCAACCAGATCGTCGAGGAACAGGGCCTGTCCGGCAGCCTCGAAGACCTTGTCCGCGGCGCCGCCGGCAAGGCCGAGAGCCGCAAGCTGTTCAACAACGCCGCCCAGGCGTGGAACCACACCTTCTTCTGGGTCTGCATGAGCGGTGAGCGCCAAGCTCCCGAAGGCGACCTGGCCGCCGCCATCGACCGCGACCTCGGCGGGCTGGAGAAGCTCAAGACCGACTTCGTCGCCAAGGGCGTGGGCCACTTCGGCTCCGGCTGGGTCTGGCTGGCCGCCAAGCGGGACGGAACCCTGGTCATCGTCGACAGCCATGACGGCGAGAACCTGCTGAGCGACGACGGCGTCCTGCCGCTGCTGGTCTGCGACCTGTGGGAGCACGCCTATTACCTGGATCACAAGAACGACCGCGAAGGCTTCCTGAAGGCCTGGTTCGACGCCCTGCCCAACTGGAAGTTCGCCGGCGAGCAGTACAGCGCCGCCAAATCGGGCGGAAAAGGCTGGCAGCACCCGTAATCGGGAGGCGTCACCGGAACGCCTGTCCAGGCTGGACGTTCTTATCGGCGTAAGACACTCCGGAGGAACGACATGCTCGGTTGGGCTTTGACTTTCCTGGTGGTGGCGTTGATCGCAGGTGTGCTTGGTTTTACCTCGATCGCTGGCGCGGCCATGGGCGTTGCGAAGATTCTGTTCTTCGTGTTCCTGGTCCTGTTCGTCGTCTCGTTGGTCATGCACATGGTGCGAGGACGCGGCGCGCTTTAGCAGCCACCTCACTTGAAAACGGAACGCCCGCCCCTGGAGGAAGGGGGCGGGCGTTCTGCGTTGTGGGGTCCCGACGCCGCTTAGGCGGGCGCGCGGTCCAGGGTCCAGGTCCGGTAAGGCTCGAACCGCGAACCGGCCCAGGCATGGGCGACGATACGAATCTCGCGGGCGTCGGCCTCGATGGTGTTGAAGCCGGGCGGGACGCCGCGTTCGCGCACCGACAAGGTGCCGGCCCCGACGGCGTGCGTGCGGCCGCCCGCGAACGGATAGGGCCAGACGAACGGCGCGTGGATATGACCCGACAGCACCAGGTCCACCCCGCCCTCGGCCAGGATGCGGGCCGCCGCCTCCCCGCCCCAGACCCGCGCGGTCATCGGGCCGCCGATCATCTCGGCGAGCGGATGATGGCAGACCATCACCCGCAGGCCCGGCGGGGCGGCGGCGAACCAGGCGGCCGCCTCGGCCGCCTGGCGCGGGGCGATCTGGCCCTTCGACCAGTTGAGGCGCGGCTGCACGCCGCGCGCGGTGTTGACGCCGCGCACCGCCAGGCCCGGCGCCAGGAAGGTCTGGGGATCGACCGGGCCGATGAAGCGCGCGAACCGTCCGAAGGGATGGGTGAAACGCTCCCACCAGGCGAGATAGGGCGCATCGTGATTGCCAGGGCAGACCAGCCGCGGCGGAGCCAGGGTCTCGAGCCAGGCGGCGGCGGCCTCGAACTCGCCCACCGCGCCGAACTGGGTGAGATCGCCGGAGACCACGGCCAGGTCGAAAGCGCCGGCGTTGACGAAATCGGCCGCCGCCTTGACCGCGGCGACGTTCTCGCCGCCGAAATGGATGTCGGAAAGGTGGACGAGCCGGATCATGCCGCCGGGGCGGGCGCGGCCGGCGGCGCCAGGATGCGCGCCACCTTCGGCCGCCATTCGATGCGCGCCGTGGAGGGCAGGCGGGCCGGTTCGCCGTCGAGCACGGCCGGAATGCGCCCCGCCGCCCAGACGCCGGCCGTGCGGCAGGTCAGGGAGGTGACGGAGGGGTCGTTGCGCCAGTCGGCCACCATGGCCGAGAGCCCGATGCGGGCGGCCTGGGCCAGGCCCTGCGGATCGATGATCGCCGCCTCCAGCGCCTGATCGTCGTCGGCCATCACCTTGGAAGCGATCGGGCACATGAAGGCCAGGGCCTCGGCCTTGCCGCGCGGGCCGCCGTCGAGAGCGTAACGCAGGCGGCCCGAGAAGGCCCGCGTCCAGGCCCGCCGCATGCGCCCGAGGGCCAGGGAGATGCGCCCGTCCCGCATCGCCTCGCGCGCGGGAGCCCAGAGGGCCGGGGCGCCGAGGATGGCGGCGACCAGGAAGCTGCGGCCGTCGACGCAGCCGCCGCCCAGGCCGCGTTCCTCGCCCGCCTCCAGGATGCCCGCCAGGGCTTCGTCCCAGGGGCCGTCCCCATAGATCGCATAGGGCAGCATGTTCATGGTGCCGCCGGCCAGGGGCGCGATCAGCGGGCCGTCGGGGCCGGCCATCTCGGCGGCGGCGCGGGCGGTGCCGTCGCCGGCCAGGACCGCCACCAGGTCGGGGCCTGCATCGATCGCCGCGCGCAGGCTGCGCCCCACCTCCTCGCCCTGGACGGCGTGGACGCGGACGGAGAGGCCATGCTCGGCCAGCAGGGCGGACATGCGTTCGGCCGCTTCGGGCGAAGCCGTACCGGATGCGATATTGACCACGGCTTCAACGCGGGTGATTCGGTGTTTCTGCGCCATGGCTCCTCAATCGGCCTCAAGGCCGGCCTGCCGGTAACGGCGAAGGTTGGGGGCGGTTCCTCCCGGAACCTCGTCTTGGCGCGAGGCGTTGGGTCGGCGGGATATGTAAGGAGAGCCATATGCTCAAGGCCAAATCTCTCATGCCGCTGGTTGCGATGGCGGGCGCAGGCCTGCTCGCGGCCTGCACCACCACCGGCAATGTCGAGCGCAACGCGGCCGGGGGCGCAGCGCTGGGCGCCCTGGCCGGCGCGGTGATCGGCAACAATGTCGGCGGCGGCGACGCCGGGACCGGGGCCGCCATCGGGGCGGCGATCGGCGGCACGGCGGGCGCGGTGCGCGGGTGCCGCCAGGACGGCGGCTGCGGGGCCGAAGCGCCCAATCGCCGCCAATATTACGACGAGCGCGCCGGCCGCTATTACTACTACGACTCCGGCAGCGGCCGTTACTACTGGGAAGACGGCAGCCCGCGCTGAGGCGCCGGCGAAGGCTTGACTGGCGAGAACCGGGCGGTCGGCTATGCTGGCCGCCCTTTCCATTTGTGCAGGACGTGATCATGGGACCGGGGCTGAAGACTTTCGGAGCGCTGGGGCTGGCGGCGGCCGCCCTGGTCCTGGCCGGTTGCGAGACGCCGGGCGGCGCGCGGGGGCGCATCGTCCAGGCGCCGCCGGCCTGTGAAGACGTGACGGTGCAGATCTATTTCGAGGCCGACAGCGCCGAGGTCACCGACGAGGGCCGCGCGATCCTGGCCCAGGCGGCGAGCACGGCGAAGACGTGCAAGGTCGATCGGGTGCGGGTGCTGGGCCTGGCCGATGCGGTCGGCGCGCCGGCCGCCAACATGGAGCTGTCCAAGCAGCGGGTGGCCGCCGTCACCAAGGCGCTGGTCGCCAACGGCCTGCCGTCCGGCGAGTTCGACCTGGCCGCGGCCGGCCAGGCCGGCGCCACGGCCGCCGACGGCGAGGCCCGGCCCCTGCGCCGCCGCGCCGACGTCACCATCGAGCTGAGCGCGCCGTAAGACTGCAGATACAAAGAAGGCGGGCCGTGGGCCCGCCTCTCAAGTGCGCATCATCGAGAAAAGGGGTGCGGAGGCGGCAGACCGGCATGGTCGCCGGCCTCAAGTCGGGGGGGGCGTCGCCGCCTCCGCAAATCCTAAACCCGCCGCCGGGGGGTTCGTTCCCCGGCCAGAGAAAATTTTTCGCCGACCTCAGTCGACCGCCACCGGCGGCATGGCGTTGAACTCGGCCTGGGTCAGCGGGGCGATCAGGCTGTCGCCCTCCAGCTTCAGCGCCGCATAGGCGATGCTGCGCGGGCCGGCGGTCGGCGGGCCCTTGGGCCGCACCAGCACCTGGGCCGGCGTGCCGTTGGGGCGCAGGATGACGCGCTCGACGACGCCGAGCACGACGCCCTTCTGGCCGCGCACCAGCTTGCCCTCCAGCGCCGAAGCCGTGGCCGGCGGCGTCTGGGCGTAGGCGGGCGCAGCCGCCGCGCCGGTGAGCATGAGGCCGGCGATGACGATCCCGGCCGCAGTCTTCGTGATGTTCATGTGACGATAGATAGGGGTCCCGGACCCCTTCGCGAAGCCCCCTGCGACACCGGCCGCATGCAATCCACGGGAACGTGAGCCGCCGCCGGGACGTTTGCCAGATGCGGGCGAGCGGTCCCGCAAGCGTTCGAGGGCAGGCGATGGCGATGCAGGTCGAAGTCCGCGGGTCAGGCCCCGCCGCCGGAGTCTCGCTGCGCCGACGCTGGCTGGCGGTCGTGGTCATCCTGACCGTGGCTCTGGCGAGCGCGCTTCTGAACCAGATGTCGGTCGTGCGGCATGACGCCCTGCGCCCGACGCCGCCCGGACCGCTGGACGCCCTGCCGTTGTAACGGAGGAAGCACATGGCTATCAGCCGCGGCCTGAACGCCACCCGCGCCCGACAGGGGCGCTTTGGAATCCACATGTTCTGGGTGCTGGCGATCTCGACCGCCCTGGCGGCGCTGGCGCTGTTCGGCGCCTGGTCCTGGCGGGCCGACGACCTGAACTCGACCCTGCCCAGCAAGGCCGGCGCGGCGCGGACCGCCCAGCACTTCGACATGGGCGAGCCGGCGGCCCTGCAGACGGCGCCCTCGCCCACCCAGCCAGCTCCCTAGCGGCGACGGCCAGCCCCGGACCTGACATCCGGGGCTTGGCGCGCGGCTAGAGCACCGAGCGCCCGCGGAACGCGCGCACGGCGAAGGTCGCCACCAGCAGCACCAGGAAGACCACGAACAGGATCTTGGCCGCCGTGGCGGCGAAGCCGGCGAGGGTCGTGAAGCCGAGTACGCCCGCGACCACCGCGAGCAGGGCAAAGACAAGGGCCCAACCGAGCATTGACGTCTCCTCTGAATGCAAAACGCCGCGCCGATGAGAGGCGCGGCGTTTCGGAAACGCGAGGTCCGGGCGGCCGTTCCTAAGCCGCCTGACGCGTATTGCGCGGATGGAAGAACAGCGCCTGGCCGATGGCCGCCTTCACCGTTTCCGGCTGGAACGGCTTGGTGATGAGGAAGGTGGGCTCGGGACGCTCGCCGGTCAGCAGGCGCTCGGGGAAGGCGGTGATGAAGATCACCGGCACGTCGAGGCGGGCCAGGATGTCCTTCACCGCGTCGATGCCCGACGAGCCGTCGGCGAGTTGGATGTCGGCCAGGACAAGGCCCGGCGTCTTGCGGGCGACGGCGTCGACCGCCTCGGTGCGGGTGGCGGCGATGTCGACCACCGTATGGCCGATCTCGGTCACCAGGGCCTCGATGTCGGCGGCGATCACCGGCTCGTCCTCGATGATGAGGACGTCGGTGGCCAGTTCGGCGTCGATCTCGGCTTGGGCCTCGGCGATCAGCCGCTCGATCTCCGGGAACTCGACCCCGAGGATCTGGGCCGCCTCGGAGGGCGTGAACCCTTCCAGGGCGGTCAGCAGGAACGCCTGGCGCGAGCGCGGGGCGATGCGCATCAGCCGGCGGCTGGCGTCGTCGCCCGACTGCTCGTCGCGCGGGGACTCAAGCTGGGCGCCGCTGCTGAGCCAGATGGCGTGGAACACATGATAGAGGGCGACGCGCGGCGTGAGGCTGGCCTCCAGCACCCGGTCGCCGGCGGCGAGAGCCTCCAGCGCCACCCGGACATAGTGATCGCCCGTCGTCTGGTCGCCGGTCAGGGCGCGGGCGTAGCGGCGCACATACGGCAGATGCGGAGCCAACCGGGCAAGCAGACTCAAATCAAACCCCTCCCTTTGAAGATCATGTCCCGGCCACAGGGAAACACTCCCCTGGCGGGAGCCGACATTCGCCCCAAACGCGGCCCTTGGGAACCGGTTCCCTCAGAACCCGGTTTTCTGCATGTTATGAACTTTACTTTGTGGAACCCTGGGTAGGGTGAGGCGTTGACGGGCGACCAGAAGGAACCGAGGGGGCAAGCTCTGCGCAAGCCGGGCGCCGGTGACATGATCGAACAAAGTGCTTCAGAGGACCGTCGACGCGCGCCTGCCGCGCTGGACGAAGCGCGCCTGCGCCAGCAGGCCATCGGCGTTCGCCTGCGGCAAATGTTCGACGAGGTGGTCAGCGAGCCCGTTCCCGAGGAGTTCCTCGCCATCCTTCGCCAGGCGGACAAGAAGACGGCGGAGAATGACTGATGGCCTCCGCCAGCAACGCCGGCCCGAGCGGAAAGTCCGGGACTGACGAGGCCTTCAAGCGCGAACTGGTGGGGCTGATCCCCCACCTGCGCGCCTTCGCCCGCACCCTGGCGGGCGATCCGGCCAGCGCCGACGACCTGGCGCAGGACGCGATGATGAAGGCCTGGGACGCACGCGCCAGCTTCCAGATGGGCACCAACATGAAGGCCTGGACCTTCATGATCCTGCGCAACCAGTTCTATTCCGAAAAGCGCCGGTCCTGGCGCCAGAGCCAGCTCGACCAGGAGGCGGCCGAGCGGACGCTGGTGGCGGTGGACGACCCCGAGGCGCCGGTGGCGCTGGACGAGCTGCGGCTGAGCCTGGCGGCGCTGCCGGCCGAGCAGCGCGAGGCGCTGATCCTGGTCGGCGCGGGAGGCTTCGCCTACGAGGAAGCGGCCGAGATCTGCGGCTGCGCGGTCGGGACGGTGAAGAGCCGGGTGAGCCGCGCGCGAAAGGCCCTGCACGCCATTCTGGAGGACGGTTCCTACGAACGCGATGGAAGCGCCGCCAGCGACGCCATGGGCGCCATCCTTGCGGATGCGGAGCGCCTGAGCAGCGCTCGCTGACAGGACGAGGAGGATGGACAGCGCGCCCTGGGGATCTCTCTCAACCATACGGGTCCGGCTGACCGCGGCGCTGGCGGCCGCCCTGTTGCCGGTGATGATCCTGGGCGTGCTGCAATCGGCGATCGCCTTCCGCCGCGAGGCGGTGCAGCTCCGCGAGGAGCTGGCCGCGGCCTCCGAGCGCAGCGCCGCGACGGCGCGGGCGCGGATGGAGGCGGCCGACATCCTGCTGGAAACCCTGGCCCCCGGCTCGGTCGGCTTCAACTGCGCCCAGCGGCTGGCCGAGGTCAGCCAGCGCATCCCCGGCTATCAGAACCTGATCCGCTTCGACCGCATCGGCCGGGTGGCCTGCGCCGGCGGCACGGTGCCGGCCGATCCGCTACGCCAGACACGGCCATGGTTCCAACGGCTGGCGGCCGGCGACAGCCTGGTCATCACGCGCGACGCGGGCGCGACCTACGCCACGGTCCCCGCCCTGCTGGCCGCGGTGCCCGCCAAGGATCGGGCTATAGGTTTCGACGGCGCCCTGGTGGCGGTCATCACCCTGGAGAGCCTGGCCCCGCGGACGGCCGACCGCTCCCTGCCGGAAGAGGCCGAGGTCGCCCTGGCCGACGGCGAGGGCAAATATATCAACGCCACCGACAAGGAAGCCTTCCCCATCCTGCCGGCCGACTGGCGGGCCAAGGCGCTGAAACAGGGCTCGCTGGTCTGGTACGCCCGCGACGAACGCGGCGACCGGCGGGTCTATTCGGCCGCGCCCCTGGTGGGGGACGAGCTGTTCGTGGTGCTGTCGGCGCGCTCGGGCGGCCTCTTCACCTGGGCGACGCTCAACCCGCTGACCAGCATCGTCTTCCCGATACTGACCTTCATCCTGGCCCTGGTGGCGGTGTCGGTGGTGACCGAGCGGGTGGTGATCCGCTGGATCGCCTATCTGCAGCGCATCGCCGCCCTCTACGCCCGCGGGCGCCTGACCGTGCGGCCGGTGCAGGCAGAACAGGCGCCGCCGGAGATCCGCGACCTGGCCGAGACGCTGGAGGACATGGCCGACGCCATCGTCGGGCGCGACGCCTCGCTGCGCGACTCCCTGGCGCAGAAGGACGACCTGATGCGCGAGATCCACCATCGGGTGAAGAACAACCTTCAGGTCATCTCGTCCCTGCTCAACATGCAGCAGCGGGCGCTGTCGGACCCGGCGGCGCGCGCGGCGATGTCCGACACCCGCCAGCGGATCACCGCGCTCGCCCTGATCTATCGGGCGCTCTACCAGGGGCCGGACCTGAAGCGGGTCGACCTGCGGGCCTTCCTGGAGGAGCTGACCGCCCAGCTCATCGCCGCCGACGGGCCGCACGGCGCCCAGGTGCGGACCGACATCCATGTCGACGACCTGGTGATCGACCCCGACCGCCTGGCGCCGCTGGCCCTGTTCGCGGTGGAGGCGGTGACCAACGCCCAGAAGCACGCCTTCGCCGGTCGCGGCGGCGCCCTGACCGTCAACTTCACCGTGCGCGGCGAGGAGGCCGAACTGGAGATCAGCGACGACGGCGAACCGCCCGAAGACGCCCTCACCTCATCGGGCGTCGGCCGCACGTTGATGACCGCCTTCGGCCGCCAGTTGCGCGGCCGCTCGGAGGTGGTCCGCAATGCGACGGGGGGCGTCACCGCGCGCCTGATCTTCCCCACGCCGACCGAAGATCACGGCAATCGGCGGAGCGCGCCGAGGGGGAACCAGGCCGCAGCTTGACCGTTTTTGCCTGGCAACTTCACTCCCCGAGAGAGGCATTCCATGCGCAAGTTTGTGGTCCTGGCCGTTCTGGCCGCCAGCCTGGCCGTCACCGCCTGCAACACGATCTCCGGCGCCGGCCGCGACGTGAAGGCCGCCGGCCAGGCCGTCACCAACACCGCCGAAGACGCCAAGAAGTAGGCGCCCGACCGGCGCCGCCCGAAAAGGGCGGTCAGGCCGCGATGCGGAAGGCCGGGTTCCTCGCATAGAGGCCGGGCCTTCCGCCGACCGGCTGGAAGGCGCCCTGGAGGCCGGCGACGTCCTCGTCCTGGCCCAGGAACAGGAAGCCCTCGGGCGCCAGCGCCCGGGCGAGGTTTTCCAGCAGCCGCACCCGCATCGGTTCGACCAGGCCGGAAATCACGTAGCGGCAGAAGATCACGTCGAACCGCCCCGCCGTGCTGAGGTCGGCGACGAGGTTCACGCGCCGCCAGCGCACCATCTGGCGGATGCGGGGCGAGATCGCCCACATTTCTCCATCCCGCTCGAAATGGCGGATGAGCAGGCGGATGGGCAGGCCGCGCTGCACCTCGAACTGGGTGTAGAAGCCGCTCTGGGCCTTTTCGAGCTGGCGCTCGCCGATGTCGGAGCCGAACAGCTCGACCTTCAGGCCCGGCAGCTTGCTCCGCTCGTCCTCGACGATCATCGCCAGGGAATAGGCCTCCTGGCCCGCGGCGCAGGCGGCCGACCAGATGCGCACCGGCTCGCCGCCGCGCAGGTTGACGATCGTGGGCAGGACCTCCTCGCGGAACAGGGCGAAAGGCGTCCGGTCGCGGAAGAAGGCGCTTTCGGTCGGCGCCATCGCCTCGACGATCCCCCAGGCCAGGCGGTCCTCGCGCTTCTGGCGCAGGGCGGCCATCATGTCCTCCAGCGAGCCGAAGCCCTCGCGCCGCGCGACGGAGCCCAGCCGGCTCTCGATCAGATAGCTCTTGTCGGGATCGACGTGGAGACCGGCCCTGGCGGCGCAGAGCTGGGCGACGAGTTCGCGGTCCTGGGGGCTCATGTCAGGCCCGCCTCGGCGAACTTGACGGCGATGATGTCGCCGTCGAACGGCTTCATGATGTATTCGTCGGCGCCGCAGTCCAGCGCCTCGCGGATGCGGTCCACGTCGTTCTCGACCGTGCAGAAGACCACGGTGGGGCGCTCGCCCCCCGGCTCGGCGCGCAGGATCTTCAGGAACTCGATCCCCGTCATCACCGGCATGTTCCAGTCGAGCAGCACCGCGTCGGGCATGGCCGCCCGGCACCAGGCGAGCGCCTCCAGCCCATCGGACGCCTCGGCGATGTCGAAGCCGATGTCCTCCAGGATGCGGCGCGCGACCTTGCGGATCACACGGCTGTCGTCGACGACCAGGCAGGTCTTCAAGTGGAACGCCTCCCTTCCAGCCCGTTTCTGACGGGGGTTGGTTAAGGAGCCGTATGGGCGCGCGAAAGATTCCTGCGGGCGAAGCGCGGGGCGAGCGGGATCACGGATGCGATTTCCTCCCCCGCTGCGCAGGGGAGGAAAAGAACGCTTGGCTAGACCAGTTCGGCGGGCGTGACGCCCAGCTCCTTCAGCAGCGGCTCGGCGTAGTCCACGCGGCCGGTCACCGTCTTCGGATCGCCGCTGGCCAGGCGGTAGACCGCCTCGGCGATGTACTCGATCGGCTGGACGCGGTCCTTGGTCGCCTCGTTGATGAGGCCGTGGACGGCGACGCCGGGGGTGTCGACCAGGCCGGGCGAGACGACGTTGACCGCGATGTTGTCGCTATAGACCTCCGAAGCCAGGCCGGTGGAGAACCGCTCCAGCGCGGCCTTGCACATGCCGTAGACCGTGCCGCCGCGCGCCGCGCCATAGGGCTGCTTCGGGTGGATGCCGGCCGGCGAGGAGATGTTGACGATCCAGCCGCCGCCCTTGTCGCGCATGCCCGGGATGACGAGCTGGGAGAGGTGGAACGGCGCGTAGACCTGCACCTCCATCATCAGCTTGAAGCGCTTTTCGGGGAATTCCTCGACCGGGATGAAATAGGTGATGGCGGCGTTGTTGATGAGGATGTCGACGGGGCCGTAGAGGGCCGAAGCCTCCTCCACCAGGCGCTCGCGCTCGATGGCCTGGGCCAGGTCGGCCTTGATGAAGGCCGCCTCGCCGCCGGCCTTGCGGATACGGTCGACGGTGTCGTGCAAGGTGCCCGGCAGGCGGCTCTCGCCGCTCTCGGCGGTGCGGGCCGAGGCGACGACCTTGGCGCCCTCCTGGGCCAGGCGCGCGCAGATCGCCTCGCCGATGCCGCGGCTGGCGCCGGTGACCAGGGCGACGCGGCCCTTCAGCGACCCGTTGGGATTGATGACAGCCATGTTCGAAATCTCCCTAATGAAATGTCTTTGGTCTTATCGAGAACCGGGCCGCAGGCCCATGGGGGGTCTTATCGAGAACCGGGCCGCAGGCCCGTGGAGCGATGAAACTACGGGCGCGGCGGCGAGGCCAGCCCGTTCCGCTCGCCCCCATGCCGAGCCGCCTGGACGGCGGCGGCGCGGAAGCTAGAGTGCGAGCGTCACAAGGGGGGAACATCCATGCGTAGAGTCGCCACGTCCGTCGTCGCCATGCTGCTGGGCCTGGGGTTGGCCGGCCATGCGGGCGCGCAGGGCCAGCCCGCCGCCGCCAAGGCCGTGGTGATCCATGCCGGCGCCCTGCTGGACAAGCCGGGCCAGGCGCCGCGCGGCGCCAGCACCCTTGTTGTGCGGGGCGGCAAGATCGAAGCGGTGCGCGACGGCTTCGCCGCGCCCGAGACGGTCGGCGCGCCCGGCGCCCAGGTGCTGGACCTGCGCGACCAGTTCGTGCTGCCCGGACTGATCGACAGCCACGTCCACATCTTCAGCGACGACGACAAGGTGAAGGCCCGGATGGAGGGCTATAACCGCGACATCGAAGACAACATGGTGATCGCGATCGACAACGCCCGCCGCACCCTGGAAGCCGGCTTCACCACCATCCGCGACCTGGGCAGCGACATTCACGGCGTCACCGCCCTGCGCGACGGGATCGACAAGGGCCTGGTCACCGGCCCGACCATCGTGGCGGCCGGCCGCGCCATCTCGGTCACCGGCGGCCACGGCGACGGGTCCAACAACCTGAACCGCGACATGGCGGACCTCGCCCACCGCCACGCCGAGAACGTCTGCAACGGCCCCGAGGACTGCCGCCGCGCGGTGCGCAGCCAGATCGGCCAGGGCGCGGACGTCATCAAGTTCACCGCCACCGGCGGGGTGCTGTCGAACGTGGCCGGCGGCCTGGGCGCCCAGATGTTCGACGACGAGATGAAGGCCGTGGTCGAGACCGCCCACATGTTCGGGCGCAAGGTCGCCGCCCACGCCCATGGGACCGACGGCATCCTGGCGGCGCTGAACGCCGGGGTCGATTCGATCGAGCACGGCACCTTCGGCACGCCGCAGACCGACGCCCTGTTCAAGAAGACCGGCGCCTATTTCGTGCCGACCATGCTGGCGCCGCAGACGGCGCTGGAGCAGGCCCGCGCCGGGGCGCGCTCGAAAGCCTCGCTGGACAAGGCCGAGGTCGCCGCCAAGGCGGCGATGGAGAACCACAAGCGCGCCATCGCCTCGGGCGTGAAGATCGCCTTCGGCACCGACACCGGGGTCTCGGCCCACGGCGACAACGGTAAGGAATTCGCCCTGATGGTCAGCGTCGGCATGACCCCGGCCGAGGCGATCAAGGCCGCGACGGTGAACGCCGCCGACCTGTTGGGCCGCTCGGCCAGCATCGGCACGCTGGAGCCGGGCAAGGACGCCGACATCATCGCCGTGGCCTCGAGCCCACTGGCCGACGTCACCCAACTGGAGCGCCCGACCTTCGTCATGCACCGCGGAACGGTCGCCAGGATCGGCGGCCAGCGCGCGCCGTTCCCGCCGAACTAGGGGCCGCATTGCTCCCCCTCCGGGGGAGCTGTCGGCGAATGCCGACTGAGGGGGATTTCTGACTCCGCAGGCCCCCTCCGTCTCGGCGCCTTGCGCCGATCCACCTCCCCCAGCGGGCAGGGCAATCGCATATGAGTGTCCTCCCGGTTTGCGAAGCAAGACCGGGACCCATTCGCGTCTGAATTGAAGGGCGAGGCGCGGCCGAGCCGCATCCTGCT
>NZ_JAYRST010000024.1:0-41468 GCF_041920015.1 Phenylobacterium sp.
TGCGCCGCCAGCTTGGCGGCGGGCAGTAGCGAGGCCGCCGCGCGGGCACCGAGAATGTCGCCGGGATCGCGGGTTTCGGCGCAGCCGCCCTGGCGGCGCTGAACGACCGCGACATCGATCCGGCGCCGCGCGATGCGGCGGCGTCGCGCCTCAAGGCCGCCGGTGCGGTGGTGATGGGCGAGGGCGCGCCGCGCCTGCCCAACACCCTCTGCGTCGCCAGCGCCGGCTGGGCTTCGGAACTGCAGGTGATGCAGATGGACCTGGCCGGGATCATGGTCAGCGCCGGCTCGGCCTGTTCGTCGGGCAAGGTGAAGGCCAGCCACGTGCTGGCGGCCATGGGGCAGGGCGACCTGGCCGCTTGCGCCATCCGGGTTTCGGGCGGCTGGGCGACCACGCCGGAAGATTGGGCGGCCTTCGCGGCCGCCTGGGAGCAAGTTCAGTCCCGTCACGCCGCGCGACATCGCGCGCCGGCGGCGTGAGGAGGTAAGCGTATGGCCGCCGTCAAGCAGACCGTCGAACACGTCGAGAGCCTGGAGAAGTACAAGCACGGCTTCGTCACCGACATCGACCAGGAGTTCGCGCCCAAGGGGCTGTCGGAGGAAATCGTCCGTTTCATCTCGGCCAAGAAGGACGAGCCGGAATGGATGCTGGCCTGGCGGCTGGACGCCTATGAGCGCTGGCTGGCCATGGACGAGCCGAGTTGGGCCAAGGTCCACTTCCCGCGCATCGACTATCAGGACGCCTATTACTACGCCGCGCCCAAGGCCAAGGAAGGCCCCAAGAGCCTGGACGAGGTCGATCCCGACATCCTGGCGACCTACGAGAAGCTGGGCATCCCGCTGCGCGAGCAGGAGGTGCTGGCCGGCGTGCAGGGCGCGCCGCGCTATGCGGTCGATGCGGTGTTCGACAGCGTCTCGGTGGTGACCACCTTCAAGAAGGAGCTGGCCCAGGCCGGGGTCATCTTCTGTTCGATGAGCGAGGCGATCCGCGAGCATCCCGAGCTGGTGCGCAAGTACCTGGGCTCTGTGGTGCCGGTGTCGGACAACTACTACGCCTGCCTCAATTCGGCGGTCTTTTCGGACGGCAGTTTCGTCTATGTGCCGCCGGGCGTGCGCTGTCCGATGGAGCTTTCGACCTATTTCCGCATCAACGCCGAGAATTCCGGTCAGTTCGAGCGCACCCTGATCATCGCCGACAAGGGCGCCTACGTCTCCTATCTGGAAGGCTGCACCGCGCCGATGCGCGATGAGAACCAGCTTCACGCCGCGGTGGTCGAACTGGTGGTGCTGGACGATGCGGAGATCAAATACTCCACGGTCCAGAACTGGTATCCGGGCGACCCGGAGACCGGCAAGGGCGGCATCTATAACTTCGTCACCAAGCGGGCCGACTGCCGCGGCGACCGCGCCAAGGTGTCGTGGACCCAGGTCGAGACCGGATCGGCGATCACCTGGAAATATCCGTCCTGCGTGCTGCGCGGGAACGGGAGCGTGGGCGAGTTCTATTCCATCGCCATCACCAACGGCCGCCAACAGGCCGACACCGGCACAAAGATGATCCATCTGGGCGCCGACACCCGCTCGCGGATCATCTCCAAGGGCATCAGCGCCGGGAAAAGCTCGAACACCTATCGCGGCCTGGTCTCGGCCCATCCCAAGGCCAAGGGCGCGCGCAACTTCACACAGTGCGACAGCCTGCTGATCGGCAAGACCTGCGCGGCCCATACCGTGCCCTATGTCGAGGCGCGCAACAGCCGGTGCGTGTTCGAACACGAGGCGACGACCACCAAGCTGTCGGAAGACCAGCTCTTCTACGCCATGCAGCGCGGGCTTTCGCAGGAGGAGGCCGTGCAGCTTCTGGTCAACGGCTTCGTCAAGGACGTGCTGCAGGAGTTGCCCATGGAATTCGCCGTGGAAGCCCAGAAACTCGTCGCCATTTCCCTTGAGGGCTCCGTCGGATGACCCTCGCAACGTCAGAGACCCGCTCCATGTCCCTTCGCCGCGCCTTCGAAGCCGAGCACGCCCGCCGCGACGCGGTCCGTCATGCCCGCGAGGAGGCCGAGCGCCGCCAGCAGGAGGAGGATCTGGCCCGGGCGACGCAATTGCATGAGGCGCTGGCCGAGGACGAGGGCTTTCTGCGTGAGAAAGGCCTGTCGCTCGGCCTGCGCCGCTACACGGTCAGCCTGAACCACGACGACTTCCTGATCGACGCCTATTTCGAGGCCGGAGCGATCAGCGTGCGCTCGGCCGACAAGCGCACCGCCACGACCAGCACCGCCGCACCCCGCAAACAGCAGGCCGTGAACACCGTCGAGGAAGCCCTCGAAGTGATGGCCCAATACCTGGCTGACGAGACCAACTGATGCTTTCGATTTCCAACCTGCACGCCGAGGTCGACGGCAACGAGATCCTCAAGGGCCTGAGCCTGGAGGTGCCGTCCGGCGAGGTCCACGCGATCATGGGGCCGAACGGCGCGGGCAAGTCGACGCTCTCCTACGTGCTGACCGGCCGGGAGGGCTATGACGTCACCGCCGGGACCGCGACCCTTGATGGCGAAGACCTGCTGAGCCTCGATCCGGCCGAGCGCGCCGCCAAGGGAGTGTTCCTCTCCTTCCAGTATCCGCTGGAGATTCCGGGGGTTCCGGCCCTCACCTTCATCCGCACGGCGATGAACGCCCAGCGCAAGGCGCGCGGCGAGCCGGAGGTGAGCGCGCCGGAGTTCCTGAAGCTCGCCAAGGCGACGGCCGCTGCGTTGAAGATCGATTTCGACATGCTCAAACGTGCGCTGAACGTCGGCTTCTCGGGCGGTGAGAAGAAACGGATGGAAATCTTTCAGATGGCGATGCTTTCGCCTCGTTTCCTTATCCTGGACGAGACCGATTCCGGCCTGGACATCGACGCTCTGAAGATCGTTTCGGACGGGGTGAACGCCCTGCGTAGTCCTGAGCGTTCGATGCTGGTCATCACCCACTACCAGCGGCTGCTCGACTACATCAAACCCGATCGGGTGCACGTGCTGTCGGCCGGGCGGATCGTGGATTCCGGCGGGCCGGAACTGGCGCTCGAACTGGAGCGCGAGGGCTACGACAAGTATGCGAGGATGGCCGCGTGAGCATCGCCTCCGCCCTGAAGGCCGGCGATCCGGCCCAGCTTCCGTCCAAGCGTGACGAGGACTGGCGCTGGACCGATTTGCGCGGCCTGCTGCGCGTGCTGCCGCCGCCGACGGGGCCGGTCGATCTGGCCGGGCTTCCCCGCGGGGCGTTCGACGGCCTGACGAGCGAAACCCATATCCTCGCCGGGGGGCGTGAAGCCGTCGAAATCGTCGTGCCGGCGCAGGACGAGGCGATGGTCGCCTTGCGAATCGTCTCGCGCGGCGAAGCGGCGTTTTCGGCCCGCGCCTCGATCCGTGTGGAGCGCGGCGCGAAGCTGCGCCTGTTCGAGACCTATGAAGGCGACTCCGCGGCCTATGTGACCCATGTGGGCCTGGAGATCGTCCTGGAAGAGGGCGCGGCGGTCGAGCGCATCGTCCTGGCCGCCGATGGCGGCGAGGGCGTGCTGGTGAGCCAGGCGCAGGTCACGCTGGGCGCGAGGGCCGAGTATGGCCAGACGGTCGTCACCTCCGGCGCGCGCCGCCAGCGGCTGGAGACCGCGGTCGACCATCCTGGCGCCGACGCCAGCGTGCGGCTCGACGGCGCCTATCTGCTGGCCGGCAAGCGCCATGCGGACCTTACCACCATCGTCCGCCACCTCGGCGTCGACGGAACCACCAGCCAACTCGCCAAGGGCGTGGTCCGCGATCAGGCCCGGGCCATCTTCCAGGGCCGCATCGTGGTGGAGGAGGGCGCCGACCGCACCGACGCGCGCATGGGCCACCACGCGCTGATCCTGTCGGACCAGGCCGAGGTCGACGCTCGCCCCGAGCTTTTGATCCACGCCGACGACGTCCAGTGCGCCCATGGCAATACCATCGGCCGTCTGGACGAGGAGGCCCTGTTCTACATGTGTCAGCGGGGCCTGCCCGAAGCCGAGGCCCGCGGCCTCCTGATCGACGCCTTCGTCGGCGAGGTCGCCGACCGAATCTGGAACGAGGCGGCTCGCGAGCCGATCCGCGCCTGGCTCGCCGAAAGGCTGGCCGGCTGATGGCCTTCGACGTCGAACAGGTCCGCGCCCAGTTCCCGATCCTCTCGCGCGAGGTGCACGGCAAGCCGCTGGTCTATCTGGACAGCGCCGCCAGCGCCCAGAAGCCGCGCGCGGTGATCGAGGCGATGACCCGGGCGATGGAGCATTCCTACGCCAACGTCCACCGCGGCCTGCACAC
Organism: Phenylobacterium sp.; assembly: GCF_041920015.1. GTDB lineage: Bacteria > Pseudomonadota > Alphaproteobacteria > Caulobacterales > Caulobacteraceae > Phenylobacterium. The sequence goes on from NZ_JAYRST010000024.1 coordinate 4,318, forward strand.
CCTGGCCAACGAGACCACGGACGCCTATGAGGCGGCCCGCCGGTCGGTCGCGCGTCTCCTGAACGCCGAGGAAGGCGAGATCGTCTTCACCAAGGGCGGGACCGAGGCGATCAACCTCGTGGCCTCGGGCCTCGGCGCCTCGCTGGGCGAGGGCGACGAGATCGTGCTCACCGAGATGGAGCACCACGCCAATATCGTGCCCTGGCACTTCCTGCGCGAGCGCAAGGGCGTGGTCCTGAAGTTCGTTCCGGTGCTGGACGACGGTCGGCTGGACCTTGAGGCCCTGCCGGGGCTGCTGACCGAGCGGACCAGGATGGTCGCCGTCACCCACATGTCGAACGTGCTGGGCACGATCAATCCAGTGGCGCAGATCGCCAGGATCGTTCATGAGGCGGGCGCGCTGGTGCTGGTCGACGGCTGTCAGGGCGTGGTCCATCTGGACGTCGACGTGAAGGCGCTGGATGTCGATTTCTACGTCTTCTCGGCCCACAAGCTCTACGGCCCGACCGGCGTCGGCGCGCTCTACGGCAAGGCGGAGGCTCTGGCCGCCCTGCCGCCCTATCAGGGCGGGGGGGAGATGATCGGGGAGGTGCGGCTCGACGCCATCACCTACGCCGATCCGCCGCACAGGTTCGAGGCCGGTACGCCGCCAATCCTCGAGGCGATCGGCCTGGGCGCGGCGATCGAGTGGCTGAACACCATCGACCGCAAGGCCGCCGCCGAGCACGAGGCGCGCCTCTACGGGCGGGTGATGGACGGCCTGCAAGGCGCCAACTGGCTGCAGCCCATCGGCCAGGCGCCGGGCAAGGGCGCGATCCTGGCCTTCAACGTCGAAGGCGCCCATGCGCACGACGTCGCCCAGATCCTCGACCGCTACGGGGTGGCGGTGCGGGCCGGCAGCCATTGCGCCGAACCGCTGATGCGGCGTTTCGGCGTGACCGCCAGCGCCCGCGCGTCCTTCGCCCTATATAACACCGAAGGGGAGGCCGACGCCTTCGTCGACGCCCTGACCCGCACCCAGGCCTTTTTCGCTTGAGCATTTGACCCATGGACGACGCCGCTTCCATCGAGCCGACCGCAGCCACGCCGCTTTCGCAGGCCGAACTCGACTCGCTGACCGATCAGCTCATTGAGAAGCTGAAGACGGTGTTCGACCCCGAGATCCCGGTCGACATCTACGAGCTGGGCCTGATCTACAAGGTTGACGTCTCGGACGACAAGGATGTCGCCATCGACATGACCCTGACCGCGCCGGGCTGCCCGGTGGCCGGCGACATGCCGGGCTGGGTGCAGGATGCGGTGCGCGAGATCCCCGGCGTGCGCAACGTCACCGTCGAGCTGGTCTTCGATCCGCCATGGGATCCCTCGCGGATGTCCGACGAGGCGAAACTTCAACTGAACATGTTCTGACCCCATATGGAGCAGGCATGAGCGAGCTCAATCTCACCCCCGCGCCCCGGGCGCGCCGTCCTCGGCCCAAGGTCGTCACCCTGACCGACGCTGCGGCGATGCGTGTGCGCGAGATCATGGCCAAGGCCGAAAAGCCCTATGCGGGCCTGCGCGTCGGCGTGAAGAACGGCGGCTGCGCCGGTCAGGAATACGTCCTGGAATACGCCGAGGAGGCCGGGCCGCTGGACGAGGTGGTCGAGGACAAGGGCGTGACCATCCTGATCGAGCCCAAGGCCGTGCTGTTCCTGATCGGCACCGAGATCGACTACGTCACCTCCAAGCTCTCGGCCAAGTTCTCGTTCCGCAACCCGAACGAGACGGACGCCTGCGGCTGCGGCGAAAGCGTCACCATCCAGCCGGCTCAGGCGGAGTCCTAGGCCGCCGTTCCAGGCTTGGCGCTGCGAGGTCTGCGCGATAATGTTCCTTATTTGTTCTCATCGAGAGCGGATATGGACCAGCAACTCGATCTCGGCTTTCCCACGGCCGTCCGCGAAACCCATGCGGCGGCGCGTGCGGTCGCGTGTTTCGACATCGTGCCGAGCGCGGATGCAGGCGCTCGAATCCTCGACTGCGGAGCCTGGCTAGGGCGGCGTTGGGGACTGGATGGCGGTCTCTATTCCTTGGGTCGGCTGCATCTTTCGCTGTGGGGCCTGGGCCTGGAACCAGGAGAAGCGCAGGCGCTGGAGCAGATGCGGGCGGCGGCCGATATGGTGCGCCGCCCGCCCATCGAGATCGATCTGGTCAAGGCCATGCAGTTCGGCGGCGGCGCGCGGGTGCTGGGCTGCGGCTACGGCGCCAAGGCGGCGCTGAGCGGCCTGCACGACGCGCTGGTCGAGGCCGCCATCGAAGCTGGCCTGATCGCCGACCGCCGGCGCGACTTCGAGCCCCATGTCACCACGGCGCGCGACCAAGCCCCGATGCCGGAAACGATGCTGCCCTCACCGATCTGCTGGCGCGCCGAGGCCTTTGTCCTGGTGGTGAAACGTCGCGGCCGCCCCGCCCGCATGGTCGGACGCTGGCCGCTGCGTGGGACAAGATAGGAGCGATCAACGATCAAGTGTATGAAACACGCAACGATACATCGTGCGTGAGCAGGCGAGCCACTATAGATGGTAGAGGCTGTCTCGCTGCGGTGAGGGACCCGAGTCGCGGCGCGGACGGACGGAAGAGATAATCCGAGGTACGGCGTGTCGGATGCGAAGATTTCCAGGCTGGCGAGGCAGGCAAGCTTATGGCTCATTCTGGTCGCCGGGGCTGGAGTTCTTTTCTTTTATTTGAACCGCGTGTTCGCCGAGCTTCCGCTTTATGCAGGGGATGAAGGCGCCTATCTGATCCGAGCCCTTTATGCTCATCGTCTAGACATCGATCCTGGCCTCTATCCAGGCCTACAGACCGTCGAAAATCCAGTTTATTTCGCACTTGTCCGGCTGGTCGATCTTCTGTCGCTCAACGTACTGCCCTGGATGCGACTGTTGGGTATGGCCGCCTATGCCGGGGGGCTTGCGGCCCTCTACGCGATTGCGGTTCGCGAAGGAGGTAGGTCCGCAGCCAATGCCGTGCTGCTGGTGGCGGCGGCGTTTCCCTACTACCGCTTCGTCGTCACGGCCATGCCGGAAGGGCTCTATATCGGCGGCCTTTGTGCGATCGCCCTGATCGTTCACCGGGCCTGGCTCACCCGCCCGGTTCACGCGGCGTTCGCGGTTGGCGCGCTGAGCGCGGTGCTGGTGCTGATCAAACCGCATGGGGTGGCTGTGATGTTGGCGCTGCTGGCGCTCACGGTGATTGTGGGCATCTGGCGGCGTGAAGGCGCACGGCCGATCGCTTGGCGGCTGGCGCTCCTTGGGACCGCCTTTTTCCTTACCGGGACGCTTATCGAGCTTGCGGTCGGGAAGGAACTTGGCGATGCAATGCGTTTCTTCGCCGGCTCGCCGTACTACGCCAAGCAGATGAGCCATGAGGCGGCGCGGGACGCCCTGCCGCTGGCGACGCTATCGGCTGGCGCCATGATCTCGCTATGCGCGATGTTCGTCGGGACGCCGCTGGTCGCCTGGGTCGCCGACTTGCTGGAGCGTGACGCCGTGCGGCGGCGCCAACCCGACGCGGGGGACGTGGTGCTGTTGTTCGTGACCCTGTGTCTGATCGGCGCCTTGGCGATGGTGACGATCTTCACTTTCAAGATAGCCTATGTGGAAAGCGAGACGCGGCGGCTTTGGGGGCGCTATTTCGAGTTCTTCGTGCCCATGCTGTGGCTGCTGGCCGCGCGTCCGTTAGTGCAAAGGCTTCCGACCGTCCGCTGGATCGCAGCGCTGGTGGTCGCGTTGGGACTGGCTGCGTGGGCTGCGGCGATCATCGGCGGGCGCATGAACCTCCATCCCTGGGACGGGGCGGCGATCAACGCATTCTCGCCTGTGGCGTTGGCGCCCGCCGCAGTGCTGGCGAGCGTGGGCGTGGTTGTCGCCATGGCATTGTGCCCAGCCTGGAATCGAACCTGGGCGATCTACTTCGTCGTGATTGGGTTGCTGTCCACCTGGGCGGACGACGCTTGGGTCGGCGAGATCGCAGCACGCAACATCGCGCTGGAACACGAACTGCATATAGCCGATTCACTATCGGAGAGCCGAACTGGAGAATTGCTTGTAATTGCCGGCGACCAGAATGACGGACACGTGGCGTTTCTGCGCCTGCACGGCCGCCCGCGGGTTGAATTGACAGACCCGAGGAAGGTAGGCCCCAAGCTGATCGGCCAGGCCCGCATGGTGATCGCTTTCAGTGGGCGTGAGCCCGCGGGCCCCTGGCACCCGGTCTTCGACGGAGACGTGTTGTCCGTCTATTTGCCAGAAGCTGAACATCCATGAGGCGGCATGGCATATTGGCGGTGTTGTTGGCGATGAGCCTGTTGGCTGGCTGCGACAAACCCAACTACCCCATCGGACCGCGCAACTGGAAGACTGCGGACTGGGATGGCGAGAGCGCTCGGTTCCTGCTGGACGGGCGGCCCGCTTCGGTCGTGCGGAGCTGGGATTTTGCGCAAAGCGGCCAAGCGCAGGGGTTCGTACCCTCGAACGCGGCCATGACCGCCCAAGGCGGCCAGGGGCTGGTCATCGTGAACGGCGCTGATCCCGGCTTGCGGAGCCCCTCTGGCTTGGGGATCAAAGGGGGTGACGCTGCGATCCTCCTTGTCCGACTGACCCGCCGCACGCCGACGAAAATCTGGGATGGCGCCGTCTTCTATACGACGCCTCGACACGGCGAGAGCGAAGCCTTCGTCAATCGTTTAGCCGCCGCACCAGAGGCGGGCGTTCCTGTCGTTCTGGCCTATCCCATGACCTACACCCGATCTGGCCGTTCAGACTGGGGACGGGGGAAGATTGAGCAAATCCGGCTGGACCTCGAAGCCGATGGCGGCGAGACGGTCGTGCACCAGATCGCGCTCGTTCGGGAGCCCGGTTGATGTACGTGGCTTCTGACGCCAGTGAACCGCATCACTTGTTGCCGGACGCCCGCGTCTGGATCGTCGTGCCCTGTTACAAGGTTCGCGACCATATCCATCGGGTGATCGCCGCCGCTCCGTCCTGGATAGAGGGGATCGTCTGCGTAGACGACGCCTGTCCACAACACACCGCTGATCATATTGAGGCCGTGGTTCGTGACCCGCGGGTCGTTGTTGTGAGACTTTCGGAAAATCAGGGTGTGGGCGGCGCGGTCATGGCTGGCTATGCCGAGGCGGTCCGCCGGGGCGCGGGCATCCTGGTAAAGGTCGATGGGGACGACCAAATGGACCTCGCCTATCTGTCGCAACTCGTAGTGCCGATCATCCTGGGCGAAGCCGACTATACCAAGGGCAACCGCTTCTCGTCAGTCGGACACCTCGGAGGAATGCCGGGCGTGCGAGTCTTCGGCAATGCAGCGCTTTCGTTCGCGGCCAAGGCTTCGACCGGCTACTGGAATGTCTTCGATCCAACCAACGGCTTTACGGCGATTGAGGCGAGCGTGGCGCGGCTGCTGCTGCGAAAGCAGGTGGCGCGACGCTATTTCTTCGAGACTGACCTACTCTATCATCTCGGAACGCTACGCGCGGTGGTGCGGGACGTGCCCATTCCGGCTCGCTACGCCGATGAGATTTCCAGCTTGCGGGTGAGGGCGGTGGTCGGGTCGTTTGCGATGCGACATCTGCGCAATCTTATCCGGCGCGTGCTTGGGCAATACTTTGTTCGGGACTTCAATGTCGCGACCCTGGAAATGGTGTTCGGCCTCGCTCTGTTGTTATTCGGCGGCGGCTATGGGCTGCATTGGTTGGCGGTGCGTGAACCGGGCCAAGCAGCTTCGCCGGGAATCGTGATGACTGCGGCCCTTCCAGTCATTGTCGGCGTCCAGATGCTGCTTCAGTCCATCAACTTCGACGCGATGAACGTGCCGACTCGTCCTATCCACCCGTATTTGCGAACCCTCGAACGCATTGACGGGGAGTAGAGCATGTCCCTTCGCGACGCGTTATTATGCTCGATCTTTGCTTTGGCCCTGCCAATTGGCCAAGTGATGTTCAAGTGGGCGGCGATCTATAATGCGCGTCTGGAGGGCGTATTCCTGCTGCGCGTCGTTCAGAACTGGCCGCTGATTGGCGCCTTTGCCTGGTATGGGGCGACAGCGCTGTTCTGGTTCTACGTGCTGACTCGGGTGCCGTTGTCCCAAGCCTATATCTTCTCACTGGTCGGCTCGGCGTTGGTGCCCGTCGCCGCCTGGGTGCTGTTCAAAGAACCATTCTCCGCCGCGATGGGGGCGGGCTACGCCCTAATCCTGGTGGGCTTCCTGATCGTCGTGAGCCAAGTGCGAGCTTAGCCCCGCGCGCGCCGAGCCGGGCGTTGCTGGAGCACGTTGCGCATCGCCATGCTGGAGTGGATGCGGGCGACGCCGGGCAGGCGGGAGAGGATGTCGGTGTGGATGGCCTCGTAGGCCGAGGCGCTGGCCGCCGAGACGCGCAGGATATAGTCGGCGTCGCCGGTCATCAGGAAGCATTCCTCGATCTCCGGGTGCTCTCGCACGGCGGCTTCGAAGCGGCGGAGATATTCCTCGGTCTGCTTTTCCAGGGTGAGACGGACGATGGCGACGATCCGCTCGCCTTCCTCGGAGGCGGCGATGATGGCGGTGTAGCCGCGGATGATCCCGCGCTCCTCGAGAAGCCGGATGCGGCGCAGGCAGGCGGAGGGCGAGAGCCCGACCTCCTCGGCCAGTTCGCTGTTGGGCCGGCGGCCGTTCAGGCGCAGCAGGCGGATCAGGCTGCGGTCGATGTTGTCCAGGGCGGCGCTCATCTGTTGCCTGTTGCTAGATGAAGATGCTGCTTCCGGGTTTTCATCGCATTTATCGGCGAATTTTCGGCAAATAATTCGAATTATGTTCAAGTAGCATTGGTCGTGACGGCTGAGGTGGAGGAAGCCTTGCGATCGGACGCTTTTGACGCATACGCCGGCGCGCGCCTCACCATCGATCTCGACGCCATCGTCGCGAACTATCTGGCCATCGCCGCCCGGGTCGCCCCGGCGCGGGCTGCCGCTGTGGTGAAGGCGGACGCCTATGGGCTGGGCGCGGCCAAGGTCGCCGTGGCCCTGGCCGAGGCGGGATGCCGCGACTTCTTCGTGGCGGTGCTGGGCGAAGCGCTGGAATTGGGGCCGACCTTGCCGGCCGACGCGCGGCTCTATGTGCTCAATGGATTGCCGCCAGGCGCCGAGCGGGCTTGCGCGGAGGCCAGGTTGCGGCCGGTGCTGAATTCGCTGGCCCAGGCGCGGCGCTGGGCCGAGATGGCGCGCGCGGCGGGCCGGCCGCTGCCGGCTGCGGTCCAGGTGGACAGCGGCATGTCGCGCCTGGGGCTTTCCGCCGAGGACGTGGAGCAACTGGCGGCCGATCCGAGCTTTTTCGCAGCGGTGGACGTCGTCCTGGTGATGAGCCACCTGGCTTGTGCGGATACGCCCGATGCGCCGGCCAACGTCCGGCAGTTGAGCTGCTTCAACGCCCTGGCCGAGCGCCTGGCGCCGGACGCTCCGCGCTCGCTCGCCAATTCCGGGGGCAGCTTCGCCAGCGCGGCCTTTCATGGCGATCTCGTGCGGCTGGGCGTCGCGCTCTACGGCGGCGATCCGCTGGCGCAGGGCGGCGCCGGGCTTCGCGACGTGGTCACCCTGGAGGCGCGGGTCGTTCAGGTCCGCACCATTCCGGCCGGCGCGGGGGTCGGATACGGCCTGACCTATGTCGCGGGCGAGGCGCGCCGCATCGCCACGCTGGGCATGGGATACGCCGACGGTTGGCCAAGGCGCCTGGGCGGTAAGGCGGCGGCCTACTGGCGCGGCGTCCGCCTGCCCATCGTCGGGCGGATATCGATGGACAGCATCGGGCTGGACGTCACCGAACTGGCGGACGGCGAATTGGCCGAGGGCGATCTGGTCGAACTGATCGGCCCGCATCAGCCGCTGCAGGCCGTGGCCGACATGGCCGAGACCATCACCTACGAAATCCTCACCAGCCTGGGGCGGCGCTTCGAGCGCGTCTATCGCCCCTCGACCCATCGCGGAGGCCAAGCCCAATGAAGGTCGCAGTCCTGGGAGCCGGCGTGGTCGGCGTGACCAGCGCCTATTACCTGGCGCGGGCGGGGCATGAGGTGACGGTGATCGACCGCCAGCCCGGGCCGGCCCTGGAGACCAGTTTCGCCAACGCCGGTGAAATCTCTCCGGGCTATGCTTCGCCCTGGGCGGGGCCGGGTATTCCGCGGAAGGCGGTGCGCTGGCTGATGATGAAGCACGCGCCGCTGATCCTGAAGCCGAAGCTCGACCCGGCGACGGTGGGCTGGCTGTTGTCGACACTGCGCAACTGCACGCCGGTGCGCTACGCCGTCAACAAGAGCCGCATGGTGCGGCTGGCCGAATACAGCCGCGACCGCCTGATCGACCTGCGGCGCGAGACCGGGATCGCCTATGACGAACGCAGCCGCGGCACGCTGCAACTGTTCCGCAAGGCTTCCGACCTGGACGCGGTCGACAAGGATATCGAGGTGCTGGAGAGCTACGGCGTTCCCTACGAGGTGTTGGACCGCGCCGGCTGCATCGCGGCCGAACCCGGGCTGGCGCGCGCCGACGAGCCGTTCGTCGGCGGCCTGCGCCTGCCCCATGACGAGACCGGCGACTGCTTCAAGTTCACCGGCGCCTTGGCGGAGATGGCCAAGGCCCTGGGCGTCGAGTTCCGCTTCGAGACCCGGATCGAGGGATTGCGCGTTGAGGGCGCGGCGGTGGCGGGCGTTCGCACCAGCGAGGGCGAGATGAAGGCCGACGCCTATCTGGCGGCGCTGGGCAGCTATTCGCCGATGCTGCTGGCGCCGCTGGGCCTGCGTGTGCCGGTCTATCCGGTGAAGGGATATTCGATCACGGTTCCGATCGCGGAGGCCGACCACGCGCCGGTCTCGACCCTGCTGGACGAAAGCTACAAGGTCGCCATCACCCGGCTGGGGGACCGCATCCGGGTCGGCGGGATGGCGGAGATCTCCGGTTACAACAACCGCCTGGAGCCGCGCCGCCAGCGCACGCTGGAGCATTCGCTGCAGAGCCTGTTCCCCGACGCCGGGCGGGTGGGCGAGGCGACGTTCTGGTCGGGCCTGCGCCCGATGACCCCGGACGGCACGCCGATCGTCGGGGCGACGCCGCTGGCGAACCTCTTCACCAATACCGGACACGGTACGCTGGGCTGGACCATGGCATGCGGCTCGGGCCAGTTGATCGCCGACGTGATCGGCGGCAAAGCCCCGGCGATCGAGCATCGCGACCTGGCGATCGCCCGGTACGCATAGATTTCGACCCCCGACCCCAAGGAAGGAGCGCCGCATGGCGATTGAACGCATCGAATCGGGCCCGCGCATGAGCCAGGCCATCATCCACGGGAACACCGTCTATCTGGCGGGCCAGGTCGGGGCGCCTGGCCAGAGCGTGACCGTCCAGACCCAGGAAGTGCTGAAGCAGATCGAGCGACTGCTGGCGGCCGCCGGCAGCGACAAGTCGAAGATCCTGACCGCCACCATCTGGCTGGCGGACATGGCCGACTTCGGCGAGATGAACGCGGTGTGGGACGCCTGGGTGGGCGGCAAGGACGCGCCGGCCCGTGCGACCGGCGAAGCCAAGCTGGCGACGCCGGCCTACAAGGTGGAGATCATCGTGGTCGCCGCGCGCGACTGATCTTCGGATCGCATCCGGGGCGCCGCCGGCGACCGCTCGGAAAACGCCGCGTCCCGCGCTAAACGGGACGCGGCGCAACCGATCGGATTCGACCCCATGACCACCACCATCTACGGCATCAAGGCCTGCGACACGATGAAGAAGGCGCGGGCCTGGCTGGACGCGCATGGGGTCGACTACGCCTTTCATGACTACAAGGCCGAGGGGATCGACCGCGAGCGCCTGGAGCAGTGGGCCGCCAAGGTGGGCTGGGAGCTGCTGCTCAACAGGAATGGAACTACCTTCCGCAAGCTGCCGGACGCCGACAAGACCGGCCTCGACCAGGAAAAGGCCATCGGCCTGATGCTGGCCCAGCCGTCGATGATCAAACGGCCGGTGCTGGACATCGACGGCAAGCTGCTGGTCGGCTTCAAGCCCGACGCCTACGCTGCAGCGCTGGGCTGACCAACATGACGAACATTTCATCCCCGCAGTTGCATCCATAGAGCTCGGCCGGCGCCTCTTTCGTTTCAGAAGAGCCGCAGGGCTCACGCATCGAGGAGAGTTGTCGTGGAAGAGATTCTGATCCCGCTGGGGTTCTTCGCCATGATCACAGCCATCGTGATCGTGCCGCGTTACCTGAAGAGCCTGGAGCGCCAGCGGCTGCAGGACACCCTGCGCGCCTCGATCGAGAAGGGGGCCGAACTGCCGCCGGAGGTGGTGCAGGCGCTGACCAGCGATGCGAAGCCGCCGCCGTCGCCCTATCGCGACCTGCGCGCCGGGATCATCTGGCTCGGCGTCGCCGTGGGCTTTGCGGCGCTGGGTTTTGCGGTCTCGTTCGAGGAGCCGGACGCGCTCTATCCGCTGCTGGGCGTCGCGGCGTTTCCCGGCTTCATCGGCTTGGCGCTGGTGGCGCTCTCATTCATCTCGCGCGGCAAATAGGCGGCTCCGGGGAGGGGCAGGCCCATGTCGGGCGCACAACAGACACGGCTGGCGGGTTCGCACGACGTCGAACTGGCCGCCCTGGCCGCGGCGGGGGACCGCGCGGCGTTCGGCGAGCTGGTGCGGCGGCACGGCTCGGCGGTTCGCGGACTGCTGCGCCGGATGGGCGCGGCGCCGGCCGAGGCCGACGACGTGGCGCAGGACGCGTTCCTGATCGCCTTCGAGCGGATCGGCGAGTTTCGCGGGCAGGGCGCGTTCGCCGCCTGGGTCCGCAAGATCGGCGCGCGCCAGTACCTGCGCCGCCTGCAGAAGGAGCGGCGGATCGCCAGCCTGGCGAGCGCGGTGGAAGAGGGCGCGGAGGTCGCCGCCCCGCCGGACGCAGCCGGGCGCATAGATCTCGACGAGGCGCTGCGCGCGCTCGGGCCGGCCGAGCGCATCTGCGTCTCGATGTGCTACGGCGCGGGGCTTTCGCATGCCGAGGCCGCTGACGCCTTGAATCTGCCGCTTGGAACGGTCAAGTCCCATGTCAAACGTGGTCTGGAGAAGCTCAGAGCGCGATTGGCGCCCGCCGATCCGGAAGAGAGGAGGCGCGAGAATGGCTGAGCTCGATTTCGAGCGGCGTCTGGAGCGCCTGTTCGCCGAACCGCCCGCCTTCCCCGACGAGAGGACCTTCGCCGCCACGGTCGAACGCAAGCTCGACCGTGGCTGGAACATGCGTCGCTGGATCATTGGCGCAGCGGGCCTGGCCGGTGGGGTGATCGGGGCCAGCCAGCTCATCATGTCGAACTTCGTCCAGCGCCTGGAAGGCGCTTCGAGCGGCTCGACCCGGCTGCTGGAGGCGGGGATGCAGCAATTGGCGCCGCGGGCCGAGCTGCTCTCGGCGCTGCCTTCGGGCGGGACCGTGGTATGGGTCGCCGGCGGGATGGCGGTGCTGGCCGTCGGCTTCCTGATCACTCGCGTCCTTGAGGAGTTTTAAGTCATGTCGTCGCATCGCCAGGACGCCGTTCGGCGTATCGCCGCCCCGGACATCGCCGCCCGCAAGGGGGGTGTGCCTATCGTCTGCCTGACGGCCTACACCGCGCCGATGGCCGAGATCCTGGACGAGCATTGCGACCTGCTGCTGGTCGGCGATTCCGTGGGCATGGTGGTCCATGGCCTGCCCAATACGGTCGGAGTCACGCTGGAGATGATGATCCTGCACGGCCAGGCGGTGATGCGGACCGCCCGGCGCGCGATGGTCGTGGTCGACATGCCGTTCGGCTCCTACGAGGGTTCGCCCGAGACGGCCTATGAGAACGCCGCGCGCGTGATGAAGGAGACCGGCGCCCAGGCGGTGAAGGTCGAGAGCGGGCCGACCGTGGTCGCCACCATCGAATATCTGGTCAAGCGGGGCATCCCGGTGATGGGTCATGTCGGACTGCGGCCGCAGGCGGTGCTGGTCGACGGCGGCTTCAAGGCCAAGGGCAAGGCCGGCGAGGAGCGCGCGCGAATTCTCGAGGAGGCCAAGGCGACCGCCGCGGCGGGCGCCTTCGCGGTCGTGGTCGAGGGCGTGGCCGAGGGGTTGGCGCGCGAGATCACCGAGGCGATTTCCGTGCCGACCATCGGCATTGGCGCCTCGGCCGGTTGCGACGGGCAGATCCTCGTCACCGACGATATGCTCGGCCTGTTCGACTGGACGCCGAAGTTCGTCCGCCGCTACGGAGATCTGCGCGCGGAGATCGGCAAGGCGGTCGGCGGCTACGCCGAGGACGTCCGCGCCCGGCGTTTCCCCGGGCCGGCGGAAATCTACTTCGCCAAGGCGGGCTAGAGCCGGCGCAGGCGCGAGACGTCGAGCCTCGGTTCGAACAGGATGCGGGGCGAGACGTGCAGCGCGTCGGTCAGGGCGTGGACCTGGGCCGAATCCAGTCTGGCGCGTCCGCTCTCGGCCAGGGACAGTTCCGACGACGGCAGGTGCGCGCGGCGGGCGAGGTCGTCGACCTCCAGGCCGCGAGCCTGACGCACCGAGCGTAGCCTCTGGCCGATGACGGCGAGGTCCGCGCGCACTGGCGGCAGCGATATGATCATCGCCTTCCTCCCTTTTTTCAGGAGCTTAGGCTCCCTGCGCGCATCTGCAAGCGCTCTGGGGCGGAAAATGCTCTAGGGTCCGCGCGATGGCGAAGCTTCTCGACATGATCCGCGCGGCGGGCGCCCAGAACACCGTGCGCATCCTGATCGGCCTGGCCGCCGGCCTGGCGGTGGGCGCAGCGCTGGCCGGGCAGCCGGTCCTGGACCGCGTTCTGGCGGTCGCCGAGCCGGTCGGCGGGCTGTGGCTGGACGCCTTGCGCATGACCATCGTGCCGCTGGTCTTCTCGTTGCTCGTGGTCGGCGTTTCGGCGGCCGCGGGCACTGCTGCAGCCGGCGGCGTGGCGGCGCGTGCGCTCGGGCTCTTCGCCCTGCTGCTGACGGCGAGCGCGGTGTTCGCGGCGGTGGCGGTGAGCGGGGTGCTGTCACTCTGGCCCGCGCCGGCCGCGGCGGCGGCCGGCCTGCGCGAGGCCGCCGGCCATGCGACCCAGAAGGTTCCCGATTTCCCGACCATGGGGGCCTGGCTGCGGGCCTTCATCCCGACCAATCCGATCCAGGCGGCGGCCGAGACCAGCATGGCCCCCCTGGTGGTCTTCGCCCTGCTGTTCGGCCTGGCGGCGACGAAGATCCGGCCCGAGCTGCGGGCGAGCCTGGTCGGGGTCTTCCAGGCGGTGATGGACGCCATGCTGGTCCTCGTCCAATGGGTGCTGCTGGCCGCGCCGGTCGGAGTCTTCGCCCTGGCCCTGGTGGTCGGCGCCAAGGCGGGGCTGGGGGCGGCCGGCGCGCTGGGCCACTACATCCTCATCCTGTCGGGCGTCTGCATTTCGGTGGCGCTGCTCTCGTACCTGATCGCCTTGTTGGCCGGCGCGCCGTTGCTGGCCTTCGCGCGCGCCGCGGCCCCGGCCCAGGCGGTCGCGTTCTCGACCCAGTCCTCGATCGCCGCCCTGCCGGCCATGATCGCCGGAACCCGGGCGCTCGGCGCCTCGGAGGCGGTGGTCGGGGTGGTGCTGCCGCTGGCGGTCTCGCTGTTTCGCATCACCAGCCCGGCGGCGAACCTGGGCGTGGCCATCTATTGCGCCCACGTCTACGGGACGCCGCTCGGGGTTGCTCTCCTGGCCGCCGGCGTCGGGGTGGCCGCGGTCATCAGCCTGGCCTCGGTGGGCCTGCCGGGCCAGATCACCTTCTTCACCACCACCGGGCCGATCTGCCTGATCATGGGCGTTCCGCTGGAGCTGCTGCCGATCCTGCTGGCGGTGGAGACGATTCCCGACATCTTCCGCACGGTCGGCAATGTGACGGCGGACATGGCCGTCGCCAGCCTGGTCGGCGGTGCAGGAGACAAGCGATGACGCAGGCGGCCGGGCCGTCGAGGGGGCGGCGGCGAAAGGGCGAGGGGCTGGATCTGCGGCGCGCCATTCTGGACGCCGCCGAGCAACTGTTTTCGGCCCATGGCTTCTATGGCGTCACCACCCGGCAGGTGGCCGCCGAGGCCGGCGTCGACACCGCGCTCATCCACTACTACTTCGACTCCAAGCGCGGCCTGTTCGACGCGGTCTTCGCGCGGCGGGCGGAAATCCTCAACATCGAGCGCAGCGCCGCCCTGTCGGCCTACGAGGCTGCGAACGCCGGCGCGCTCTCGGCCCGCGGCGTGATCGCCGCCTTCATCGATCCGCTGGTGGAACGCGCCTTGCGCGGGGAGGCGGGATGGAAGAACTATTTCCGCCTCGTCGCCCTGGTGAACAACACGCCGGCCTGGGGCGGGGAGACCATGCACCGGTTCTTCGACCCGGTGGTGCACCAGTTCATCGACACCCTGCAACGGGCGCTGCCGGACGCCGAACTGCGCGATCTCTACTGGGGCTACCAGTTCCTGACCGGTTCGATGATGCTGGCCCTGTCGGAAACCGGCCGCATCGACCAGCTTTCGGAAGGCCTGTGCCGCTCGAACGACCTGGAGGCGGCGCGGACGCGACTATTCGACTATTGCGCCGCAGGCTTCGAGGCCATCGTGAAGCATCGTATGTAGACGCCGGCGCGACGGCTCCGGCGTTGCAGGCGCGCGCGGTGCGCTATAGGTTCCGCCGCTCTGAACCGTAACGCCTATTCGCGCGGAGTCCCCGACGTGGTCGATGTCTTTGATGAAGTCGAGGAGGAGCTTCGCTCCGAGCGCTACAAGTCGATCGCCTTCAGGATTCTGCCTTGGCTCGCCGGGATTCTGGTCATCGCCCTGGTCGCGGCCCTGGCCGTGTGGGGCTACCAGCACTTCCGCTCGCAGGCGGCGGCGGAAGCTTCCGAGAAGTACGCCCAGGCGATCGAGGCGTTCAACGGCGGCAAGCGGGACGATGCGATCCGTCTGTGGGGCGAGGTCGCGCAAGGCAAGTCCAAGGCCTACAAGTCGCTGGCCCTGCAGCACCTGGGCGGGCTGAAGCTGATCGACAACAAGCCGGCCGAGGCGGTGAAGCTGTTCGACGAGGCGGCCGAGGCCGCGCCGAGCGACATCATCGGCGACGTCGCCCGCCTCAAATCCGCCTTCGCCTTGCTGGACACGGCTCCGTACAAGGACCTGGAGGCCCGCCTGACCCCGCTGACCGCAGAAGGCCGCCCGTATCGGGCCGAGGCGCGCGAGGCGCTGGCGTTCGCCAAGCTGATGGCCGGCGACCTGGCCGGCGCGCGCAGCGACTTCGTGGTCATCAGCCTGATGGCCGACGCCGGGCAGGACGCGCGCCAGCGCGCCGAGGCGGCCAAGGCCCTCATCGATTCCGGCTCGGCCAAGGCCATTCCGGGCGCGGTGAAGGCGGCGTTGGCCCTGCCGCCGCCGGTCCAACTTCCGCCCGGCGCCGCCCCGCCGGCGGCCCCGCAACAGCCCGCTACCGGAGCCCAATGACCTCCATGCGCCGTACCCGCCTTTTCGCGCTCTTCGTGGCGGCCAGCGTGGCCGTGAGCGGCTGCTCCACGGTCGGTCGCTTGAACCCGTTCAACAAGGGCGACGATGGTCCGCAGGAGACCGCTTCGGAGGGCGAGCGCATCGCCATCGTGGCGGCCGACCAGACGCTCGAAGTCGCCGAAGCGCTGAAGGGCGCGGACTTCTTCCTGCCCACGCCCGAGCCGATGACCGCCTGGCCGTTGCCGGGCGGCACGCCCGAGCAGGCGGTCGGCCATCCCGAGGCTGGCGGCTCGCTGTCGATCGCCTGGAAGCGCGGATTCGGCCAGGGTTCGGGCCGCGGCGCGCATGTGACCGCGCCGCCGGTGGCGGCCAACGGCAAGATCTATGTGATGGACGGCGAGGCGACCGTCACCGCCTTCGACGCGCAGTCGGGCTCGCAGGTGTGGAAGGCCGACCTTCGCCCGCAGTCGCGGCGCGACAAGGAGGCGTTCGGCGGCGGCCTGGCGTTCGCGGACGGCAAGCTCTACGTGACGTCTGGCTACCGCTTCGCCGCGCAACTGAACGCCGACACCGGCGCGGTGCAGTGGCGCACCGTCACCGAACAGCCGATCCATGCGGCCCCGACCGTGGCCGCCGGGCGCGTGTTCGCCGTTTCGGTCGACAACGTCCTCCTGACCTTCGATGCGGGGACCGGCGCCGAGGGCTGGACCTATCAGGCGCTGTCGGAGCCGGCGCGCATCCTGGCCGCCTCCAGCCCGGCGGTGTCCGGCGACACCGTCGTCGCCTCGTTCGGGTCGGGCGAACTGGTGGCGCTGCGCGCCTCCAACGGCAACGACCTGTGGAGCGAGGCGCTGAGCCGCGCCAACCGCAACAACGCGCTGTCGGAAATCCGCGACATTCCCGGCCGCCCCGCGATCTATCAGGGCGACGTCTTCGCGGTCAGCCATTCGGGCGTGTTCTCGGCGACGGACCTGCGCACGGGCCAGGCGCGCTGGAGCCTGCCCGTCACCGGCATCACGACGCCGTGGCCGGCTGGCGACGTGGTCTATGTGGTCTCCAAGGCCGGCGAGGTGATCTGCGTCGCGCGCGAGAGCGGCCAGATCTACTGGATCACCGATCTGGGCAAGGACCGTGAGAAGAGGGGCGGCGGTTTCCTGGGCGTCGGCCGCAAGAACTTCAGCACCCGGCCGGTCTGGTCGAGCCCGCTGCTGGCTTCGAACCGCCTGATCCTGGCCGGATCGACCGGGGAACTGGTCACGCTCAACGCCAAGACCGGCGCGGTGGAGAAGACCATGAACCTGGGCGGGGCCGCCCTGATCGGGCCGATCGCCGTCAACGGGACGATCTATGTCGCCACCGATGAGGCGCAACTCATCGCTCTGCGCTAGGCTCGGGCGGACCTAAAGCCATGCCCATGCGTCTTGCCATCGTCGGTCGGCCCAATGTCGGGAAATCGACATTGTTCAATCGGCTGGCGGGCAAGAAGCTCGCCATCGTCGACGACCAGCCGGGCGTCACCCGCGACCGCAAGTTCGCGGTCGGCCGTATCGGCGACATCGACCTGGAGCTGATCGACACCGCCGGGTTCGAGAACGTCACCGACGACAGCCTTGAGGCGCGGATGCGCCAGCAGACCGAGACGGCCATCGAGGAGGCCGACGTCGCCCTGTTCGTGGTCGACGCCCGCGAAGGCGTCACCCCGATGGACAAGGTGTTCGCCGAGCTGCTGCGCAAGCACGACCGGCCGGTGGTGCTGGCCGCCAACAAGGCCGAGAGCAAGGCGTCCGAGGCGGGCGTGAACGAGGCCTTCGGCCTCGGCCTCGGCGAGCCGATCGCCATCTCCGCCGAGCACGGCGAGGGCATGGCCGATCTCTATCAGGCGCTGCTCGCCATCTGGCCCGAGATCGACGAGGAAGAGGACGAGAAGGGCGACAAGCCGATCCGCATCGCCATCGTCGGCCGCCCCAACGCCGGCAAGTCGACCCTGGTCAACAAGCTGATCGGCGAGGAGCGGCTGCTGACCGGGCCGGAGGCGGGCATCACCCGCGACGCCATTCCGGTCGACTGGACCTGGGAGGGCCGGCCCGTCCGGCTGGTCGACACCGCCGGCCTGCGCCGCAAGGCCAAGGTTCAGGAGAAGCTGGAGAAGCTCTCCACCGGCGACACCATCCGTGCAATCACCTTCGCCGAGGTGGTGATCCTGGTGATGGACGCGACCCATCCGTTCGAGATCCAGGACCTGCAGATCGCTGACCTGGTGGAGCGCGAGGGGCGGGGCCTCGTCTACTGCCTGACCAAGTGGGACCTGATCGAGAACCAGGGCGCGACCCTGAAGGAGATCACCGAGGAGGCCGGCCGGCTGCTGCCGCAGCTCCGCGGCTCGCCGGTGGTGGCGCTGTCGGCCGAGACCGGGCGGCACCTGGACCGGTTGATGCCGGCGGTGTTCAAGGTGCATGGCGACTGGTCGACCAAGGTCAAGACCCGCGACCTGAACGACTGGCTGCAGATGGCGCTGGAGCGGCATCCGCCGCCGGCGGTCAACGGTCGGCGCGTGAAGCCGAAGTACATGGCCCAGACCAAGGCGCGGCCGCCGACCTTCGTGATGTTCGCGAGCCGGGCCGACCAACTTCCCGACCACTATCGCCGCTATCTGATCAATTCGCTGCGCGAGAGCTTCGACCTGCCCGGCGTGCCGATGCGCCTGACGGTGAAGTCGAACAAGAACCCCTATGCCGAGGGCGAGGAGAAGGGCGGGCCGGCGCCCAGGTCGTCCGCGCCGACCTTCGCCCCCAAGCTCGGCAAGAAGGTCGCGACGCCCAAGGGCGTGGCGGCGGTGCGGGCCAAGGCGGCGGGCGGCGCTGCGGAAGCAGTCGAAAAGTCCGGCAAGCCCAAGGCCAAGCCGAAGACCCGGCAGGTCGCGCCGGGCAAGCCGAAGGTCGGGGCCGGCCCGACGCCGAAGGGCCGGGCCGCCAAGCTCAACCGCCCGGGCGTCAAGCCGAAGCGAGCGTCCCGGCCGACTTCCACGCGTCGAAGCTGATATTGCTCTTGGGCAGGCCGAGATCGGCCTGGGCCAGTTCGACGATCAGCGGGCCGATCTCCGACGGATGCGGCAAGGTCATGGGATCTTCGCCGGGCATGGCCTCGGCGCGCATCTTGGTGCGCATGGCGCCCGGGTCGATCAGGGCGGCGCGGACGGTGGTGTTCTCCAGCTCGTCGGCCCACGTGCGGACCAGGTGCTCCATGGCCGCCTTGGACGCGCCATAGGCCCCCCAGAACGCCTTGGGGCGCTCCACCCGTCCGGTGGTGATGAAGATGCCGCGCCCGGAGGCCGATTCGCGCAGAAGCCGCTCGGTGGAGCGGATCAGCCGGTAGGTGGCGGTGGCGTTGGCGGCGAGCACCCTGTCCCAGATCGGCGGGTCGATGTGCGAGACCGGGGTCAGGCCGCCGAGGATCGCCGCAGCGTGGACGAGGACGTCGAGGCGGCCGAACCGCTGGTGGATGGCTAGGCCCAGAGCGTCGATTCCATCGCCATTCGCCAGGTCGAGCGGGACCAGCGTCGCGGCCTTGCCGGTCGCGGTCTTGATCTCGTCGTCCAGCTCCTCCAGCGCGCCCTGGTTGCGGGCGGTCGCCACCACATGGGCCCCGGCGCGCGCGAGGGCCAGGGCGCATTCGCGGCCGATGCCGCGGCTGGCGCCGGTCACCAGGGCGATGCGGCCGTCGAGGGGAAGGGAGTCAGTCATGAACGGGCTCTTCAAGCGGGCGACGGCCATAGCGTTGCGCCAGGGCGGCGCAGACCATCAATTGGAACTGGTGATAGAGCATCACCGGCAAAAGCACGAACCCCACCGTGGCGGCGGGGAACAGGACGCCGGCCATGGGCACGCCGGCCGCCAGGCTCTTGTTGCAGCCGGCGAAGGCGATGGCGATCTCGTCTTCCTTGGAGAAGCCGCGGACCCGGGCGATCCAGATCATCAGGCCGAGCGTAAGGGCCAGCAGGACGAGGCAGATCAGGACGATGCGGGCGAGGTCGAAGGCCGACACCTTCGACCACATGCCGGCGGTGACCGCCCCGGAAAAGGCGTTGTAGACCACCAGCAGGATGGAGCCGCGGTCGACCAGGCCCAGGGTCTTGGCGTTCTTCTGGACCCAGTCTCCGATCCAGCGCCGCAGCACCTGGCCGGCGACGAAGGGCGCCAGCAGTTGCAGCAGGATGGCCTGCAGGGACGAGAAGGACAGCGCTCCCTCCGCGCCTAGCAGCAGGCCGACGAGTACGGGCGTCGCAACCATGCCCAAGAGGTTCGAGACCGAGGCGCCGCAGACCGCGGCGGCGACATTGCCGCGGCCGATGGCGGTGAAGCCGATCGCGGACTGGATCGTCGAGGGCAGGCAGGCGAGGTAGACGAGGCCGGGGGCCAGGGCGGCCGGCAGGAGCCAGGCCGGAAGCGCCGCGGCGCCCAGGCCCAATAGCGGCCAGAAGATGAAGGTGGTCGCCAGCACCAGGCCGTGCAGCCGCCAGTGCAGCAGCCCGCGGACCACCGCCTCCTGGCTGAGCTTGGCGCCGTGGATGAAGAAGACCAGCGCGATACCGGCCTTGGTCAGGTCGCCGACGATCGGCGCCGCCGCGCCGCGGGCCGGAAGCACCGAGGCGAGAACCACCATGCCGACGATGGCGGCGATGTACCAGTCGAGGCCCAGCGCCTTGAGCCAGGCTTTGAGAGCGCCCATCACGCCTCGACGCTTTCGGGGAGAGCCTTTCGGGGAAAGGCCCTGAGGGCCGGCGTCACGCGTCGACCAGGAACGAAAGCTGGCGGTCCGAACCGTCGTTCCGTCCTTCGGCGATTTCCCGGTCCAGGAGGCGGGTGGGATAGTCGCCGGTGAAATAGTGGTCGGTGAACTGCGGGTTGGCCGGGTCGCGCGGCGCGGCCTGCATGGCCTCGTAGAGGCCGTCGACCGACAGGTAGCCCATGGAGTCGACCTCCAGGATCTTGGCGATCTCCTCCACCGACTTGTTGGCGGCCAGCAGATGCTCGCGGTCGGGCATGTCGATGCCGTAGTAGTCCGGCCACTTGATCGGCGGCGAGGCCGAGCGGAGATGCACTTCCTTGGCGCCGGCCTCGCGAACCATGCGGACCACGCGCACGGAGTTGGTGCCGCGCACGATGGAATCGTCGATCAGCATCACCCGCTTGCCGGCCAGGACGTTGCGGTTCGGCGAGAGTTTCATGCGTACGCCCAGTTCACGTGCGCCCTGGGTCGGCTGGATGAAGGTGCGGCCGACATAGTGGTTGCGGATGATGCCCATTTCGAAGGGCACGCCGGTTTCCTGGGCGTAGCCAAGGGCCGCCGGAACGCCGGAGTCGGGCACCGGCACGACCACGTCCACCGGGACATGGCTTTCCTGGGCCAGGCGGCGGCCCATACGCTTGCGCACGTCATAGACGGAACGGCCGTTCACCACCGAGTCCGGCCGGGCGAAATAGACGTACTCGAAGATGCAGGGGCGGGCGCGCTCGGCCGGGAAGGGCTTGAGGCTGCGGATGCCCTTATGGTCGATGACCACCATCTCGCCATGCTCGACGTCGCGCACGAACCTGGCGCCGATCATGTCGAGGGCGCAGGTCTCCGAAGCCAGGACCGGCTTGCCGTCCAGGTCGCCCAGCACGAGCGGGCGGATGCCCAGCGGGTCGCGCACGCCGATCAGCTTCTTGTTGGTCAGGGCGACGAGGGCGTAGCCGCCTTCGATCCGGGAGAGGGCTTCGATGAACCGCTCGACGAACCTGGCCTTCCGCGATCGGGCCAGCAGGTGGAGGATCACTTCGGAGTCCGAGGTTGACTGGAAGATCGCGCCCTCGGCGACGAGCTGGTCGCGCAGGGTCAGGAAGTTGGTGAGGTTGCCATTGTGGGCCAGGGCGACGCCGCCGGCTTCCAGATCGGCGAACATCGGCTGGACGTTGCGGATGAAGCTGCCGCCGGAGGTGGAGTAGCGGGTGTGGCCGATGGCCGAATGGCCGGGCAGGCGCTCGACCAGGTCGGGACCGGCGAAGGCGTCGCCGACGTGGCCCATATGGCGCTCGGTATGGAACCGCTGGCCGTCGAAGACGGCGATGCCGCAGGCTTCCTGACCGCGATGCTGGAGGGCGTGCAGACCAAGGGCGGCGACCGCCGCCGCGGCGGGCGTATCGTAGACGCCGAAGACCCCGCACTCGAGACGCGGGGTGTCGTCGTCAGGGTCTCGGAAGGTGGGCTGGCGCCAGCGATCCTGGTCCAGATTCATCGGGATTTCTCCACCAGATCGTCGAGGCTGCGTATTTGCCGCGGGTCATAGCCTTGAGCGTCGCCGGAGTCACCCCGGTCCGTCGCCGAACCTTCACGAACCGCCTCGCCGATAGACGGCGTGAGCTTGCCAGCCATGTCCAAACCCTTGGGCGCGAAGGCCTTTAGCAACTGGGCCGCGGCGTTGGTCAGGGGGTAAAGCGCCGCACCCGTCATCCATTTGGGAACCCGGTCGGCAGGCGTCGCGGCCTGGAAGGCCAGCATCAGCGCGCCGAGGATCAACAGGGCGCGGACCAGGCCAAATCCAAGCCCGACGGAGCGGTCGAGCAGGCCCAGCACATGGGCGCCCTGCACCCCGCGCGCCATGGCCCCGCCGGTGATGCGTAATGTCGCATAGGTAAGGACGAAGACAACGAGGCCGGCGAGCGCGGTTCCCGCCCAGTCGGGGTCGATCAGGCCGCGTCCGATCGGACCGACCCAGCGCAGGCCGTAGATCGCCAGTATGGCGGCGAGGATGAACGACAGGGCGCGCACCATCTCGCGTGTCGCGCCGCTGAAGAAGCCGAAGGCGGCCGAGGTCAGCAGGACGGTCAGGACGATGATGTCGAACCAGGGCAAGACCTACTCCCACCGGGCCTCGCCGATGCGCCCTATGGCGTCGGCCAGCCTGGCGACGCCGGCGGGCTTCAGGACCGAGCCGTCGATGTCCTGCGGCCCCAGCACGCGCCGGAAGCCCAGCTTGGCCGCCTCCTTCATGCGCGACTCCATACGGCTGACCGGCCGGATGTCGCCCGAGAGGCTGATTTCCCCGAACACCACGCAGTCCTGGGGCAAGGCGACATCGAGGGCCGAGGAGGCAAGGGCCGCCGCCGCGGCCAGGTCCGCCGCCGGCTCGGTGACCCGCAGGCCGCCCGCGACGTTGAGATAGACGTCCCGGTCGCCTAGCGCCAGGCCGCAGCGCGCCTCCAGCACCGCCAGCACCATGGCCAGGCGCCCGGAGTCCCAGCCCACCACCGCCCGGCGCGGCGTGCCGTAGGCCGAGGGGGCGACGAGGGCCTGGAACTCGACCAGCACCGGCCGAGATCCCTCGATGCCGGCGAAGACCGCCGCGCCGGCCGCCCGCTCGCCCGAGGTGTCGAGGAACAGGGCCGAGGGGTTGCGCACCTCGGCCAGGCCGGCGTCGCCCATCTCGAACACGCCGATCTCGTCGGTGGCGCCGAAGCGGTTCTTCGCGCCGCGCAGGATGCGGAAGGGATAGCCGCGCTCGCCCTCGAAGGTCAGGACGGCGTCGACCATGTGCTCGACCACGCGCGGGCCGGCGATGGCGCCGTCCTTGGTGACGTGGCCCACCAGGATCATCGCTACCGACTGCTTTTTGGCCAGGCGCACCAGTTCGCCGGCCGCGGCGCGGACCTGGGT
Source organism: Phenylobacterium sp. (assembly GCF_041920015.1). Taxonomy (GTDB): domain Bacteria; phylum Pseudomonadota; class Alphaproteobacteria; order Caulobacterales; family Caulobacteraceae; genus Phenylobacterium. Next base: position 27,529 of record NZ_JAYRST010000024.1, read on the forward strand.
GACGGAGCCGGGCGCGGCCTCGTGCGCGTCGCTCCACATGGTCTGGATGGAGTCGATGACGACGAGGTCGAACTTCTCGCGCTTGAGGCTGTCGAGGATGTCGCGCAGCGAGGTTTCGGCCGCCAGCTTCACCGGCGCGTCGGCCAGGCCCATGCGCTGGGCGCGGCCGCGCACCTGCTCGACCGCCTCCTCGCCGGAGATGTAGGCGCAGCGGACGCCGCGCCGCGCCGCATTGGCCGCGACCTGCAGCAGCAGGGTCGACTTGCCGACCCCGGGGTCGCCCCCCAGCAGGATCGCCGAGCCGGGCACCACGCCGCCGCCGCAGACGCGGTCGAATTCCTCCACGCCGGTCGAGAGGCGCGGCGGGGCGGGGGTCTCGTCCTCCAGGCCCTGGAAGCTGAGGCCGCGGGCGCGCGAGGCGCGGCTGGGCGCCAGCGCGCCCGGCGGGCGGGCCTGCACCTCTTCGACCAGCGTGTTCCAGGCGTTGCAGGCCGGGCATTGCCCCGCCCACTTGCTCTGCACCGCGCCGCAGGACTGGCAGACATAGACGGCGCCGTCGCGGGCCATGCTCGCTCCTGATTCGTGGAAGGCCGCAGTCTAGCAGGCCCGGCGCGGCGCGGAGATTGGCGCAGCCGATCAACGTGGGATAGATTCACATATCGTCGATACGGCGGGATGGATTCTCAAAGGGCTGGAGATCTGGATGAGCACGGTGGAACCGGGGGCGGCGACGAGCGGTCTGGTGGATCGGGTCAAGTCGATACTGCTGAAGCCGTCGGCGACATGGGACCAGATCGCCGCCGAGCCGGTGACGGTCGGCGGCCTCTTCAAGGGCTATATCATCCCCCTGTCGCTGATCGCGCCGGTGGCCGGCCTGATCGGAAGCCTGGTCTTCGGCCATGGCGGCTTCGGCGTGACCTTCAAGCCGTCGATCCAGGGCGCGCTGATCTCCGCGGTCGTCGATTTCGCGATGGGATTGGTCGGGGTCTATGTGCTCAGCCTGATCATCGACGCCCTGGCGCCGACCTTCGGCGGCCAGAAGGACAGGCTGCAGGCGCTGAAGGTTGCGGCCTATTCGGGCACCGCCGCCTGGGTGGCCGGGATTTTCCTGATCTTCCCGCCGCTGATTTTCCTCATGGTGCTGGGGCTCTACAGCTTCTACCTGCTCTACAAGGGACTGCCGCGCCTGATGAAGACGCCGCAGGACAAGGCGACGGGCTATACGGCCGCGGTGGTGGTCGCGGCCATCGTGATCGGCGTGCTGGTCGGCATATTGACCAGCCCGCTGCAACGCATCGGCTTGGCCGACCGCGGTCCGGCGGCGGGCACGATCAGCGTCGGCGGCAAGTCGGTGGACCTGTCCGAGCTTGAAGCCCAGTCCAAGCGGTTGGAGGCGATCAGCAAGCAGATCGAGAGCGGCAAGGCGCCCGAGGCGATCGCGCCCGACGTGCTCAAGACGTTCCTGCCGGCCGCTGTCGCCGGCTATGACCGCACCGAGCTGACGACCAGCTCGGGCGGCGCCGGGGGCGTGAACGGGTCGCAGGCCGAGGGCGTCTACACCAAGGGAGAGGGCCGAATTCGCCTGACCGTGACGGATCTGGGCGCGGCCGGCGCGCTGGCCGGGCTGGTCAACGCCTTCAACGTCCAATCCTCCAGCGAGAGCGACGGCAAGTACGAGAAGATCGGCAAGGTCGACGGGCGGATGACCCAGGAATCCTACGACCGCGAGGCCAAACGCGGACAGTACAGCGTCCTGGTCGGCGAGCGTTTCATGGTCGCGGCCGAGGGCGAGGGCGCGAGCATGGACGACCTGAAGGCGGCGACCGCGGCCATCACCCCTGCGCGGCTGGAAGCGTTGGTCAAGGGCTAGAGGCCGAACCGCCGCCGCTCGCCGCCGCCTGCGCGGCGGGCGGTCAGTGCGGATCGTAATAGCCGTCGCGCGCCAGGTTGCCGAACTTGGTGATGTCCTCGTTGAAGGACAGCTTGACCGTGCCGATGGGACCGTGGCGCTGCTTGGCGATGATGATGTCGGCGGTGCCGCGCACCTTGTCCATCTCCTCCTGCCAGGTCAGGTGCTCGGGCGTGCCTTCGCGCGGCTCGGAGCGGCCGAGGTAATAGCTCTCGCGGTAGATGAACATCACCATGTCGGCGTCCTGCTCGATCGAGCCGGATTCCCGCAGGTCGGACAGTTGCGGCCGCTTGTCCTCGCGGCTTTCGACCTGGCGCGAGAGCTGCGAGAGCGCGATGACGGGAACGGCCAGTTCCTTGGCCAGCGCCTTCATCGACTGGGTGATCATCGAGACCTCCTGCACCCGGTTGTCGCTCTTGCCGTCGCCGCCGGTGACGAGTTGGAGGTAGTCGATGACGATCAGGTCGAGGCCGTGCGTGCGCTTCAGGCGACGGGCGCGGGCCGCCAGCTTGGCGATGGTGATGCCGCCGGTGGCGTCGATGAACAGCGGCGCATCCTGGATCTCCAGCGCCGCGTCGCGGATGCGGCCGAACTCCACCGCATCGATCTCGCCCTTGCGCAGCCGGTCGCCTGAAACGCCCGAGACCTCGGCGAGCAGGCGCATGGCGAGCTGGTCGGCGGACATTTCGAGCGAGAAGAACGCCACCACCCCGCCGCGGACGGTCTTGCGGCTGCCGTCGGGCTGCGGCTCCCAGGCGTAGTTCCGGGCGATGTCGAAGGCGACGTTACAGGCCAGCGAGGTCTTACCCATTGATGGGCGCGCAGCGAGGATGACGAGGTCGGACGGGTGCAGGCCGCCGAGCTTCCGGTCCAGGTCGATCAGGCCGGTGGAGACGCCGGCCAGGCCGCCGTCGCGGGCGTGAGCCTCGGCCGCCAGGGTGACGGCGCCGTGCACGGCTTCGGAAAAGGGCACGAAGCCCTGGTTGTTTCCGCCGCTCTCGGCCAGGGCGAAGAGCTGGGCCTCGGCGGACTCGATCTGGTCGCGGGCCGAGCGGTCGCCATCGCCCTGCTGGGCGGTCAGCGAGATCTCGCCACCGATGCGGATCAGGTCGCGGCGAAGGGCCAGGTCGTAGATGGCGCGGGTATAGTCCGGCGCGTTGGCGGCCGGCGGCGCGCGGTCGACCAGGTCGGCGAGATAGCGGATGCCGCCGAGTTCCTCGAAGGCCGGATCGCGGTTGAACTGCTCGGCCAGCAGGATGGGTTCGGCGAGCTGACCCTTGCGGACCGCGGTCTCGATGGCGGTGAACAGGCGCTGGTGAAACGGCTCGTAGAAGTGACGGGCCTGAAGGAAGTCGCCGATCCGCTCGAAGGCGGCGTTGTCGTAGAGCAGCGCGCCCAGCAGGGCCTGTTCGGCCTCGATATTCGCCGGCGCATGCGGGATGGCGGCGTCGTTCTGAGCGGGACGGAGGTCGAGGGCTGGGACAATGGCCATGGGTTTACAGATACCTAACCGCGGCCGTCCCGGTACGCGCCGAGACATCCCGCCCACAGGAAGATTCGGCGCCTGTGGACGGAAAGCCGAAACGACAGCGGCGCGGGACCCTATGGCCCCGCGCCGCGTCAGTTCCGGTCGTGAGTAGCGGTCAGCCTACCACTTCATGGCCAGGCGGCCGTAGACGAAGCGGCCGTTGAACCCGAACGGCGAGAACGACGAGAACGGCGCCGCCGAGGTCGTGTTCTGCGACGGGATGATCTGGCGCGGATAGACGTCGAAGACGTTGTCGGCGCCGACCGAGGCCGTCAGGCCGATCGGGAAGGTGTAGCGAGCTTCGAGGTCCACCAGGCCGCGGGCGCCCGTGCGGTTGTCGGAGCTGCCGTCGGCCGCCGTGCCCGGCGAGAGGACATCGCCGTAGAAGGTGGTGCGCACGGTGGCGCCCCAGGCTTCGCGGTTCCAGTCGCCTTGCAGGGTCAGCTTGTGCTTCGGCGTGCCGTCTTCGAAGCGCATGGTGGCCTGACGCGCGAAGAGCGAGGTCGGGGTCGGCAGGATCGAGGTCTTGGTGATCGGAGTCTTGGTCACCTCGACGTCGTTGTAGTTGCCGGCCGCTGTCAGGTCGAAGGTGCCGGCCTGGTCGTCGACGATGCGGTAGCGCGCCACCACGTCGACGCCGACGGTCTCGGTGTCGACGCCGTTGATGAAGAAGCGGGCCGCCGTCGCGCCGTAAGGCGCCAGCAGGTCATAGATGGTGCGGGCGTTGGTGCCGGGCGCCGCGGTCGGGCTGCCGGTCAGGGTCTCCGACAGGACGATGCGATCCTTCACGTCGATCTTGTAGCCGTCGACGGTCAGTTCGAACGCGCCGCGATGGAAGACGAAGCCCAGCGCGTAGTTGTTCGAGGTTTCAGCCTTGAGCGGTTCGGCGCCCAGGGCGCGAGCGACCGGGCTGGTCGCCGGATAGGTGCCGGTCTCGAACGGGACGTTGTCGATGTAGAGGATCGAGGTCGAGGTGAAGTATTGCTGCTGCAGCGCCGGGGCGCGGAAGCCGCTGGAGATCGCGCCGCGGATGGCGAAGTCCGGGGTGACTTCGTATCGGGCGGCCAGCTTGCCGGTGGTGGTGTCGCCGAAGTCCGAATAGTCCTCGTAGCGGACGGCCGCCGACAGGGTCAGCCGCTCGGTGACCTTGCCTTCCAGGTCCACATAGACGCCGACCGCGTCGCGATCCACGTCCACCTCGTTGGAGGGGGTGAAGCCGGTGAAGCCGCGCGAGCCGAAGGAGACGCCCGAGATCGGGCCGCGGGCGTAGGAAGCGACCTCGCCCTGGTTGATCTTGTAGGTTTCCTTGCGCGCTTCGAGGCCGAAGGCGACGTTCAGCGGGCCGGCGAGGCCGATGTCGAACTCGCGGCTGAAGTCGGCGCCGAACACCAGTTGGTCATAGGTCAGGCCGCCGGCCTGGAACGAGGTCGGGGAAGAGGCGCCATAGGACGGGTTGATCGTGTTCTGGACGCCGAAGTCGATGTCGTTCTTGCCGTAGACCAGGTTCACGTCGGCCTTGAAGCCGGCGATCTCGCCGCGCAGGCCGACGCCGGCGCTGGTGTCCTCGGTGTCGGTGGTGAGGTAGGGCAGGTAGCCGTTCGGATAGACCGAGGGGATATTCTGCTGGGCGTCGGTCGGCAGGCGGAAGGTCGCCGAGCTGGAGGCGTCGCGATGCTGATAGCCGTACCAGCCGTAGAGGTCCCAGTTCTCGCCCAGCGGCTTGCCGGCGTTGGCGTAGAAGGCGACGTCGTCGACGTCGGCGTCGCCGAAGCGCGAGGTGATGCGGTTCGGGGTGACGCGCTTGTCGATGTCGCTGCGGTTGGTGTGCTCGCGCGAGCGGTATTCGGCCGACAGCGTCAGGAAGCCGTCGCCGAGCAGGGGCAGGCCCTGCCAGCCGGAGACCGTGGTGGTCGCGCCGTCGGTGATGTCGTGGCCGCCGCCGTAATAGCCGTCGAAGCTGGTGACGTAGGAGCCGTAGGTGACCGACAGGCCGCCGCCGCTGGCCGCTTCACGCAGGCGCATGTTGATGACGCCGGCGATGGCGTCGGAGCCGTACTGCGCCGAGGCGCCGTCGCGCAGCACTTCGATGCGGTCGATGGCGGTCGAGGGGATGGCGTTCAGGTCCACGGCAGCCGAGCCGCGGCCGACCGAGCCGTTGGTGTTGACGAGGGCGGTGGCGTGACGGCGCGTGCCGTTGACCAGCACCAGGGTCTGGTCGGGGCCCTGGCCGCGCAGGGTGGCCGGGCGGATGGCGTCGGTGCCGTCGGTGTTGGACGGGCGCGGGAAGGTGATCGACGGGACCGAGGTCGCCAGGGCGGTGGCGAGTTCGGTGGTGCCGCGCTGCTGCAGCGCCTGGGTGGAGATCACGTCGACGGGCGCCAGGGTCTCGAGGCGCGAGCGGCCTTCGGTGCGGGTGCCGGTGACGACGAGTTCTTCGACCTCGGAGCCCGATTGAGCATAGGCCGAGCCGGCCATGAGACTCGCAGCCGAAGAGGCGGCGAGTAGAAGCACGCTATATTTCATTGGTTATCCCCAGTTGTTCCCGTGAGAGGCGGGAATGTGGTTTGTGGCCCTGGCGGTAGACTAGGAACGGCCGCGCATAGTTGAAATGACATATTTGTCACGGTGGCGCTGAAAATCGGCCACAGCTTGGGGCGCAGGCACCCGCAGCGGGGTGATCTCGCCAGGGCCGCGCAAACGAAAACGGCGCAGACCCGAAGGTCCGCGCCGCTCCGAAACAGTCTGGAATCGACTGGCGATCAGTGCTCGCCGAAGTCGCCTTCCTGTTGGCCCGCGCCGCCTTCCAGCATGTCCTGGGCGGCTTGCTCGTCGGCGAGACGGTCTTCCTCGAACTGCGAGGCGATGACGTTCTCACCGCGCGCCTGGCGCTCGGCCTCGTCCGCGCTGCGGGCGATGTTGATGTTGACGGTGATGGTCACTTCGGCGTGCAGGCGCACCTTCACCGGATGGACGCCGAGGGTCTTGATCGGCTTGTCCAGAACGACCATCGAGCGGTCGATCTTGCCGCCTTCGGCGTTGACCATGTCGGCCACGTCGCGGCCAGACACCGAACCGTAGAGCTGGCCGGTCTCGCCCGCCTGACGGATCAGGATGTAGGACGAACCATCAAGGGCTTCGCCGGCCTTGCCGGCGGCGTCCTTGGCCTTCTGGTTGCGGGCTTCGATCTCGGCGCGCTGGGCGTCGAAGATCTTCAGGTTGGCGGCGGTGGCGCGCAGGGCCTTCTGGCGGGGCAGGAGGTAGTTGCGGGCGTAGCCGTCCTTGACGGTGACCACGTCGCCCAGGCCGCCACGGCCTTCGACGCGTTCGAGCAGAACAACTTTCATGTGCCTGTCCCCCTTACTTCACGACGTAGGGCAGGAGGGCGAGGAAGCGGGCGCGCTTGATGGCCTTGGCCAGTTCGCGTTGCTTCTTGGCCGACACCGCGGTGATGCGCGAGGGCACGATCTTGCCGCGCTCGGAGACGTAGCGCTGCAGCAGCTTCACGTCCTTGTAGTCGATCTTCGGCGCGTTGGCGCCCGAGAACGGGCAAACCTTGCGGCGGCGGAAGAACGGACGGCGGGCGCCGGCGGCCGGAGCAGCAGCGGCGGCCGGGGCGGCGGAGGTTTCGTCAGTCATGGTGATCCCTCCCTTTCTCAGGATTGGAAGTCGTCGCGGCGCGGTTCGCGTTCGCGATCGCGGCGGGCGAGAATCGGCGAGAGCTCGAGGTCCAGCTCGTCGACGCGAACGGTCAGGGTGCGCAGCACGTCTTCGTTCAGCGAAAGCTGGCGCTCCATCTCCTTCACCGCCGCCGGCGGGGCGTCGATGGCGAGCAGGGAGTAGTGGCCCTTGCGGTTCTTCTTGATGCGGTAGGTGAGGTTGCGAAGGCCCCAGTACTCGATCTTCGCGACGGCGCCGCCGCCTTCTTCGATCAGAGCCTTGATTTGGTCGTTGAGGGCTTCGGCCTGTTGCGGCGAGATGTCCTGCCGCGAAATGACAACGTGCTCGTAGAGCGCCATGGTTCCTTTTCCCGTTGGGAGGGCGGCGCGTCCAGCGCCGGGGAGCGCCGGAAACGATGGCTCTTGAGGCGCGGCGACCGGGTGTTTCCCGATCCTTTCGCGTTCCGGCCCAAGACCGCCTTCCGTGAAGAGGCGCGCTAGTACGGGAAAAGCGCTTGCAGGGCAAGGCTTTTCCGCCATTGCCGGCTTGCGCCGTGACGGTGCAGGTTGGAGGTGCAGACCGCAATCGGAGGCATGACGCATGCTGAAGCGAATGGCGAACGGAATTCTGGTTGGGGCCGCGGCTCTGCTGGTCGTGGGGGCGGCGAGCGCCCAGACACCGCCCACGGCCCGCCAACTGGAGCTGGCGCAACGCTATGTCGCGGCCATGCAGATGGAAAAGACGGTCGGCGCCACGACCGACGCGCTGCTGCCGGCGATGATGGGAACGGGCGTCGACAAGCTGCCGGAGGCCAAGCGCGCGGAGTTCATGGCGATCATGCGCGAAACCACCCGGGACATGGTCCTGGCCCTCTCGGCGCGAATGGCGCCGATCCTGGCCGAGACCTTCACCGAGAAGGAGTTGGAGGACGTCGTGGCCTTCTACGAGGGCCCCAGCGGGCGGGCCTTCGTCGAGAAGGCCCCGCTGCTCACGGCCAAGATGGCGCCGATCATGCGCGAACTTGCGCCGCAGATGCAGCAGCAACTCCTCGAACGGCTTTGCAAGGACGGCGGTTGCCCGCCGGGCGCGCAGGCCAAGTAGGCGCTGCTATCTGGGATGCTTGGCGCGCCAGGCCTTCACCGCGCCCAGCGTCTCGCTCACGTGCTCGTTGGCCTTCATGTCCGAATAGGCGTGGATGATCTCGCCGGTCGGCGCGACCACATAGGAGGTGCGGCTCGACCAGCCGGGCTTCACGGCCAGGCTGGCGTCATAGGTCGCGGCGATCTTGGCGCCCGGGTCGGCGGCGACCGGAAACTTGCCCGAGCACTTCTCGGTGTCGGCCGAGAAGGAGGCCAGCTTGTCGAGATTGCCGGCGGTCACGCCGATCACCGTCGCGCCCTGAGCCTTGAACTGGTCGATCGATTCGGCGAACAGGCGGGCCTCGAGATTGCAGCCGGCGGTTTCCGCGGCCGGGAAGAAATAGAGGACCACCGGTCCCTTCTTGCGGGCCTCGCTCATCGAAAAGGTCATCGCCTTGCCGGCCTGGAAGCCGGGGGCGGTGAAGTCGGGGGCCTTGGCGCCTTCCTTCAGGGCCGCCAGGGCGGGGGTGGCGGCGAGCGTCGCGAGGGCGGCGGCGAGGGCGAGACGGCGCATGCAGGTTCCTCCGGGAAACCTGCCGAATATAGGCGCGATGGGCGGGCTTGTCTCGGACCTGGGGCTGGTCTGGGCGGCGGAATAGGTTAGAGAACCGTCTTTAGGTCTCCATGCGGAACTCTCAATGGACAAGGCGGCCCTGACGCGAAACGCCCATCGCGTTTTGCGCGATGCGATCATCCCCGAATTGCCGAACCCCTACTACGGCAAGGTGCGGGACAATTACGACCTGCCGGACGGACGGCGGATCATCATCGCCAGCGACCGGATCAGCGCCTTCGACCGCATCCTGGCGGCGATTCCGTTCAAGGGCCAGGTGCTGACCCAGACGGCGCGCTACTGGTTCGAGCGCACGGCCGGCATCTGCCCCAATCATGTCCTGGAATATCCCGATCCGAACGTGGTGGTCGGCCGGCGGCTCGACATCCTGCCGGTCGAGATCGTGGTGCGCGACTATCTGGCCGGCACGACGGGGACCTCTATCCTGACCCTCTACAAGAAGGGCCAGCGCGAGATGTACGGCCACAGCCTGCCGGACGGCATGACCGACAACCAGAAACTGCCGCATCCGATCATCACTCCGACGTCCAAGGCGTTCGATGGCGGGCACGACGAACCCCTGACGCCCCGCCAGATCGTGGACCAGGGCCTGCTGAGCGCCGACCAGTGGGAAACCCTGTCGAAATACGCCCTGGCGCTGTTCGCCCGTGGCCAGGAACTCGCCGCCGAGCGGGGCCTGATCCTGGTCGACACCAAGTACGAGTTCGGGACCGACGCCGAGGGCCAGATCGTGCTGGCCGACGAGATCCATACGCCAGATTCCAGCCGCTACTGGTTCGCCCAGAGCTATCCCGAACGGTTCGCCGCCGGCCAACGGCCCGAGAGCTTCGACAAGGACTTCGTCCGCGCCTGGGTGGGCGAACGCTGCGATCCCTACAAGGACCCGATCCCGGAGATTCCGGCGCAGATGCTTGTCGATACGGCGGCGGTCTATATCCAGGCCTATGAGACCATCACCGGCCAGGCGTTCGCCATCGAGGATGGCGACGAGCCGGTGATCGAACGGGTCCGGCGGAACCTGGCGCGCTTCTTTTAGGCGTTTCTATCGTCAGGTTTGGCGCCAGGCCTTGCAGAAACACGCCGCTAGGCCGGCGTGATGGAATCCGGCATGGTCCCGCGCCATGTCAAACGAACCATTCTTCCGCCGCGACGGCGACCATTACATTCCCACGCCTGCGGGCCGCGGCCCCTGGAACCCCAATTCACTGCACGGCAGGGTCATTATCGGCCTGCTGGGCCAGGTGCTGGAGGAGCGGCACGGCGATCCGGCCTTTATTCCGGCCCGCCTGACCGTCGACATGTACCGGCTGCCCGGCTTCGAGCCGGTCGAGGTCACCACGCGCATGGTGCGCGAGGGCGGCCGCATCCGCGTGGCGGACGCCGAGTTCATTTCCGGCGGGGTGAGCATGGCGCGGGCGACCTGCCAGTTCCTTCGGCGCGGGGACGTTCCTCCCGGCCAGGTGTGGCGTCCGCAGCCCTGGGATGTCCCCGCGCCGCAGGAGATCGAGCCCGACGAGCGCAGCGGCATGAGCGGCATGTGGGCGATGCGCAACATCTCCGGCGGCTTCGGCCTGGCCGAACAGCGCCGGACCTGGATGAGCGAGGTGCGCGAGATCGTGGACGGATCGCCGCTGACGCCGTTCCAGCGGGTGGCTGTGGCGGCGGACTTCGTCAGTCCCATCGCCCATGTCGGCGATCAGGGCCTGGGCTATATCAACAGCGACGTGACCCTCTATCTGCACCGCCTGCCCGCCGCCGAGTGGATCGGGTTCGAGACGACCTATCACGGCGCCGACGAGGGCGTGGCCGTGGGCGAGGCGAGGCTCTATGACGAGCGGGGGCCGATCGGGATCGCAAGTTGCGTCGCCCTTTCGCAGAAGCGTCCGCCACCCCCGCCGCCTCGCAAGGACTGATCCGCGCCGCCCATGCCTCCCGCCCTGCAACTTGCCAGCTTGGCCAAGTCCGTTCCGGGCGGGCGGGTGCTGTTCAGGGGATTGGACTTCACGGTCGAGGCCGGCGAGTTCGTGGCGGTCATGGGCGAATCCGGGGTCGGCAAGTCGACGCTGCTGAACCTCATCGCCGGCCTGGACGAGGCCGATGCGGGCGCCGTCCGCATCGGGGGCCAGGATCTCGCCGGGTTGGACGAGGATGCGCGCACCCGGTTGAGGCGCGATGCGATCGGGTTCGTGTTCCAGGCGTTCCACGTGCTGCCGCACCTGTCGCTGGCCCAGAACGTCGCCTTGCCGCTTGCACTCCAAGGCGTGAGGCAGGGCGAGGCGCTGGAGCGCGCGGAGGCCATGCTGGCGACGGTGGGGCTGGGCGGGCGCGGCGGCGACTATCCCAAGCAGTTGTCGGGCGGCGAGATGCAGCGGGTGGCCATCGCCCGCGCCCTGGTCCACCGGCCGGCGCTGATCCTCGCCGACGAACCGACCGGCAATCTCGACCCGGAAACCGCGGCGCGGGTGCTGGAGGTCCTTTCCGAGCAGATTCGCAGTTCCGGCGCGGCGGCGGTGCTGGTGACGCATTCGGAGGTCGCCGCGGCGGCGGCCGATCGAATGATGGTGCTGGGCCGCGAGGGCCTGGCGGCGGCGCATGCGTAGCGACGGGGCCGCCCTTGCTGCGCGATGGATGGTCCTGGGAGAATGGCGGGCGCATCCCTGGCGGGTGGCCCTGGCCGCTGCGGCCATCGCCATCGGGGTCGCGCTGGGCTTGGCCGTCCATGTGGTCAACAGTTCGGCGCTGAGCGAGTTTTCCAAGGCGGTCAGCGCCGTCAACGGCGAGGCCGAACTACAAATCCGCTCGGCGACGGCGTTCGGCTTCGACGAAGAGCTTTATCCGCGGGTGGCGCGAACCGAGGGCGTCGAGGCGGCGAGTCCGGTGGTGGAGGTCGAGGCGGCGACCGGCCGTCCGGGCGAGACGGTCACGGTTCTCGGCCTGGATGTCTTTCGCGCCGCGCAGGTCACGCCGCGGCTGCTGGCGCGGCCCTTGAGCACCGAGGCCGGCGGCGCGCCGACCCCCACCGCGGTGCTCGACGAGGAAACGATCTTTCTGTCGCCGGCGGCGCTGGAGGGGCGCAGGTCGGGCGAACTCATCGCCCTGACGGCCGGCGGCCGCACTGCGTCTTTCCGCATCGCTGGCGTGCTGCCGGGAGTGGAAGAGGGGCGCAAGGTCGCGGTGCTCGACATCGCCGCCGCGCAATGGCGGCTCGGGCGGCTGGGCCGGTTGCAGCGGCTGGACCTGCGCCTGGCGCCGGGCGCCGATGAAGGCCGCGTGCGAGAGGCCCTGACCCGCATCCTGCCGCCCGACGCCCAGGTCTCGACCAGGCAGGACCAGGCCTATCGCAGCGACAGCCTGAGCCGGGCCTATCGCGTGAACCTCGACATGCTGGCGCTGATGGCGCTGCTGACCGGCGGCTTCCTCGTCTATTCGGCCCAATCCCTGTCGGTCGCGCGGCGGCGCCCGCAGTTCGCCTTGCTGCGGGTGCTGGGGATGCGTCGCCGGGCCTTGTTGGCCCAGGTCCTGGGGGAGGGCGCGGCGGTCGGCCTGGCCGGCGGCGTCCTCGGCGTGGGGCTGGGCTTCGCCCTGGCGGCCGGTGTGCTGCACGTCCTGGGCGGAGACCTCGGCGGCGGCTATTTCGGCGATACGCGGCCGCAGGTGGTCCTGGCGCCGGGCGCGGCCCTGACCTTCCTGGCGCTCGGCGTGCTGACATCGCTGGCCGGAACCCTGGTCCCGGCGCGGAGCGCGGCGCGCGCGCAGCCGGCCGTGGCGCTGAAGAACCTGGGCGATGCGATCGATCCGGCCGAGGTTCCCAGGATATGGCCGGCCCTGCTGCTGCTCGCGCTCGGCGCAGCGGCGGCCTTCGCGCCGCCGCTCGCAGGCATGCCGCTGTTGGGCTACGGCTCGATGGCCCTGCTGCTGGCGGGCGGGGTGGCGGCGATGCCGCGGCTGGCGCGGGAGTTGCTGTCGCTCATCGCCCGGCGCGGCGCGGTGAACCCCGCAATAGGCCTCGCCGTCCAACGGCTGTGGGGCGCGCCGTCCCAGGCCGCCGTCGCGCTCTGCGGCGTGGTGGCCAGCACCAGCCTGATGGTGGCGATGGCGGTGATGGTGACCAGCTTCCGCGGCTCGGTCGAGGACTGGCTGAACCAGGTGCTGCCGGCCGATCTCTATCTGCGGGTCGAGGCGGGCGGAGGCTTCACCCCGCAGGATCAGGCGCGGTTGAGCGCGACGCCGGGCGTGGCCTCCATCGGCTTCCTGCGCACCACGACATTGCAGATGTCGGCGGACCGGCCGCCCCTGGCCCTGATGGCGCGGCCGGAAGGCGGGCTCGGCGCCGGCGCTCCGCCGATCATCGGGCGGGAGGTCTCCGCGCCGACCGGGACGATCCCGGTCTATGTCTCCGAGCCGGCGGCGTGGGTCTATGGCTGGAAGCCGGGAGATCGGATCGCGCTGCCCATCGGGCCGCAGGACGGGGGCCCGTGTTTCTTCGTGACCGGGGTCTGGCGCGACTATGCCCGCCAACATGGCGCGGTCACGCTGGACAGCGAGGACTATACGCGCCTGACGGGCGATGCGACCCGCAGCGAGGCTTCGGTGCTGCTGAGGCCCGGCGTCTCCCGGCGGGAGGCCAAGGACGCCTTGACCGCGCGCCTGCCGCCCGATCTGGCGCGGCGGGTCGAGATCGCCGAACCGCAGTCCATCAAGGCCCAGGCGCTGCGTTTGTTCGACCGCAGCTTCGCCGTCACCTACGGGCTGGAGGCGATCGCGGTGCTGGTGGGGCTGGCGGGCGTCGCCGCCACCGTCTCTGCCCAGACCCTGGCGCGGACCAAGGAGTTCGGGATGCTGCGGCATGTCGGCGTCACCCGCCGTCAGATCATGCTGATGCTGTCGACGGAGGGCGCGCTGCTGGGCGCGGTCGGGGCTCTCGCCGGCGTGGGGCTCGGCCTGGTGATGAGCCAGGTGCTGATCCACGTGGTCAATCCCCAGTCGTTCCACTGGACGATGGAGACGAAGCTGCCCTGGGCGTTGCTGGCCCTGGTGACCGGGGCGCTGGTGGCCGCCTCGGCCGGAACCGCGATGCTGGCCGGGCGGCGCGCGCTGTCGCAGGATGCGGTGCGCGCGGTGCGGGAGGATTGG